>JBKCPG010000438.1:0-4254 GCA_046309395.1 Cyanobacteriota bacterium | reverse complement strand
GTGATCACCTCATCCCCAGGGCCGATGCCCTGATCCTGGCCCTGCGGGCCCTGGGCATCGGCCCTGGGGATGAGGTGATCCCCGCCTCCTTCAGCTTTTTCGCCACCGCCGACGCCCTCAGCGCCGTGGGTGCCACGCCGGTGTTTGTGGATGTGGAGGAGAGCAGCTACCTGATCAATCTCGACCAGCTGGAAGCGGCCATCACCCCCGCCACCCGGGCGCTGCTGCCGGTGCATCTGTTCGGTCGCCCCGTCGACATGGAGCGGGTGTGTGCGATCGCCGCCCGTCATGGGCTCAAGGTGATTGAAGACTGTGCCCAGGCCACGGGAGCCAGCTGGGCCGGCCGTCCCGTGGGCAGCTGGGGGGATGCGGGCTGCTTCAGTTTCTTCCCCACCAAGAATCTCGGTGCCGGCGGGGATGGGGGCGCGATCACCTGTCGGGATGCCGAGCTGGCCCAGGCCATCCGTGAGCTGGCGGTGCACGGCATGCCCCGCCGCTACCTCCACACCGACCTCGGCTACAACAGCCGCCTCGACGCCCTGCAAGCCGCGGTGCTCCAGGTGAAACTTCCCCACCTTCCGGAGTGGGTGGAGCGCCGCCAAGCCATCGCCGCCCGCTACCTCCAAGAACTGGCCGATCTGCCGGGCCTGCTGCTGCCGGAAGCCGGCCCGCCCGGCCACAGCTGGAACCAATTCGTGGTCCGTCTCGCCTCCTGCCCCGCCAGCCAGCCCTCCTGTGGTGGCCGCTGCGCTCCCGCCTCCGACAGCGCCACCTATGGCCTGCCGGAGGCCTGCTGCCGCGATTGGATCAAACAACAGTTGCAGGACGCCGGCGTCAGCACGATCATCTACTACCCGATTCCCATCCACCGCCAGCCCGCCTACCGCGATCTCGGCTACAGCAGTGGCAGCCTGCCCCACACCGAGCGCCTTTGCGCCGAGGTGCTCAGCCTGCCCATCTTCCCCGAACTCACCGCCGAGCAGCAGGAGACCGTCATCACAGTCCTGCGCCAGCTGCTCCTCGGCACCGCCCCCCAACCAGACAATCAACGGGCCCCCCTCTCCTCAGGAGTGGCTTGATCAGGGCGACACCAGCCCCCGCGCACGTAGAAAAGAGACAAAATCGTCGGCGATCATCGCCGCGCTGTTTGGCGAAAGGTGATCTCCATCCAAATAAAACACCTTTTGGCCATCATGGTTGCGGCATTCGCCCCAGCTGGGGCGGCAAAACAACGGCAGCGGATCATAAACAGACACATTCTGATGTGCCGCCGCGAGACGCTTGAGCGCCGTCACGAATCCCCGCCGCTCCCTTTCCACCTCCTCCATCGGCAGGCTCACCAGGCAGGAAGGGGGAATCTTGGGACGAAACCATTGGGGTTCGCAGTTGGGGCCACCTCCGGCCTCAAAACGGGGAAAGGGCGCGAACAGAATCACCTGAACCCCTCGGCCCTCGAGATCCTTGGCCAGTTTGGCGATCGCGGCTTTCCAGCTCATGAATTTCACATCGGCCTCGGGTTGCTTGACATCGAAATAGCGATACAAATCAGCCGCCAGCACAACGACATCGCCTCTCTCCATCTTTGCGGACACCAAGTTGTAGAACGTCGTGGCTTCTTTTCCCTTCGCGGGCAAGCGATCCAAATAGCTGTTGCCGCTTTGGCTTCCAGGGCGGCTCCCGAAAGAGATCACGGGAAAGGGCTGGTGGGCGTTTCCCGCCATATTGAATGTCACCAGTCCCATTCCCGTGCGGGCGCGCACCTCACCCATCGCCGGATAGAGGTGGCCCGCATGGCTATCGCCAAACAAAAACATGGAGAACTGACCTTGCTTTGGCTCCAACAGGCATCTCTTGAGAATTTGCTCATCAAAACGGCCGCAATTCATCACCGTAATATCCGAGCCTGGCACCGATAAGCTCCCTAGACTAAAGGGGATTTTGTTTGTGCCTGAATACAGCACATTCGTGGGCTGACTCAGCAGCGCCACCAACATCCCCGCCGCCGCACACTCCGAGCCGATGCCATAGCCAATCGTTGTCCTGTTCGTCGCCGCCCACCGGGCACGGCGCAAAGGGGCTTCCACATAGCGGTAAGACAGCCAAGTGGCCACCGCGATCAGCGCATACAACAACGGCAGCGTCCACCCCTCCACGCCAATGGTCCAACGCGCGATCACCAACAAGGGCCAATGCCACAAATACAGCGAATAGGAGAGCAAGCCAATCGTGAGCATCACGGGCAAGCTCAGCAGCCGCTTCGCCAAACCAAGGGTTTGCGGATCCGCGTCCATGGCCACTGTCAACAGAAGTGTCAACGCCACCACCAACGGCGTGGTGACGGCTTTCCAGGGCTCCGGCAGGAAAAAACTGACACAGATCAGGAGCAAAAAAAGCGTGGATCCCCCGCGCAACCTTCGACTCATCACCCCGATTCCCCGCGAACGCGAGCCGGGGATGGCCCATAACGCCAACAGGCATCCCGCCCCCATCTCCCAAAAACGATGGGGCATCAGATAGAAGGCCGCCGATGAATTCGCCTTGGTGAGCAACCAGAAAAACAGCAGGGAAACGGCGCTCAACACCCCTAGCACCAGGAACAGCGCGCGAAAGTGCCGCCGCGGCGACTCCAGCCTGTAGGCACCCCCAAACAGGGCCGCCAAGGCCAGCAGCGCCACGCCATAGGGCAACTTCCCCTGGGCTCGCATGAAGCCGGGGATCAGGGACATTCCCGATCGCTGGAAAGCGATCGCCAGCACCACCGCCCCTAGCACCGCGCCCAGCACCAGCAAACGTTTGAGCAATCGCTGTCGTTTGTACGCCAGCCAAAAAATCAGGGGGTAAAGCAGATAGAACTGCTCCTCCACACCGAGAGACCAGGTGTGCAGAAATAAATTTAAATCGGTTGAGGTCGCGAAGTAATCAGTTTGGCTGGAGTAAAGTTGGATGTTCGCAACGCCAAATGCCGCGGCGACGCCAGTCCAAAGCGACGCCCGCGGCATTTGGACAAACAGACAATAAATCAAGCTGCTGATGACAATGCAGGCCAACAACGCGGGAATCAATCGCTTAAACCGTCTGCCATAAAACGAAAGGATGAACCCGGAAAATGATGTGTGCTCCCGATGAATCAGCGAGGAGGTGATCACATATCCCGAGATGACAAAAAACACGTCAACACCCAGAAAGCCACTTGGAAACAGGCCGCCGTGCAGGTGATTGAACAGCACCGCCAACACCGCCACGGCTCGCAATCCATCAATCTCAGGCCGGTAGTGGGAGGTTTGGCTTGACGTCATCGTTGGCAGCTTTCCTTGGCCCGTTCGGGGGATGTTGAGGGGGACACTAAGCGCTTCCCTTGGGCAGGGAGGCGTACAGCTCCTTGAACAGGGCCTGCCGCTCTTTGTGGTTCACCAGGGGCGCGGGGTAGCCCCGCCGCTCCAGGGGGGCGATCTCACCCCGGATCAAGTCCGCCGTGGCCACATGGGCCAGCTCAGGCAACCAGCGACGGATGTAGCTCGCTTGCGGGTCGTAGTTGGCCGCCTGGCTCGCCGGGTTGAAGATCCGCAGCGGCTTGGGATCCATGCCACTGCTCGCGCTCCATTGCCAGCCCCCGTTGTTGGCGGCCAGGTCCCCGTCCACCAGCCGCTCCATGAAGGCCCCTTCCCCCAGCCTCCAGTCGCAGATCAAATCCTTCACCAAAAACGAGGCCACCACCATGCGACAGCGGTTGTGCATCCAGCCACTGGCGTTCAACTGACGCATCGCCGCGTCGACGATCGGCACCCCGGTGAGCCCCTCCCGCCAGGCCTCCAGCCATCGGGGATCGTTCCTCCAGGGGAACTGGCGCCATTGCCGCCGGTAAGGGCCCTCCGCCAGTTCGGGAAAATGAAACAGGGCCCCCTGGTAAAACTCCCGCCAGGCCAGTTCCCGCTCCCACACCTCGATCGCCTCCCGCTCCTCCACGCTCCGCGCCAGCAGGCGGGCCTCCTGGGCGCTGGCCCAGGCCTGGCGGAGGCTGGCACCTCGGCCCTGAGCGCCGCCTTGAAATTTGGCACCCTCAGCCCCCGCCAAGCCTGGGCGGCCGCCCAGGGGGCCCGACAGCTGGCCCGCAGCGCAGAGGCCCTGGAGTCGATTGCGGGGTGGGAACCGGAGCTCGCCGGGCGGGCGGTTTATCCGCCGGCCCGGGTTCCTTTCCCCGAGCTGGCCGAGGGGCCCCATCGGCCGCCAAGGCGCCGGGTCCCCCGGCCAAACGCA
>JBKCPG010000437.1:0-13263 GCA_046309395.1 Cyanobacteriota bacterium | reverse complement strand
GGTTGGGGCGGCCGCTGGTGGGGGGAGCCCTCAGCGATGGGGTCGAGATCGATGGGGGCCTCCGGCGCGAAGACCCGATTCATCATCTGCTCCGCCTTCAGCTCCCAGTAGGCGCGGGAGGTGGGCAACCCCTTCGGCGGGCGCGACTGGCGCAAAGGACTCTTCAGAAGACGGTGCAGGAACTTTACCGGGATTTTTCGGCTGCCGCTCCCCCCCGGACGCCTCCCCGCCGGCCCTCCGGCGCTCCAACTCCAGCCAGAGCAGCAGGGCTGTCAGATCGGCCGGACTGACCCCCGGCACCCGGCCCGCCTGCCCGAGGGTTTGGGGCCGCACCGCCGCCAGCTTCTCCCGCGCCTCCGCCGAGAGGGTGGTCAGGGTGGCGTAGTCGATGCCAGGGGGCAGGGGGCGGTTGGTCTGGCGTTGAATTTGCGTGATCTGTTGCCGCTGACGGGCCAGGTAGCCGCTGTATTTGAGATCGATCTCCGCGGCTTCCCGCACCTCTCGGGGCAGGGCCGGATCGGCCAAGCCATGGCGCACCAGATCCGCGCTGTGAAATCCCGGGCGCCGCAGCAGCTCCGCCAGGGTGAGGGAGCCCTTGATGGTGGCCCCCGTTTCCCGCTCCACCGCGGCGGCCACCGGATCGCTGGCTTTCAGCCGCACTGTCTCCAACCGCCGCGTCTCCGCGGTGATCGCCTCCTCTTTGGCGGTGTGGATCCGCCAGCGCCGCTCGTCGATCAGGCCCAGCTCCCTCCCCAGGGGGGTCAGGCGCCTGTCGGCGTTGTCGCCGCGCAACACCAGCCGGTATTCGCTGCGGCTGGTGAGCACCCGGTAGGGCTCCTTGAGATCCTTGCTCACCAAGTCATCGATCAGGGTGCCGATGTAGCTGCCCTCCCTGGGAAACACCACCGGCTCTTGACCCCGGATCCGTCGAGCCGCGTTCAATCCCGCCACCAGCCCCTGAGCCGCGGCTTCCTCATAGCCCGTGGTGCCGTTGAGCTGGCCGGCGCTGAAGAGCCCAGCCACCCGCTTGGTCTCCAAGGTGGGCAACAGCTGGGTGGCCGGCAGCACGTCGTAATCCACGGCGTAGGCGGGTCGCAGCATCACGCAACGCTCCAGGCCCGGCAGGGTGCGCAGCAGCTCCAGCTGCAACCCCTCCGGCAGGCCGGTGGAAAAACCCTGCACATAGAGCTCTGGGGTGTCACGCCCCTCGGGCTCCAGGAAGATCTGGTGGCTCTCCTTTTCGGCGAAGCGCACGATCTTGTCTTCGATCGAGGGGCAGTAGCGAGGCCCCTTGCTGTCGATCACCCCGCCGTAGATCGGCGTGAGGTGGAGGTGGTCGCGGATCAGCTGGTGGGTGGCGGCGGTGGTGCGGGTCAGGTGGCAGCTCATGGGCTCCCCGCTCACCCAGGCGGTGGGGTCGAAGGAGAAGAACCGGTCGTGGGCGTCGCTGGGCTGCTCCTCCAGCTGATCCAGCGCCACGCTGCGGCGGTCGATCCGGGCTGGAGTGCCCGTTTTCAGGCGGTCGGTGGCGAAGCCAAGGGCCTGGAGCGCCTCGGTGAGCCCCTCCGCCGCCTGCTCGCCGGCCCGCCCCGCGGACATCGACTGATGGCCCACCCAGATGCGGCCCCCCAAAAAGGTGCCGGTGGTGAGCACCACCGCCCGCGCCGCGTAAACGCCGCCGAAGTAGGTGCGCACCCCCGTGACGCGCGCCGCCGGCCCCAGGGAGGGCTCCCAGCGGGGGCCGCCCCCATCGGCCTCGCCCTCCACCACCAGGCCCGTCACCATCGCCTCCCGCAGGGCCAGGTTGGGGGTGTGTCGCAGCAGCCGCAGCATCTGGCGGGCGTAGACCCGTTTGTCGGTTTGGGCGCGGAGGGCCCACACCGCCGGTCCGCGGCTGGCGTTGAGCACCCGTTTCTGCAGGGCGGTGGCGTCGGCCAGCCGACCGATCACCCCCCCGAGGGCATCCACCTCATGCACCAGCTGGCTTTTGGCCGGCCCGCCCACGGCCGGGTTGCAGGGCTGCCAGGCGATGCGATCCAGGTTGAGGGTGAAAAGGGCCGTGTCGATCCCAAGCCGGGCGGCCGCCAGGGCCGCTTCGCAGCCGGCGTGTCCCCCCCCGACGATGATCAGCTCGAAGGTTTCGGTGGGGGCCGGAGCGGCGGAGGGAAACACGGAAGCCATGGGCTGAGGCTAGGCGCCCGGGGGAGATCCGCTGCGTACGGTGAGGGCCGTGTCAAGACCAACCGTGAGACGTCGGAGGCGATGGGGTCTGGAGCGGGGCCTGGTCGCCCTGATCCTGGGGGTCGCGGTGCTCCTGGTGCACGGGTGGGGCCTGGCGACCGATCGCCCCACCCCCATGGCTGAGGCTCCCTCCCCATCCTCCCCGGAGCCCTTGGCCAGCCAGGGCGCCTATCAGCTGGGCAAGGTGAGGATCCTCGGGGTGCCGGTGATCACCGTCGCCGCTCCCGTGCTCGGTCGGGAGGGGGATGGCCCCGACGCCACCACCCGCGCCCGGGTGATTGAGGGCAATCTGGAGATGCTCTACCGAGGCAGGAACCTCTGCGGTGGAGGGGAAGCGATCGCCGAGGCGGTGGTGCATCGCTTCCTGGCCCAGAGCCCCGGTGAGGACGCCTGCGGATTGGCCAACGCCACCTTGCTCGGCCGCCCGGAGGACCTCTCGGTGGAGGTGGCGCGCGGGGAGGACGGCCTCCACCGCCTGGAGGCGAGGGTGGCCGGGCGGCCCCAGCCCCTTCCCCTGCTGACGGTCACCCCGGAGGACGCCCGCCTCAACGGCCTCGACAACCGGGCTCTGGCGGACCGGTGGCGGGGACTCCTGGAGCGGCACCTGCGGTTGGCGCGCCAGCTCATGACGCCTGAGGCGCTGTTGGCCCGTTGGGGCTATGTGGTGCTGGTGGAGGCCGTCTTGCTGGCCCTGCTGGCCCTGCTCCTCTGGCTGTGGCAATCCACCCGCAAGACGGCGCTCCGGTTGGACGACCGCTTCGGCATCGCCGGGTTGGACTGGCGCCAGAGCCTCGCCATTCAGGGGTTGCACGGGCTCAGTTTTGGCCTGCTCATGGCCCTGTCCGCCCTGCTGCTCACCATGGCCGGGGTGGCGGTCATCGCGGTGCCGGGTCGGGTGCCGACGGCCCTGGATCTGCTCCTCCAACCCTGGGGGATTGCCGTCAAGCTGTTCATCGTGTGGATCCTGGGCTTGATGGTCCAGGCCGTGCTGGGGCTCTGGCTGCGGCAGTGGGTGAGCCATGTGGGCCTCCCCAGCGCCAGGGCCAACCGCCGGCGGCGGCGCTACCAGAGCCTCAAGCAGGTGCTCCGCCGCCTGGTGGATCTCTCCAGCCTGCTGCTTGCCGCCCTGTGGATCCTCACCGACCTGCCTGGGGCGCGAGAGGTGTCCGACCACATGGTGCTGGCCGGGGGGGCCCTGTTGGGGGGGCTGGTGATCGTCTTTCAAGGGCTGCTGCGGGATCTCGTCGCGGGTCTGAACATCCTTTTCTCTGATCACTTCGCCATCGGCGACAGCGTGGAGATCCGCGGCCTTCGCGGGGAGGTGAGTGACCTGGGCTTGCTCAGGACGGAGCTGCGCTGTGTGGATCAGCGAACGGCCACCTTCCCCAATAGCGGTTGCCTTGAGGTGGTGAACCACACCAAGTTCCATTCCGGGGTGGTGCTGGATCTCACCCTGTCCCATCGCGGCGGGGACTTGCGCCAGACCCTCGCGGTCATCCGCTCCGAGTTGGAGGCCTTCGCGAACGATCCCGCTTGGGGCCCCTCCCTGCCCCGGCCCCCGGAGCTGCTTGGCTTCACGGCGGAGGGGCCCGCGGGGCTCACGGTGGAGGTGGTGCTGGTCACCGAGGCCGGGGCCCAGGGGCCAGCGGGGCGGGAACTGCGCTTGCGGCTGCTGGAGCGGTTGCGGCGGGAGGCCATCCCCCTGGCCGACAGCCTGGAGGTCCGCCCCTAGCCAGAGCCGGGGGCCTCTCGCGGGCGCCCTGGGGGCTCCTCAATCCATGGCCCGACGCAAGGTCTCGTCGTACATCGGATCTTGAGTCGCCAGAACCCAGTCCCAAAAGGTGAAGTAGAGCCCGAAGTGGCGATCGATGTGGCGATGGTGGAGGCCATGGTGGGCCGGGCCGATCAGCCAGCGGCCCAGCCAATGGTGGGGAAAGCACTCCGGCAAATGGGTGAGCCCCAGATGGGTCACGATCGCCCAGATCGTCATCGTGGTCAGAACCGCCAGCAAGGTGATCAGGTGGAGGGGCACGCTCACCACAATCAGCACCAGGAAGAGGGCCTGGAGCACGGCCTCAGGCAGATCGAACGCGAAGGACGTCCACGGGGTGGGCTGGCCTGAGCGGTGATGGCCCCGGTGGGTCCAGGAGAAGAGGGCGGGGTGGTGACAGAGGCGGTGGGTGGCGTAAAAGAAGCTGTCCTGCAGGATCAGCACCAGCAGGTAGCTCGCCCCCAGGTACCACAGGCCGAACCGTTCCGGATCGCTGTATAGGCGCGTCAGCCCAAGGTCTTGGAGCGTGAGCAGGGCCGCCGTCGCCACCGCGAAGACAGCGGAGGAACGCACCGAGAGCTGGATGTCTTGACGGATCGAGACCTTGGAGGGCGCCCGAGGCGCCTTCGACTTGGGATCAAGAGCCCGCCTGGAGCGGCCCCTTAGGTACAGCCACCAATAGGAGAGGCCAGCCACCAGAAAGTATCGGGCCAAGATGATGACGAAGAAGGTGAGTCCCCAGAAGCAGAAGGATTGGACTTGCACCGTGTCGCGCCGCGCCCCGCCATGTTGTTTCAGTATCGCCCGCCACGGCCTGGAGCACGAGCCCTGGTCATCCGCCAGAAGGGGGGGGATGATGATTCCCCCTCGGCGGCACGGACGCTCCGGCGTTGGTGCGGTCTGGCTTTCCCGCCCCTGGCGGCCCCTGGAGAACCCCGATGGTGAGTGTGCCTCTGGCCGATGTCCCAGCCCCGGCCCCTGGAGAGGGAGGCGGGAGCCGGAGCGCCTCCTCCAGGGAGGACAGGGGGCGGCGGGGCGGCGACTTCGAATCACTGCCCGATTCGGTGCCACCCCAAAACCTGGAGGCCGAGGAGGCGGTGCTCGGTGGCATCCTGCTGGACCCCGATGCCATCGGCCGGGTGGCGGACGTGCTCCAGCCCGAGGCCTTTTATCTGGGGGCCCATCGCGACATCTACCGCACGGCCCTGATGCTCCACAGCCAGGGCAGGCCCACCGACCTCACGGCTATGGCGGCCTGGCTGGCCGATACGGGCCATCTGGAGAAAGTGGGCGGCACGGCCCGGCTGATGGAGCTCGTGGATCGCACCCTCTCCACCGCCTCCATCGACCAGGTGGCCCGCCTGGTGATGGACAAATACCTGCGCCGCCGGTTGATCCGTTCTGGCAATGAGGTGATCCAGCTCGGATTTGACCAGAGCAAGCCGATGGAGCAGGTGCTGGATGAGGCGGAGCAGAAGATCTTTGCCATCAGCCAGGAAAAGCCCAGCCAGGGTCTGACGCCCACCGCCGAGATCCTCACGCGCACCTTCGAGGAAATCGAAACCCGCTCCCTGGGCACCGCCCTGGCGGGCCTGCCGGTGAATTTCTACGACCTGGACGCCATGACCCAGGGATTGCAGCGCAGCGACCTGCTGATCGTGGCGGGCCGGCCGGCCATGGGCAAAACCTCGATCGTGCTCAACATCGCCCGCAACGTGGCCCAGCTCCACGACCTGCCGGTGTGCCTGTTCAGCCTGGAAATGAGCAAGGAACAGCTCACCTACCGCCTGCTCTCGATGGAGGTGGGCATCGAGAGCGGGCGGTTGCGCACCGGACGGCTGCACCAGGAGGAGTGGCCCCTGCTGGGCCAGGGCATCAGCAATCTGAGTCGGCTGCCGCTCTACATCGATGACAAGCCCAACGCGGGCGTGCTGGAGATGCGCTCCCTCTGCCGCCGTCTGATGGCCGAAACCGGCAAGGAGCTGGGGTTGGTGGTGATTGATTACCTGCAGCTGATGGAGGGCGGCGGCTCTGACAATCGGGTGCAGGAACTCTCCCGCATCACCCGCGGCCTCAAGGGCATGGCCCGCGAACTCAACGTGCCCGTGATGGCCCTCTCCCAGCTCAGTCGGGGCGTGGAATCCCGCACCAACAAACGACCGATGTTGAGCGATTTGCGGGAATCTGGCTCGATCGAGCAGGATGCCGATTTGGTGATGATGATTTATCGAGATGAGTATTACAACCCGGAAACGCCTGATCGGGGCATCACGGAAGTGATCATCACCAAGCACCGCAACGGTCCGGTGGGCACCTGCAAGCTGTTGTTTGAGCCACAGTTCACGCGGTTTCGCAATCTGGCGGCGCCTTAGGCCTCTCCTTTCCTTCTTATCAACCCTGGCAGAGGCTTGGAGGGAGCGTAAGCAGTCTGGCCAGGGCTCACCTGTGCTGTGCGCACCGCGCCCTTGGAAAGGGCAAATCCTTCATTGGTGATGACAAAATCAGGGAGGACACCATGTTCATCAAACGCATGCACGCATTTACGCATGCACGTTCATCAGCCGGGCTGAACATGTAGTCTTCTCGTCGGTAAACTCTGTCATCAGGCAATCTTCTCTCGCCAATGGCTCCAGTCGATCTAGAGTCGGAAGAGGCACAATCATCGCCTCGCGGTGGGATGTCTTCACTGGTGAGGGGATTTCGTGTCGCCAGGCCTGCCCGCCCACCTTGAAGCGGATGTGAGGAAATGATCTCCTTGAGAAGGGCTACTCCAGCTCAAAAGTGGCCAACCCTGGTTGCATTCCTGCCCATGGGCGGGAGGGACGCTGATGATGGAATCAACCACAAAGTTGATGAAGCAAAGGAGGCGGCAATCTGATCGATTGCTTCCGGCGCGTTTCTTGGTGCTAGCCGCCTCGAATTGCGTTGTCATCGCGTCTAGGTCGCTGGCCCTGTGGATGCGGACGCTTGAAGCGAAGCCTTCCAGACCCAGGTCTCCTCGCCATTCCGATCCCGACCGTGGGATGGGAGACCGACGGGGGGTGGGGTGGTCTCCCAAGTCAGTCTGATGAACGATCAATCCCTGGAGCCAACAGCCCAAGAGGGTCGGAATGGCTTCAGAGTCCGAGGGAGGAGACGGACTGGGGTCAAGACATGGTTCGATGAGATGGACATCCCATCAGCCTTGGTTAGACCTGAACCTGGAGAGAATGACCCTTGGGTTCGAGACAACGACTGAAGCGGAGACTCCCTCGCCCCAGAGTCGAATCCAGCGTGCCCAAGCGAAGGGAGGGTCAGGCCGCGTGAGGTGGCAGGGGGGGCAAACCGCCACCTCCCGCTTGAAGCGGGAGCACCAGGGTGGCCCAATGGTCGGGGCGGACGGGCCGGTGACGACGGGCTCGCCGCACCCCAAAAGGCACCCGCACCACGTTGGTACCCTCCACCCGTTCACTCCCCTTCCCGTTGGGGCCGCTGGGTGACTCGTCGAAGGGAATCAGGCCGTTGCCGTCCATGGAGACCTGGGAAAGAAAGGTCGCTTGCGGCCCCAGCCAAGAAATTTGGGTGGGGCTGAAAACATGTGCGGCAATGATGCACCATGGAGCCACCGCGGGGAAGTTGTCTCCCCCGTCTAGGCGGCCACTTTCTCAACTGCCATCTCGGCGAGGCTGGGGCAGGTGCACACCAAATTGCGATCCCCAAACGCGTTGTCGATCCGCGCCACGGCGGGCCAGATCTTGGCGCTGGCCTGTTGGGGGCCGGCGGGGAAGGCCGCAAGCTGGCGGCTGTAGGGCCGATCCCAGCGATCGGCGGTGAGGGTGAGCAGGGTGTGGGGAGCCTGTTTCAGCGGATTGTTGAGGGGATCGGCCAGCCCCTCCTCAATGGCCGCCGCCTCCCCGCGGATCGCCACCATGGCGTCGCAGAACCGGTTGATTTCCCCCAGGCTTTCGCTCTCGGTGGGTTCCACCATCACCGTTCCGGCCACCGGCCAGCTCACCGTGGGGGCATGGAACCCGTAATCCATCAACCGTTTGGCCAGGTCGTCCACCTCCAGGCCCGCTGAGCGCTTGAGGGGGCGCAAATCCAAGATGCACTCATGGGCCACCCGGCCTTTGGCGCCCCTGTAGAGAACGGGGAAATGGGCATCCAGCCGCTCGGCGATCACGTTGGCCGCCAGGAGGGCCACCAGGGAGGCCTGCCGCAGGCCCTCTCCGCCCATCATGCGGATGTACATCCAACTGATCGGCAGGATGCCGGCGCTGCCCCAGGGCGCCGCCGACACCGGCCCGATGGCGGCCCCGTCCGCCGCTCCTCCGCCCGCCGACGGAGCCAGGGGATGGCCGGGCAGGAACGGCACCAGATGGGCCGCCACGCCGATGGGGCCCACCCCGGGGCCGCCGCCGCCATGGGGGATGCAAAAGGTTTTGTGCAGGTTGAGGTGGCACACGTCCGCCCCATACAGCCCCGGTTTGCAGAGGCCCACCTGGGCGTTGAGGTTGGCGCCATCGAGGTAGACCTGGCCGCCATGGGCATGCACCAGGGCGCAGATCCTCTCGATCTCGGTCTCAAACACCCCATGGGTGGAGGGGTAAGTGACCATCAGGGCGGCCAGCTGGCTGGCGTGGGCCGTGGCCTTGCGTTCCAGATCCCTCAAGTCGATGTTGCCGGCCTCATCGCAGGCCACCGCCACCACCTCCATGCCCGCCATGACGGCGCTGGCCGGATTGGTGCCGTGGGCGCTGGTGGGGATCAGGCAGACCTTGCGGTGGGCCTGTCCCCGGCTGTGGTGCCATGCCCGGATCACCATCAACCCGGCATATTCTCCCTGGGATCCGGCATTCGGCTGCAGCGAGACTCCGGCAAAGCCAGTGATGGCCCCGAGCCAGGCTTCCAAGTTGGCCACCAGTTGCTGGTAGCCCCGGGTTTGATGGGCCGGGGCGAAGGGATGGAGTTGGCTGAAGCCGGGCCAGCTCACGGGCTGCAGCTCCGCCGCCGCATTGAGCTTCATGGTGCAGCTCCCCAGCGGGATCATGCCGTGCACCAACGAGAAGTCTTTGCTCACCAGCCGCTGGATGTAGCGCAGCAATTCCGTTTCGCTGCGATAGGCGTGAAACACGGGCTGGCTCAGCCAGGGGCCCAGGCGCTGGGGCACCCCAGGGAGCAGCTGGCGCGGGGAGGCGTCCTCGAGCTCCAGGAGCCGTCGATGGAGGGCGGCGATGGCGGCCGCCGCCTGATGGACATCAGGGGCCAGGGCGCTGATCAGCCGCTCCAGCTCCTGGGAGGTGGTGAGCTCATCGAGGCTGATGGCCAGCCCCCCCTCGCAGCCCCGGCCGTCGGGTCCCCAGCGCAGGTTGAAGCCCGCCGCCTCGGCGCGATCCACCAGGGATTGGGCCTGGGGCGTCCGCACCACCAGGGTGTCGAAGGCCGGGTCGGCATCCACGGGCAGGCCCAGGGTGTCCAGGGCCTTGGCCAGGGAAAGCCGGAAGAGCAGGATCCGGGTGGCGATGGCCCGCAGGCCATCGGGCCCGTGATGGACGGCGTAGAAGCTCGCCATCACGGCCAGGAGCACCTGGGCGGTGCAGATGTTGCTGGTGGCCTTGTCGCGGCGGATGTGCTGCTCCCGCGTTTGCAGGGCCAGGCGCAGGGCGGGATGGCCTTCGGCATCCCGGGATTGCCCCACCAGCCGGCCCGGGATGTGGCGCTTGTAGGTGTCGAGGGTGGCGAAGAAGGCCGCGTGGGGCCCGCCGAATCCCATCGGTACGCCGTAACGCTGCAGGCTGCCGATGGCGATGTCGGCTCCCAGGCCGCCCACCGGCGCCAGAAGCACCTGGGCAAGGGGATCCACCGCCACGGTGGAGATCACGCCGGCGTCCCGGGCCGCGGCCAAGAGGGCTGATGGATCCCAGAGCCGCCCCTCCGTGCCCGGCAGCTGGATCAGAAGTCCAAAGACATCCTCGGCCAAGGGGGGATCCACCAGGCGTCCCAGGGCCTCCGCGTCGACGGTCTCCAAGTGGATGCCCAGGGGTTCGGCCCGGGTTTGAAGCACCGCCAGGGTTTGGGGAAACACCTGCTGATCCACCAGGAAGCGGCGGGCCCCGGGGCGACGGCAAACGTTGAGGGCCATGGCCATGGCCTCGGCCGCCGCCGTGCCCTCATCGAGCAGGGAGGCGTTGGCGATGGGAAGCCCAGTGAGTTCACTCACCAGGGTTTGGAAATTGAGCAGGGCTTCCAGCCGGCCCTGGGCGATCTCCGCCTGGTAGGGGGTGTAGGCGGTGTACCAGCAAGGATTTTCCAGCACATGCCGTTGAATCAGCGCCGGGGTGGCTGTGCCGTGGTACCCGAGGCCGATGAGGGCACGGTGCCCACTGTTTTTCGCGGCGATCTCCGCGAGCTCAGCCAGGGCCTCCGCCTCGCTCACGGCCTGGGGGAGTCCCTCGGCTGCCGCCTCGGGAGTGAGCAGGATGCCGGGGGGCACCACCTCACGCGCCAGCTCCTCCAGGGAAGACAACCCCAGTTCCGCCAGCATCGTCTCGGTGTCTTCGGCGCTGGGACCGAGGTGCCGGAGCAGGAAGGGAGCAGCCACAGGCGCCAAAAAAAGTGGCCGGAACTCTAGGCAGTGGAACGCCTCGGCGCTTCCTGGGGATGCCGGACCCTCAGGCGCCCTCCACCTTGCGGCGATAGGCGTCGGCCTCCATGAGCTCCGCCAGTTCCGCCGGGGCGCTGGGGCGCACCACCAACAGCCATCCCTCCCCATAGGGGTCGTTTTGCAACTCTTCCGGACTGGCGAGCACGACCTCATTGCGGGATTCCACCACCCCGCTGATCGGCGAGATCAGATCCTCCACCGCCTTCACCGATTCCACGCTGCCGAAGCTTTGGCCCCGGCTCAGGGTGGCGCCCACCTCCGGCAGTTCGACGAACACGATGTCGCCCAGCTGATCCACCGCGAAGGCGCTGATCCCGAGGCGGGCCAGCTCCCCCTCGCCCCGCACATATTCATGGCTGTCGGAATAGCGGCAGTCGTCAGGAAAGCTGAGCGCCATGGCGAAGAGGCTGAAGGCCTCCCAGTTTGTCAGGGGGCGGCGGCCAGGGCGGCCAGGGCTCTCTCCAGGGCGATGGCCGCGTGGGCATGGTGGGAGCCCCCTTGCACGTAGAGCACCCAGGGCTCCCGCAGGGGCCCGTCGGCGGAGAATTCACTGGTGCTCCCATCGATGAAGGTGCCCCCGGCCATCACCAGCTCACTGGCGTAGCCAGGCATGGGGGCGGGCACCGGATCGAGGTAGCTCCCCACCGGGGAGGAGGCTTGGAAGGCCCGGCACACCTGTTGAAGGGAGCTGGCCTGGCCCAGGCGCACGGCCTGGATCACATCGCTCCGTTCAGCCCCCGGCAGGGGATCCACCGGGTAGCCGAGGCTGTGAAACACTTGGGCCACCAGCTCGGCGCTGATCAGGGCCTCCGCCACCATCTGGGGGGCCAGAAACAGGCCTTGAAACAGCAGCCGATAGAGGTCGAAGCCGGTGCCTCCCTCGCTGCCGATGCCGGGGGCGGTGAGGCGGCAGCAGGCCATTTCCACCAGTTCGCGCCGTCCGGCCACGTAGCCGCCGGTGGGGGCGATGGTGCCACCCGGATTCTTGATCAGCGAGCCGGCCACCAGATCGGCCCCCACCGCGGTGGGCTCCTCGGCCTGGGTGAATTCGCCGTAGCAGTTGTCGACAAAGCAGACGCACTCCGGCTGGAGCGTCTTGACGCGCTCGCAGAGGCGCCCGAGGGCGGCCACCGAGAGGGAGGGGCGCCAGCTGTATCCACGACTGCGCTGGAGAAGCACCATGCGGGTGGGTGGGCCGAGGGCCTCGGCCAATCCGTCCTCGTCCACCTCCCCCGCGGCGTTCAGGGGGAGCACGTCGTAGTGGATGCCGAACTCGCGCAGGGAGCCCATCCCCGATCCGCGCACGCCGATCACTTCCTCGAGGGTGTCGTAGGGGGCGCCGGTGAGGGCCAGCAGCCGATCGCCGGGTCGCAGCACGCCAAACAGAGCCGCGGCGATGGCGTGCGTGCCGCTCACGAATTGGAGGCGCACCGCGGCGGCCTCGGCTTGGGCCACCCTGGCGAAGACCCGATCGAGGGTGTCGCGGCCCAGATCCCCATGGCCGTAGCCGCTCACCGAGGCGAAATGGTGGCTACCCACCCGTTCGGCGGCGAAGGCGGCGAGCACCCGCTCCAGAGGGGGGCGCACCGCCCGGGTGTGGCGCAGGGCCAGGGGCTGGATGGCCTCCAGGGCGGCGGCCACCACCTCGGCGGGGGGGGCCAGAGCGGGTGAGGAAACAGCCATGGACAGCCGGAGTGCCACTGGCTCCATGGTGCTCCCCCCCGGGCGGGCTCAGCCCGCGAGTTCCCGGCGGATGGCCGAGGCCAGATCGCTGACGCTGGCCAGGGGGGCTCCCTTGGGCTGGGTTCCAAGGGTCCTGGCCTTGTCGCGGAGCAGGGCGAGGAAGCGCTCGGGGCTGAGGTCGTCCTCCCCGGCCACCCCGAGCAGGGCGAGGGTGCGGCGCAGATCGGGCAGCTCAGCGGCGAGCTCGGCGGCGGTGAAGTCGCGTTGGCCGGCCATCACTTCGGCGAAACGGTCCCGGCGGGCCCGTTTGCTGGCGGGGTAGGCGGCCAGCAGATGGTCGCGGCACTGGCGCCAGGGGCGGCCAGCCGTGAGGAGCTGGGCGAGGGCCTCGCAGAGGCCCGGGGCCTCGTCCTCGCGGATGGTGAGTTCAAACGAGGCGGGGGCGGCCCTGGCGCCCACGAACACCTCCAGCAGATCGCCAGGGCCCAGCACGGCGCCATTCCCATCCACCACGGGAAGGGCCGAGGTGGAGAGGGCCTCCACCAACTCGGGGTGGCCCCGTAGCGCGGCGAGGGCTTGATCAGAATTCAGATGACCATTTGGAGCCTGATCCGCCAACCAACGGTTGATGCTTCCAAGGGCGAGGAACACCTCGGGCCCGGGGGAGGCGAGCTTGCCGTTGCGGAGCATGGAGAGCTGGGAATTGTGGACGCGGCCCAGGTCGAGGGCCTCCGCGAGGGCGGGAAGCACCCGGTGCGACCAGCCATTGCGGGCGTGCCACAGCCTGATCAGGTGCGCGAAGGCGACACGGCCGGATGCGAGGTCGTCTCGAAAACCCAAGTGATCAGGATTCGTATTGCTACCATGGTAAACGAATGATCAGGAGTCGGTCCCGCATGACCGCCACGTCTCTCCCCGCCCGCCC
>JBKCPG010000436.1:0-8086 GCA_046309395.1 Cyanobacteriota bacterium | reverse complement strand
GCTGCAGCCGCCCGGCCGCCAGCGCCTCCTCCAGCACACCGGCGCGGTGTTGGCACTCCGCCACAAAGGCAATCGCCTCCTCACAACGCCCGCAGCGCTGCACCGTGCTCGCCTCCAGCACCCGCTGGTACTGCTCCAGGTAAGCCGGCGTGATGTGGAAGCCCTCCAGGGTGTCGGCCAGGCGTTCGGGGGGCAGATCGTGCAGCAGCTCATGAAACCGGCCCAGTCCGTAGCCCACTTCCCGGGCCTGGGCGGGGGTTCGCAGGGCCTCCAGCGAGGTGGTGTGGCCCACGTGGCTGATCGCCCGCCACAGGTCGTCTCCCTCCTCCAGCCAGGGCTCGCCACTGGCGGCGGGCAGCACCCTGGGCAGCTCCCAGCGGCGGGCGCCAGGCCTCCGCCCTTCCTGGCGCAGGCGCCCCGCCACGTGGTGGCTGATCGCCAGCAGGTTGGCCATCACCAACTTCGGCTGGGGAAACACCTTGGTGTTGAGCCGTTGCAGCACGAACGGTTCCAGGCCATCGCCTTCCACCAAATAGGTGAGGTTGATGTTGCCGTTGCCCAAGGGGCTCACGGCGCGCACCGGCCGGCCCCCGGCGAAGGCCGCGGCGATTCGGGCCAGGCGGGGCTCGATGGCGGCGGCTGGAGATGGGCCCTGCTCGGAGGACGGGCCAGGGGCGGAAGAGGGAGGGGGCATGGTCAGGCGTCGCGGGCGGGGTCGTAGGCGCCGCGCACGCCGTTTCCATTCCAGGGGGTGAGGCGCGTCATCAACACAAAGGCCGGCAGGGCCGACGCCACGGTGAGCAGAAAAAACGAGCTCCAACCCACTCCCTCCGCCACAAAGCCCGCCTGGCCCGAGAGGATCGAGCGGCTCAGGGCGTACACCCCCGAAAGCAGGGCGTATTGGGTGGCGGAAAACCTCGGATTGCACAGGCTCATCAGCAGGGCCACAAACGCCGCGCCCACCATCCCCCCGCCCAGGTTTTCCAGCCCCACGGCCGCCAGCAGCGCCGGCATCCCCCCCTGAAAGGTGGCCAACGCCCAGTAGGAGAGATTGCCCAGGGCGCCCACGATCGCGAACACCCACAGGGAGCGATTCAACCCCAGCCGGCCAAACAGCAGCCCGCCCAGCACCGTGCCGGCGATGGTGGCCACGATCCCCCAGCCCGCCAGCACCGACCCCACCACCTCCGGCGAAAACCCCTGCTTGATCAAAAAGGGCACCGCCATCACGTTGAGCAGGCCATCAGGCCAGCGATAGAGCAGGATCAGCGCCAGCAGCATCGCCGCCCTCGGCCCCCCGGCGCGGCCCAGAAACTCCCGGGCCGGGCCCACCACGGCCTGCCTGAGGCTGGTGACTTTCATGGCGAGGGGCGCCAGGGCCGGGGCGCTGAGGGTGAAGGGCAGCACCAAGGCCATCAACACCGCCGAGGCGGCGAAAGCCTGGGGCCAGCCCTGGCGCCCCGCCAGGATGAAGCCCCCCGCGCCGATGGCCAGCATGGCGGCCCGGTAGCCCAGGTTGGCCGCCGCCGCTCCCGCGCCCCGCTCCTCCTGGGGCAGCAGGTCGGTGCGGTAGGCATCCACCAGGATGTCTTGGGTGGCGCTCACCACCGCCAGCAGCAGGGCCATCGCTCCCACCGCCGCCAAGCTGGCCGCCGACGCCTTCGAGGGGCGCAGCAGGGCCATGGCGGCGATCACCGCCACCAGCGCCAGCTGCACCACTAGCAGCCAGCCCCGGCGCCGGTCGGGCCAGGGCAGGGGCCAGCGATCCAGCGCCGGCGCCCAAATCATCTTCAAGGTGTAAGGCAGCTCGGCGTAGGCCAAAAGGCCGATCAGCCCCACCGGCACGCCGCTGGCCGTGAGCCAGCCCTGGAGCAGCTTGGTGCCCACCATGTAGGGGGTGCCGCTGGCCACCCCCTGGGCGCCCACCGCCAGCAGACGCCGCCAGGGCGGGGCGGAAGGGACGCTCGGGGGCATGAACCAACGGCTTGTGACGGGCCATCCTGCGCGGCGGGGCCTGGCCCGTCAACGGTGGGAGGTCGTTTGCTTCAAGATGGGGGCCCCCGCCGAGCCGGTGTGTCGTTTTTGCGCTCCAAACTGCTGCCAGCCGCCATCGTGCTGCTCTTCGCCCTGGCGCTGCTGGCCGTGAGCGCCCGCATCTGGCTGCCCGGCGACATGGCCGCCCCCGCTCCCCTCTCCTGAGCTTCGCTGGAGGCGCCCCTACGATCATCCCGTGAAGCGCGCCCGATGCCGGAGGACCCCCAGCCCCAATTCGAACCCTTTCCCGAGACCACGCACCAATTGGCGCTGGACCCGGACGTGTTGGCGCGGGAGCTGGCGGCCGAACTCCTGGGCGATCCCCTCGACGACATCGATCCCCGGGAGCCCACCGCCGCCGACGTGGCCCGGGAGTGCGACCAGGGCCTGGAGTGGCTGAAGGGCGGGCGGGAGCAGCGGATGCAGGGCCTGAGGGTGTTCTGCGAGCACCGCGATCCCCGGGCCGTGCCCCTGCTCCTGCCCCTGTTGTCGGAGGGCTGTCCGATCGTGCGGATGAGCGCCGTCTACGCCCTGGGCCGCAATCCCCACCCGCTGGCGGTGGAGCCCCTCCTCTCCCTGCTCGCCAGCGACGACAACGGCTACGTGCGCAAGTCCGTGGCCTGGAGCCTCAGCAACTACCCCGACGCCCCGGTGCTCAATCCCCTCATCCGGGCCCTGCAGGTGGATGTGGCCGCCGTGCGGCTCTGGGCGGCCAGCTCCTTGGCGGACGCCAGCGCCGCCGCGCCGGCCAAGGCCGATCCCGCCGCCGCCCAACTCCTGCAAACCCTGCGGATCGACAGCGAACCCGCCGTGCGCAGCAACAGCGCCTGGTCGCTGGGCCGCCTCTACCCCGACCTGGTGGAGCCCCGCCAGCGGGAGGTGGTGGAGGCCCTGCTCCACAGCCTGCTGCTGGATGAGGATTCCGCCGTGCGCGATGAGGCCCGCATGGCCTTGGAGCAGTTGGAGCGGCCGGAGGTGCTGGAGCGGATCCAAACCCTCGTGGAGGAGGGGCTGCTCAGCTGAGGCCCACTCTCCGGCAAACGCGGCTAACATCCACAAACATTTTCAGGTGGATCCGGGATGGCTCAGCAAACCATCCGCTTCCGCATTCGCCCCGATGGCCGTGTGGAGGAAGTGGTGGAAGGCGTGATCGGGGAGGCCTGCCTCGCCCTCACCGAGCGCATCGAAGCCCGGCTGGGCGTGGTGCAACGGCGCCAGAGCACTTCTGAGGCCTTCCAAGCCACCCCCCTCACCGCCCAGCAACCGCTGGGCATACCCGCTCCCTGATCCCGCGTCCCCCCGTCTCTCCTCCTCACCATGTCGCACTTCAGCACCGTGAAGACCGAACTGCGCGATCGCGGTTCCCTTCTCCAGGCGCTCACCGACCTGGGCCATGCCCCCAGCGAGGGCGCCGGGCAGGTGCGGGGCTACCGGGGCCAAACCATGACCTGTGAGGTGGTGGTGGCCAACGCCGAGGGCGGTGACATCGGCTTCGCCTTCAACGCCGACAGCGGCTGCTTCGAATTGGTCACCGACCTCGACCTCTGGCGTCAGCCCGTGCCGGTGGAGCGCTTCCTGGCCCAGCTCACCCAGCGCTACGCCCTGCGCGGCATCCTGGCGGCCACCGAACAGGAAGGGTTTCAAGTGGCGGAGCAAACCAATCAGCTGGATGGCACCATCGAGCTGGTGGTGACCCGCTGGCGGGGATGAGCGGGGGAGTCCCCGTGGATCCCGCCCTCGCCTTCCAGGTGAAGGCGGAGGACGAGCCGGCCCGATCCGGGCTGGAGCCCCTTCTGGGCGGAGCTTGGCGGCAGAAGGCGGTGTGGGTGGATGAGGCGGTGTGCATCGGCTGCCGCTATTGCGCCCACGTGGCTTCTAACACCTTCGTGGTGGAAGCCGATTGGGGCCGCTCCCGGGTGATCCGCCAGGACGGCGACAGCACCGATCGGATCCAGGAGGCCATCGACACCTGTCCGGTGGATTGCATCCATTGGGTGCCCTACGAAGACTTGCCCGAGTTGGGACGGCGGCGGGAGGAGCAGGATCTGCTGCCCCTCGGCCTGCCCTCCCCCGCCCGGGTGAGGCGCCTCCTGCCCCGGACCCGCTGATGCTCCCCACCCGGCGCTTCGGCCGCACGGAACTGGCGATGCCAATGTTTTCCCTCGGAGGGATGCGGTTTCAGCAGAGCTGGACCGACCTGCCCGCCGGGGAGATCGGCGAGGCCAGCCAGCGCAACCTCAAGGAGCTCCTGGAGGCGGCGGTGGCGGAGGGCTTCCACCACATCGAGACCGCCCGGGGCTATGGCACCTCCGAACTCCAGCTGGGGGCCCTGCTGCCGGAGGTGCCGGATGGGCGGCGGATCTTGCAAACCAAGGTGGCGCCCGATCCCGATCCGGCCCGTTTTGAGGAGCAGCTGGCCCTGAGTTTCCAGCGGCTGGCGGTGGATCGGGTGGATCTGCTCGGGATCCATGGCATCAACACGAGGGAGCTGCTGGAGCAGACCCTCCGGCCCGGCGGTTGCCTGGAGGTGGCGCGGCGCTGGCGGGAGGAGGGGCGCGTCGGCCATGTGGGCTTCTCCACCCACGCGCCCCTGCCGGTGATCCTGGAGGCGATCGCCAGCGATGCCTTCTCCTATATCAATTTGCACTGGTATTACATCAAGCGGGAGAACAGCCCCGCCCTGGAGGCGGCCCGGGCCCACGACATGGGGGTGTTTCTGATCAGCCCCACCGATAAGGGCGGCCACCTGCACACCCCCTCCAACCGGCTGCTGGAGCTCTGCCATCCCCTCCACCCGATCGTGGTGAATGATCTGTTTTGCCTGAGCCATCCGGCGGTGCACACCCTGAGCGTGGGGGCCGCCCGCGCCAGCGACTTCGGCCATCACCTGCGGGCCGTGGCCCTGCTGGAGCAGGCGCCCACCCTGCTGCCGCCGATCCTCGAGCGGCTGGAGCGGGCCCGCGAGCGGGCCCTGGGGGAGTCCTGGCTGGCCAGCTGGCACCAGGGGTTGCCGCCCTGGGAGCAAACCCCGGGGCAGATCAACCTGCCGGTGTTGCTCTGGCTCCACAACCTCCTGGCCGCCTGGGATCTGGAAGGGTTCTGCCAGGCCCGCTACCGCCTGTTGGGCCATGGCGATCACTGGTTTCCCGGCCAAAACGCCGATCCCCTGGATCGGGACGTGAGCGAGGCGGAGCTGCTCGCCGTGCTCGGCGCCAATCCCTGGGCGGAGCGCATTCCCTCGCTCCTGCGGGACTTGCGGGAGCGGCTGGGGGGTGAGGCCGGAAAGCGGCTGCAGGTTACGTGAGCTGGCCGAGGGGGGCCTTGGCCGGCAGGCCCACCGCCCGGGGGTAGGCCTTCGGGCAGGGGTCCTGGGGCCGCAGCCACACGGCGTGGCGCAGCCCACGGCCCGCCGGCAGCTCTTGGCGCTTCACGGCCTCCAGGCGAGCGCTCAGGGGGTGGAGGGCCCGCTCCAGGTCGGCCTGGTCGGTGTCGGTCCACTGGCCCCGGTAGAGCACGGCCTGGCCCCTGGGGGCCAGAAGGGGCACCAGGTATTCCGCCACCACCGGCGCGCTGGCCACGGCCCGGGCCATGGCCCCATCGAAATGGCCGCGGCATTCCGGGGCATGGCCCGTGCGCTCCGCCCGCTCGCGGCGCACCCGCACCCGATCGCCCAGCCCCACCGCCTCGGCCATGGCCTCCACCGCCTCCAGCTTGCGGGCCACCGAATCCACCAGGGTGAGCTGGGCCCCGGGCCAGGCGATGGCCAGGGCGAGGCCGGGAAAGCCTCCGCCGGTGCCCACGTCGATCAGCCGGGCGGGGGGAGGGGCGTCGCTGGTGGCGGCGGCGAGGAGGTTGGGCACCCAGGGCCAGAGGCTGTCGAACACCTGGGCGATCCAGTAGTCGTCGCCCTCCACCAGGCGGGTGAGGTTGAGGCGGCCGTTCCAGAGGCGCAGGTGCTCCTGCAGCAGGCTGAACTGCTCCAACTGCCGCTCGTTCGGCCCCCAACCCAGGGGTTCCCACACGGGGGCGAGGGCGTGGGAATCGACCATCCGCATCTCCAGCGGGCCACGACAGGTGGGAAGGGTGTCTTTAGGATGGCCCATGACGCCCGGAAACAACACGCCGATCGGGCCATGCCGTTGTCTTCCGCATCCCCCGATCCACTCCCGGCGGATTCTGCCCCGATCCTGGAGGGCACCTACTACGAGCTGCTGCGGATGCCGCCCACGGCCACGGCGCAGCAGTTGCGCCAGGCGTTTCGGCGGCTGAGCAAGTGCTATCACCCCGACACCACCACCCTGCCGGCGGCGGTGGCGGCCCAGGCCTTCCAGCAGCTGCGGCGGGCCTACGCCGTGCTCAGCGATCCCGAGGCCCGGCGCCTCTACGACGAGCGGCTGCGCCTGAGCCGGGCCCTGCCCGCCGCCGCCCTTCCCACCTCTGTTCCCGCTCCGGCGGCGTCCGCCGCTCGTTCCGGGGCGCCGGTGTCGCTGCGGCGGGCGCTCTCTGGCGGGGAGTGGTTTGCCCTGCTGCTGTTGGCGGTGGCCCTGGCGCTGAGCTTGGTGTTGGGGATCGGGGTGGCCTGGGCCCGGGGGACTGAGATGATGCGCTGGCCCAGCTGGTGGACCGACCTGCACCCCTCCGCCCTGTCCGCTTCGCCCCAGGCTGATCCCGACCATGCCCCTGCCTCCTGAGGACACGCCCCTCTACAACCACCCGCTGGCGGCGCTGGAGGAGTGGTTGCGGGAGCTGGGCGCCCGGCAGCAAGGGGCCCATTCGGCGAGCTGGGATCTGCATCTGCCCCAGTGGAGCGCCCGCATCGATCTGGAGGTGGAGGAGGTGAAGGTGAGCTGGCACCAGGAGGGCAGCGAAACCGTGCGCCTCTTCCCCTATGGCCTCTCCCGGGCCGACGCGGAGG
Source organism: Cyanobacteriota bacterium (assembly GCA_046309395.1). Lineage (GTDB taxonomy): Bacteria > Cyanobacteriota > Cyanobacteriia > PCC-6307 > Cyanobiaceae > Cyanobium. Next base: position 1,137 of record JBKCPG010000436.1, on the reverse strand, counting down.
CGGCGATCCTGGCGGGTCCGTGAGGGGGCGCCGTCCGGACTGTGGCGGCCGGTCGTCCGGGCCTGAAATCGCCGCTTTAGGCCGATGACCCCGGTGCTGGCGCTTGGATGGCTTTGGCCAGCTCCACTGGATTCCGCCTGGCCGGTGGGTCGATCCTCAGCCCGGATGGCTCCCTGCTCAGCAAGAACCGCTGGCTGGAGCTCAGTCTGGAACAGCGCCGCGGCGTCACCGCCCCGCGCCGCAAACTGGATCGTTACCAGGCCAATGGCCCTCGCCTCGGCTGGTTGCCGCTGCCTGAGGAGCGGCCGGTGGAGATTTGGAACGGCGGCGAGCGGGGCTGGCCACTGAGGCGGGATTCCTCGCTGAGTTTTTGCTCCAGGTCGTTCGGAAGCCGGAGGCTGAGAGCACCCATGGGCAGCCCATCAACGATCCCCCCGCTTCTTCCGAGATGCCTCACAACAGGCAGGACGCGAAGCGGTTGGGCGTGAAAGCTTTCACTCCGCGGTACCGCCGCCCTGTTGCGTGGACCGCCCCACGCCACCAGAGTGGATGGAACGGCACGGTGCCCCGCCCAGGCATGGAACCCCTCTCCCTGATCGTCGCGGCCCTCGCCGCCGGTGCCGCCGCCGCCGCCAAGGACACGGCGTCCGCCGCCATCAAGGACGCCTACCAGGGCCTCAAGGGCCTGGTCCAGCGGAAAGTGGCGGGATCTCCGGCGGCCGCGGTGGTGCTGGAGGAACACGCCAAGGATCCCGACACCTACGACGCCCCACTGAAAAAGACCCTGATCGCGGCCGCGGCGGATCAAGACGCGGCGATCCTCCAGGCCGCCCGGGAGCTGCTGGAGCGGACGGGCGCCCCATCGGCCCCGGGGCCGGTGATCCGTCAGTCCATCGGCAACGTGAAGTACGCCGCCATTTCCGGCACGGGCGACGCCAGCATCGGCCCTATCCACGAGCACGGCGAGGGCCCGGATGGCTGAGCCAGAGGCCAACGCCCCGGCGGAGATCCAGCAGACGGTGTCGGAGGCCCGCTACGCGGCCACCTCCGCCACGGGATCGGCCTCGATCCAAATCATTACTTGATTACGCATAAAGCTCCGCAGACCTCAGGACCCTCTCCGGGCAAGGCCTACAC
>JBKCPG010000435.1:0-6985 GCA_046309395.1 Cyanobacteriota bacterium | reverse complement strand
GGCGTGATGGTGGGCCGCAGGCTGGAGGGGGAGGTGAAGGAGCTGGAGGCGCGCATCGGGGAGTTGGCGCGGCTGGCGATCACGGTGCTCTTCCCCCTCCTGGCGGCGGACCTGTCCTGGACGGAACTGAGCCCCCTGGGCCTGGGCGGGGTGGGTGCGGTGGGCGCGCTGATGGTGCTGCGCTTGCTGGTGGTGCAGCTCGCCTCGGTGGGTTTGCCCCTGGATGGCGGCGAGCGTCTCCTGCTCGGCTGGGTGGCGCCGCGGGGCATCGTGAGCGCGGCGGTGGCCAGCCTCTTCGCGCTGGATCTGGAGGCCGCCGGCGACCCGGAAGGGGGAACCCTCAAAGGGCTGGTGTTTCTAACGATCCTGCTGACGGTGGGGGTTCAGGGCACCACAGCCCCCTGGCTGGCCCAGCGGCTGGGGCTGAGCTTGCCGGCGGAGGAAGCACAGGTAACAGAACCCAAATCACTATCCTGAAGGAATAGGAGATGAAGCATTTCGAATGTCCACACCCACTTTAATGCAGCCTTCTAATGCAGTCTTAACGATAGGCTCTATTCCAGAGACAGAATACAACGAAGCCAGGTCGGTCCGTTGACAAGCCGCACGCACCGCCTCTGACAACGACAATCTTCGAACTGATCCATCATAACCTCCACTGAAAAGGTCACCGCCAGGAAGAACTAGCAAGCACGTGATGCCATTCTCATGACCAGTATCAATTTGACTACCGTCTCCAACAGGCCTGCCTTGTTTCCACCGGCGAATTTTCCCGTTATACCCACCAGTCAACACCTCCCCATCCTTGAGCTTGACCAAGCTGAGTATTGATTGTTGATTAGTGATTTGAGGCTCCTCATGTGCAATTGGCTCCCACTTACGCCCGCTCCTATGCCAATGCTGCAAAGACCCATCCCTGCCACCGCTGATTAATAACTCTTCATTCAACAAACCTTCGTTAGTCGCAATGAGAGATAGAACGTGGGATTGGCCGGTCTCAACAGTTCTTACGGGCTCAACTGAAGCAGTTGCCTTCCAGAATTTAAGTGTGCCATCCCACCCTCCGGTCACCAACTCTCCATTGCTGAGCTCAACCATACTAAGAACCATTCCCTGCTCAGTATTGATAACTTTGTATCCTCTGGCAGGCTCATAATCTTGCCAGAACTTTATTGATCCGTCTACTCCAGAACTCGCGATTATACCATTTCGCAGCTCGAGCAATTTCAGGACGTTACCTTGCTCGGTATGTACAGTACGACCGACAACTTTAGCCCCCCTCCATCTCTGAAGACTTCCGTCTTGGGATCCAACAATAAAGTCATCATTCGACAATCTAAGCAAACTCATTACCCCACCGCTTTTGGTTTCCGCAACTTCAGGCACGCCCGAATTACTTTTATTTTCCCACTCATGTATGGTACCATCATAACCGGAACTAATCATTTTTTCACCTGGAAATGATATGATACCTGAGATATATTGTCCGCCATGATCAGTGACAATTTGCGAAGCAGCCTGCGGCTCAGCACTAACCCAGCGGCGGATCAGACCGTCTGTACCACCACTAATAACAAATTCAGAATTATCACCAGAAAGCTTGCCATATTTTTGCCTAAAGAGGCTGACAAGCTTTCCATGTCCAGAATTAATAATTTGTGGCGAAGCAAGCTTTTTGGAATCCTTATATAAGCGCAAGGTGCCATCGGCACTGCCAGCCAGAACAGATCCATTCTTTAACTCTACAATCGATACAATCTGCCTCTCATTGCCCTGAAACAAATCAGGCTCTTCCCCTTGACTGAATTCATGATTGGCAAGAAAGGGGAATAACCTTCGCATCCCACTACTACTTGACATCACCGAACCCATGTTCTCTTGTTGATCGATGTTTTCTAATGGCATTCTGTCTCGCCAAGGGCGGAGCGATCCATCAGATCCACCAGAAAGCAAGTCGCCATTTGCCGCCACTGCAAGATAGGTGACGTATCCTTGTGCTGTATTGTCAATTTCAGCTACAAGATTTCCGGCAGACCAATATTGCAACATTCCGTCTTTAAATCCAAGGACTAATTCACCATTTTGGATGCTAGTCATTGCAGTAACTCTACCGTGGGCCGTGTGTGCTATAATTGAATTTTCTAGTGGATTTTGTAGTGGGTCCGACCAGCTACGAACAGTTCCATCCTTGCCAGCACTGATAAGCTCACCTTTGTTTCCAAGCGTAAGGGCTTGAACCTCTTCTTGGCCCGTCTGAATTATTTTAATATTTCGGCCATCCACCCAAAAGCGCAGAATTCCATCCTTGCCAGTTGTCACAACTACATTATCCCAGCAGGGAAGCATAACTTGAATATGGTGATGGCCGGAAATCACAGGGGCCCCCGCAAAATGGTTCGATTTCCACCAACGAAGCGTCCCGCCCTTTCCCGCACTAACTAAATCTCCATTTATCAATTCAACGACAGAAGTGATTTCCTCTTGATTTGTATCAATTGGCTTGGCGGTCTGTCTAAATTGATTATCTGCAACGCCGAGCGAACTACTGAGCTGCAAAGCCATGCCCGGTCGTTTGCCATCGAGTAGACGGTTGGCAGCACTAAGGCCGTACACCACGCTTAGGAACGGATCAGAGCCCAATAGGGCACGGTGCGTGGCTTCATTGATCGTGAGTTGTTGCCTCTTTAAATGGGTCTGATCCACTGCCAAAAAAAAGACTAGAAGAAGAATTAATACAATTACAAGGCCGCTTATCAGGAAGCCAAATCGCATTTCCAGGTGATATTGATCTATTGATTTCCTCAACCATGAAGCCACCGTCTCATCTTCATCAAGCAAGGAAGGATCGCGGCGCAAAAGCTCTTCTGCCTGTTCAATTTTTTTTCTGTCAGACAGCAACCTTTCATCATTGGAGGCCAATGGATTAGCAGTTTTATACTCAGTCTTAAAATATTGGATGAGCACCAAGTCCTCTCTGTACTCATCTAGCCATTGCCCAAGACGAGGCCAGCAACGAATAAGCGCTTCATGTGCAATTTCCAACTGGGGACCTGCAGTTCCATCAGAAGGAGAACTCTTAATTAGCAGGCGTGCATTAACAAATGACTCGGTGACTTCTCGCAGAGGGTCTGGTATTTTTTGCAAAGATACACGTCTTTTTGAAAAAATGCCCTCCAGATTGACGCATACTAGTTTGCAGACAAAAAGACGCTTGAGATTTACTAGGCTCTCGACATTCAACCGGCAGTCTCTAATCACATCTTCCGCACGTTCACGGATAAAGTTCGCAAGTAAATTATTTCTTTCACCCGCACCATCAAGATTAATGGCATCCAATGCTAACTCATCTGATTTCCGTTTTTCCCAAAGATCCCTAAGAACATAAGCAAGCAATGGCAACGCCTCTTCAGTTTCGGCATCGCGGATGACTCGATCAACAAAATCCTCCTTTACTCTAAGACCAGCAACTTTTGCTGGCCCCGTAATCACATCGCGAAAATTTTCAATCAAGAGAGGTGCTAGTGGAAAAAGCTCATATTGATTGACCAGTGCTGATACCTTCTGGAAGTCTTCCATCCCATCCGAACGCATTGTCATGATCACTAGGATGGGCAAATGAGACTGAAGGGTTGCAGACAATAGCTTGATAAACAAATCCTTTTCTGGCACTTCTGCCAAAGTAAAGATTTCTTCGGCTTGGTCAATAGCCATGACGATTTGAGCTTCTTGTGCATTTAGGATCGTCTTCAATTCAGCCCCCCACATAGTAAGTAATCGGAGTCCAGTTTCTAACTCATTAGCTTTTTGAAGTTCAGAATAAAGTATCTGCCAGTCGCCGGGCCTTTGTAATGCACCTGCCCAGACTCGAGCCATGGATTCAACAGGTTTGAATTGGGGCCTGAAGGATGGCAAAACAAGCCAGTCTTTGCCAGCTCGCCTTAAACGTGGAATCACTCCAGCACTTAAGAGAGAAGACTTTCCAGAACCAGAAGAGCCTACAATTATGAGCAGCCTAGGCCCTCCTTGATCTCGACGAGCTCTTAGCTTCTCAAGCACGTTTCGGCATTCCTTCTGACGACCAAAAAAAACAGCTGCATCTTCCTCTTGAAACATCCTCAAACCAGGAAATGGCGCGCGAAGGTCATCTCCCTTAGGAGGCCACCGGTAGCCATTTTGATCGTTCTCAGCAATTTGAGTCAGTTGCATCTGTAGAGCCTCCAATCCAGATTCTCTATTTTGGCGTAGATCAAGCCGTTGGAGATCACCAGCAATCGGGTCTTCAGCAGCTACACAATCATCTTCAACAATCTCAAACACCGGCTTACCCAATGCCCTGGCGTATATGAATTCGGCAAAACACCATTTAGAACTGCTCCAATTTACAGACTGTAGGATCACGAATGCCTGAGAGCGGCTAATTTCCTGGTAGAGAACCTTCTCCCATTTGGCGCCAGGCGGAATACCATGATAGTTGTCAAAATCAAGAAAAAGTGCTTCAAATCCCATTTTCAACAAACAATCTTTCATGCGGGTAGCGGCTTCCTTGTCCAGGTTAGAGTGAGAGAGAAACACCCGAGCCATCTTCCAAGCATCTGAAATCAATTACGGCACTAGTATATCATTGAAGCCAAGTTGGAATCTCTTTATCATGAGCTTGCTTCGCAATACGCACAGCAGGCATAGTCTGTAATCAGAATTACCATCAGTCGCTCCCCACGCGGAATGGCATATCAGATTGCGTGACTTGACCACGCCGCAGGCCAAAATAAAGCCGCTGGCCGTGCCCTTTTGAGTGGCATAAACCCAGAGGCCCGCCTGGGCTGATCAGAGCAATAACAGTGTAGAAAATTTGGTTGTCATTCTCGAGGGGATGAAGCGCCTCATTTATTTGTTTTGCATAGCCTACGATGGCCTGTCAAGAAAAGCACCCTTGAGCCAGCTTGCTGTGGCCAAGGTAGTAGCGCCCGGGGGCTTGAGTGTTCGGTGGCTCTATGGCATCAGCCTGGCCTGGGATGGGACTTCTGGCAGGACATCCGCACGCCTGAACCTCTCAGAGTGTTGGAAATTCCTGGAGCCTCAGGCACCCCCTGGCTGGCCCAGCGGCTGGGGCTGAGCTTGCCGGCGGAGGAAGCGGAGGAGCTGGGGTGAGGGGTTGGGCGGAAGAGCGGCGCCCGGGAGACCTGATTCGTGGTCGCCCCTCGATGGCGAGCCGCATGGGAGTGGCGGGTCCGCGGCCGCGAAGCGGCTTCCACAAGTCAGCGGGCCCGACCATTCAATTCTGGCCGGACCATTGAGCTCTGGCCGGACTGATGCCGCCGTCGCTCTGGGAAAGGGTTCCACATCACATGGGGGATCTAACCATAGGGTTGGTTCTCATCCGAGGCAAAGGTTGGCCACGGATGGGAAAGATGGGGCTGGCGATTGCCCTGGCGCACCTGACTGTTGGTCGGGACACAGACAACTTGGTCGTGGGGAGTAGCGGCCAGACACCAGGGTCATTCTTGTCGATACAGGCCTCCAAGCGAACGACTGGGCCGCTTCATGCCAACGACGGAGCATTGCCAACGACGGAGCATTGAACTTCAGCCAGTTCTTGGGCAGGAAGACGGGGCTTTACTTCGCGACGCATACTACAATCAAGGCTGAGCGTGCTGTCTCATGCCAGCACAAATGGTCACGTTGACCAGATGAAACGCAGCCGCCGTCCCCATGAAATTTGTTGATTACGTCCCACCCGTAGCCCTCACCGCTGTGCGTCGGTTGCGATCAGGCTCTGGCAGAAAGCAATACGCAAGCCACGCCGAGGCTGTGGCGGATTGCGCCGCGCGCGCCGACGCAACCGCTGACAGCGCCGGCGTGGTTGTCGCCAAGACCCAGCGGTATCGCGATGAGCTCTTGCGAGCACGCCATTCCGCGCCCATCACCGCGACCAATGCCTACAGTCTTTGCGCCCTACTTGCCGTTCTCGATCAAGAGGTCGTCCATGTGCTCGATTTCGGTGGCGCCGCTGGCGCTCACTATTTCCTGACACGGGCCATTCTGCCCTTCTCTCGCGGGTTGAATTGGACCGTTGTGGAAACTCCTGAAATGGTGGAAAGGGCCAGGCCTGTTCTCTCCAGCGACGAACTCAGCTTTTCCTCCAACGTGCTGAAGGCCGCAAGTCGGCTGGGGCGAATCGACCTCCTCCATACCTCAGGGACCCTGCAATGTGTTGGGAATCCCCACGACGCGCTACAGACACTGCTGTCTGTTTCCCCCCAATTCATCCTGTTCAATCGGCTTGGATTGACCACGGGCGACCATGATGTGATCACCGTCCATGAGGCATGGCTGAGCTGGAACGGACCAGGCCCCATGCCAAGCGGCATCGCGGATCGGAAGATTCGCTCTCCGTTTGTCTTTCCAAGGGAATCTGTGTTTATGGAGCAGCTCGGCAAAAACTACGAGATCGTGATGACATTTGAAGACACAAGTGGGGCTTTTCCTGTTGGCCAAGAGCCCATCAAAGGGCTTGGCTTGCTGGCCAAACGCAAAGCGTGAGGTTTGGCAACACCCTTGACTCCTCCACCTTTTCCGCCTTCTCGAGGCTGGGAGCCCGGGTTCGTTCGCGGCGACGGAAACACCTTCCTCTTTGTCCGCGCGTGGACAAAGGACATCGCCGCCTCCATACGCCCGCCACTCCTCCCACCCTACGGTGGTCGCTGAATCAGGCCCTTCCCATCCCTCGCGGCGCGACCCACAGCCCAGCCCCGCCGCTCAGCCCGGAGGGCGCCCTGGCCAGCGGCCGCTGGGTGAAAGGGATCGGCGGCGCCCGCAACCAACACCTCCCGGCGATTGAAGACCTGGCGGGGATCTACACCCTCGCTGGCGTGCATTGCCTCGATCTGGCCGCCGATCCAGCGGTGGTGGCCGCCGCCCGCGGGGGAATCGCCTGGGCTGTGGAGCGGGGCGCCCGCCGGCCTTGGCTGATGGTGAGCCTCAGCGA
>JBKCPG010000434.1:0-4553 GCA_046309395.1 Cyanobacteriota bacterium | reverse complement strand
CCCTATGGCTGGCCGCAGGATGCGATGGATGCCTTGCTGCTGGCCCTGCATCGCGATGGCACCCTCAGCGCCAAGGACAGTCAGAACAACCCGATTGCGGTTGGTCAGCTCGATCAGCAGAGCCTGGGCAAAGCGCGGTTTTACCTGCAGGAGGTGCGCCTCACCACCAAGGAAAAGCTGGCCGTACGAGGCGTCTATGGCATCGCCGACGTCAACGCCCAGTCCGGCCAGGAGGAGGCCAAGGCCGTCGAGTTCCTCGATGCGATCGAGAACAAGGTGCTGCAATCCGGTGGCGAGGCCCCGCTGTCCCCGCCAGTGAGCTCCACCTTGCTGCAGGAACTGCGCCAGAAGAGCGGGCCCGAGCAGCTCAAAGCGATCCTTGAGGCCAAGGACCAGCTGCAAGAGCTGTGGGATCAGGCCTGCAGCCTGGGTGCCCTCAAGGAGAAACGTCAGCCTGGATGGGAACGTCTGCAGGCTCTGCTGCACCAGGCCCAGGGATTGCCAGTGCACAAGGAGCTGGAGCCCCAGGTGGAGGCGATCCGGAGCCAGCGCTCCCTGCTCGATCCCACCACCGACTTTGTGACCCCGTTGCTCCAGCAACTGGAGCAGGCGCTCACGGCAGAGCTGGAGCAGGCCGAGCAGCAGGTGAGCCAGGTGGTGGCGGCCGAGCTGCAGCAGCTGCAGGCCAGTGCGGCGTGGCAGGGGCTGCCGGAGTCCGAGCGCAGCCGCATCAGCCAGAGCCTGCAGCTGCCCGTCTCCGTTCCACCGGCGGCGCCCGTCGAACGCAGCCAGCTTTTGGAGGCACTCCAGCAACGCTCCATCACCAGCCGAAAAGAACAGGCCGAGAGCATCCCCACCCGCTTTGCCAAGGCCCGCACCGCTGCCGCCAAGGCTCTAGAGCCATCCACCCAGGCCGTGAAGCTCAGCAGCGGGGTGCTCAAAGATCCAGCAGCACTGGATGCCTGGTGGGCAGCGGAGCGCCAGAAGCTGCTGGCAGCACTTGAAAACGGTCCAATCCAGATCAACTGATCCCGATGCCCGTCCTCCCCTCCGATCTGCGCGAGACCCTCAAAACCACCGTGGTGAAGGCCCGCGAGTTGGCCGAGCGTGGCGCCCGCGAGGCCTTGGCGGCGCTGGATGTGGGCGGCAACAGCCACATCCCTTCAATGACGGCGGAGCAGGAGCGGCTCAGGCGCCGCCTCCGGGCCCATGGCCGCCAGTTGGGTGATCAGGCAGGCGCCAGCAAGGGCAGCCAGGGCATCGAGCGGTTGGTGCGAGAGATGGCCTATGAGCACTGGCATCGCATGTTGTTTGCCCGCTTCCTGGCGGAAAACCAGCTGTTGATCGAACCCAGCTCAGGCGTGGCGGTATCGCTGGCTGAAGTTGAAGAACTGGCGGCGGAAGAGGGCACCGATCTGTGGGAGCTGGCGGCGAGCTATGCGCAGGGGATGTTGCCCGAGATCTTCCGCACGGACGATCCTGTCTTGGCGTTGAGGTTGCCCCTGGAGATCCGCCATCAACTGCATGCTCTGGTGGCAGGGTTGGACGCCGAGGTGTTCACCGCCAGCGACAGCCTGGGCTGGACCTATCAGTTCTGGCAGAAGAAGCGCAAAAAGGAGGTGAACGACTCCGGCGTGAAGATCGGCGCCGACGAACTCTCCCCGGTCACGCAGCTGTTCACCGAGGACTACATGGTGGACTTTCTGCTCGACAACACCCTCGGCGCCTGGCACGCCGGCAAGATGCTTGCCGCGAATCCTGAGCTAGCTAGCACTGTCCAAACCGAAGACGACTTGCGCCAGGCCGTGGCCCTGCCCGGCTGCCCCTGGAGTTACCTGCGGTTCGTCAAGTCAGACGATGGCCTGTGGGAACCGGCGGCTGGAACCTTTGAAGGCTGGCCCAGCACTGCGGCTGAGCTGAAGTGCCTTGATCCCTGCATGGGCAGCGGACACTTCGTGGTGGCCATGTTCGAGCGGCTGGTGGCTTTGCGCCTGGCCGAGGGCGAGCAACTGGAAGCGGCAGCTGTGGCGTCTGTGATTGAGGGCAATCTCTTCGGGTTGGAGATCGACCCGCGCTGTACGCAGATCGCTGCCTTCAACCTCGCGCTTGCTGCATGGCGTCGCGTGGGTCATTGCAAGTTGCCAGCGATGAACCTCGCCTGCTCTGGCCTGGCACCGAACGCGCGAGAAACCGACTGGCTGGCCATGGCTGGTGACAACGAGCGGCTCAGGAATGGGATGGAGCGGCTTTACAGGCTGTTCCAAAAAGCTTCGGTACTGGGCAGCCTGATCAACCCACGCGCTACCGAAGGCGATTTGCTGGTGGCCGCGTTCCATGAACTTCAGCCGATACTGGAACAAGCGCTGGCGCAAGAGAGCCGAGATGACAGTGCACATGAAATGGCTGTCACCGCGCGGGGGCTTGCCAAGGCGGCGGAAGTTCTTGCTGGCCGGTTCACACTTGTTGCGACCAACGTGCCTTACTTAAAACGAGGAAAGCAAACGGAGGCACTCTGCGATTACTGCGAGAAAAATCATAAGCCCGCCAAAATGGATCTCGCTGCAGTATTTTTGGAGCGATGTTTTGCGTTAAGCAGAAAAGGTGGAGCGGTAGCAGTGGTGACCCCACAGGGCTGGCTGTTCCAAACAGCTTATTTGGATTTCCGAAAGTCAGTGCTTAAGAAGACAACTTGGGACCTGCTCGCGAGACTTGGGTCAGGCGCCTTCGAGACAGTCACTGGCGAGGTCGTCAACGTAAGCCTACTGATAGACACCCATGAAAATCCCGGTTTTGGCCATGAATTCTGCGCGATTGACGCTTCTCGCGCCGTAAGTCCAGCCCAAAAGGCAGAGCGTCTCATCATCGAGCCTGCACGCACCTTCAATCAACTATGCCAGCTTTCCAATCCGGATGCTCGAATTATCGCAAGCTCGGCGGCATCAGAAGAGCTGCTGAAGATGCTTGCAACAAGTGCAACAGGAATGCAGACTTATGATAGCCCTCGCTTCATTCATTCATTCTGGGAGCATCCCGCGCTCCAAAATGGGTGGGTCCTCGGGCAGACAACGGTTGACTCTACAGCGCTGTATTCCGGTTGCAGTACAGCCGTCCTCTGGGAGGATGGACGCGGCTCGCTAAGCGAGCTAATGGAGCTTAAGCGTTCCGAAGGGTACACAAGCGGAATTTGGAGGGCTGGGACGCAGTTTTGGGGACGACTTGGCGTTTTGGTTAGCCTCATGGGCGACCTCCCGTGCTCGCTCTATTTAGGCGGTCCATTTGACAATAATACTGCGGCAATTATTCCTAAAAACAAAGATGATCTGCCGGCGCTCTGGTCTTACTGTTCTTCGCACGAGTTCACGACAGAAGTGCGCCGCCTGGATCAATCTTTAAAAGTCACTACAAACACGCTCGAAAAAATCCCGTTTGATGTCGAGCGGTGGCGCAAGGTTGACGCGGAGGCTTGTTTTGATGGGTTGACGGTTCAAGGTTCAAACGTTCCAACGGAATGGACTTTTAATGGTAATGTCCGTGACGGCGCTAATCCTCTACATGTGGCTGCGGCGCGGCTTCTTGGGTATAAATGGCCCGGCCAGGCCGGCTCCAGCTTTTCCGATTCTCTCCCCATCGGCCAGGATGGCTTGGAGGCCTTGGCAGATCATGATGGAATCGTATGCTTGTCGCCAGTACGTGGAGAAGGCGCAGCAGCTGATCGCCTGCGGTCCTTACTGGCTGAAGCTTTGGGTGATGAGTGGAGCAATGCGAAAGAACGGGAGTTGCTTCTAGAAACCGCCGTAGCCAATGACGCTAAGAAGCCCGCTGGCGACTTAGGTGACTGGTTGCGCCAGAGTTTCTTTGCTGAGCACTGCAAGCTCTTTCAGTCTCGACCCTTCATCTGGCAGATCTGGGATGGCAATCCCCATGGCTTCAGCGCCCTAGTGAACTACCATAAGCTCGCTTCTTCCAACGGCCAAGGCCGGAAGATCCTGGAGCTGCTCACTTACACCTACTTGGGCGACTGGATCGATCGCCAGAAACTGGATCAAGCGGAAGGTGTCAATGGTGCCGATGATCGACTCGCCGCGGCTCTCGATCTTCAGGGACAACTCAAGAAGATCCTCGAAGGCGAGCCTCCCTACGACATCTTTGTGCGTTGGAAGTCCCTCCACCAACAGGCGATCGGCTGGGATCCCGACATCAACGACGGCGTTCGCCTCAACATCCGCCCCTTCCTCAATGCTCAGCTGCGCAAAGGTGGCAAGGCCGGTGCTGGGATTCTCCGCGCCAAGCCCGGCACAATCAAGTGGACAAAGGACAGGGGCAAGGAGCCGATGCGCTCCAAGGAGTTATTTCCCTGGTTCTGGGGCTGGGAGGAGAACAACCCCGCCCTGCCTACCGATTTCGGTGCTTCGATCCCAGGCGCACCGCCTGCAGGCGACAGCTTCGATGGCAACCGTTGGAACGACCTGCACTACAGCCGTGCGGCCAAGGAAGCGGCCAGGGCAAGGCATCGGGGTGAGGGTTGATCCATGGCATCACGCACCCTGCTCGAA
>JBKCPG010000433.1:0-4839 GCA_046309395.1 Cyanobacteriota bacterium | reverse complement strand
CTCCACCCGGGCCGCCGCCGGACCGATGTTGCCGGCGGCGATGGTGGCGATGGCGTCGATGAAGCTGGCCGCCACCTGGGCGATCTGCCGCAGCCGCTCCACGAAGAACATGATCGTGTTGTAGGTGGCGATGATCGCTTGAATCAGGGCGCCGGCGGGGCTGAGCATGGACAGCAGGCGCGTGATGGCCGCCTGCACGATCTGGCTCCGCACAAAGGCCATCACCTGCTCGATCACCATGTCGCGCAGGTTGGTGAGCGTTTCGACGATCTTTTGCCACGCCGCCGCCGGACCTTCGGTCACCAGCGTGCGCACGATGTCGAAGCCGGTTTCCAGCGCAACCACCACGGTTTCGTTGGTGGCACGCACCAACTTGGCGCGGATGTTGGCCCAGGTGAGCCCCAGCACAGAGAGGCCAAACTTCAGAATCTCCCGCAGGTTGAAGGCCTGGGGGATGTAAACACCCGTGCCGGCCATGCTGCCCGTGAGCCAGCCGATCAGGGAGGCGCGCAGGTGGGTGAGGAAGCGGGTGGCGAAGCCCCTGAACCCCTGCACAGCCGCCCGCACCAGCGTCTGCACAAAACGCACCGGATTGGCGATGATCGTGTTGAACGCCCCGGCGGCCCGGCGCAGATAGGGCATCACCCCCGGCGCCACCACCTCGACGATGATGCGCAGCAGATCGAGCACCGTGCCCAGCGCCCAGCGCCCAAAATCGACGAGGAAACCGCCAAACACCCGCGCCAATTTCACAAACGCGCTCGGCAGCACCACGAAATCCGTGATCTCCAAACCCCGCAGCGCCGCCAGAAACCGCTCCGGAATGCTCCGCACCAGCCCCATCAGGCCGCCAAGGGCCCCCTGGAACCAGGCCCAGGCCCGGGAGATGGCATTCGCCCGCTTGATGTTGTCCCACAGCTCCCCCTGGCCGATCATCCTCATGAAGCCACCGATCAGCGTTTCCGCCGTCCGGGGCACGGCAACACCCGTGACGGGATCAAAGCCGATGACGGCCTTCAACAACCCATAGCCGGCGGTGCCCTCCGCCAGGGCCGCCAGGGGTCGCAACACCGCCTCCCGCACAAACCGCAGGATTTCGCCGAACAGGGAGCGCGCGAAGGCGAGGATGCGCGTGATCGGCGTGGTGAAGATCGCCTTGGCCCGATCCCACAGCGATCCCGGAGAGAAGAGATCGCCCAGGGAAAGACCTTCCAGGAAAGTGTTGACCGCGGCCCGGATGGCGGCGCCAGTGATCCCGAGCGACTTGAGCTGGCCCTCGATCCAGCCCCCCACTCGCTCAAAGATGCCATAGGCATCCAGCACCCGGGTGATCACGAAGCCACCGGGCAGAAACTCCACGATCGCCCGCAGGATGTTGGCGGCGCTGGCCTCCACCGCCCGCATGTTGATCGGGTTGACCCCGATCAGAATCGTGAACATCCGGTAGCCAGGGATGGCGTTGGCGGCATCGGCGAAGAAATTGAGCACGTCGGAGATGCCCAGCCGACTCACTTGGGGCGCCGTTCGCTCCTGGACGACCGGCGCCTCGGCGAGAGAGCGTTGGATCACGGCCTTTTGCTGGATGGTGTGGGTGAGCTCGTGGGCCAGCAGGCGCAACCCTTCTGGGGTGTGGGGTTGGTATTGACCGCTGTTGAAGAAGATGTGATGGCCAAAGGTGAAAGCGCGCGCCCCAAGGGCGGTGGCCAGCGCCGCCGCTTTCCCGTCCGTGTGCAGACGCACCGCCGCGAAGTTGGCTCGGAACCTGGGCTCCAGCGTCTGGCGCAGATCGGGCGTCAGCGGGCTGCCGCCTGTCGCCGCCGCCCGCACCTGGCCCTCCACCAGGGGGCTGGCCATCCCCCCGGCGCTGGAGGGCTCTGGCGGGCGTCGCTGAACCAGCAAGGCACCGCGTCGCGCCCCCGTCTCCCCGCCCCCGCCCTGGGCCACCCGGGCGGCCACCTGTTCGGCCTCCCGCTCCGCGGGGTCGGAGGTGGAGGAAATCCGCAGCGCTGGCTGGATCACCCGGCCCGAGAGTCCGTAGCGGCGGCTGTCAGCGCTGGCCCGATGCACCGCGGGGGGGGCCTTGGGCTTCGCCGGCCTGGAGGGCGTGGCCTCGGTTTTGGCTCGGGCGACGGCGAGGGTCATCGGCTCAGCCCACCTCCGCCAGCGCCGGTTTCAACGGACAGTGGCTCTCCGTTTTCCGGTATTCCCGGATCACCGCGGCACGCAACTGCCCATCGCCCGGAGGCTGGCCACTCTCCAGCGCCAGCAAGCAACTGTGCAGGGCGATGTTGCGGAGCTGGCCTCCGTTCAGCGCGCAGCGGCAGGCGATCTCATGCAGCAGGGCCGGACTGGCGCGATGGACTCCCAGATGCCGCTCCAGAATGGCCAGCCGCCGCGGTTCATCGGGGGCGTGAAAGGGGAGGATCGCGTCCATCCGTCGGGAAAAGGCCGCATCAATGCGGTTGGCGTCATTGCTGGTGACCAGAAGGATGCCTTCAAACCCCTCCAGACGTTGCAGGAGGAAATTGGTTTCCAGATTGGCGTAGCGGTCGTTGGCGTTGCTCACGTCGGTGCGCCTGGCCATCAAGGCGTCACCCTCATCCAGCAGCAGCACGATGTCGAGTGCCTCGGCGGCGGAGAGGGCCCGTTCCAAGGCTTTTTCGGTTTCACCGATGTATTTGTTCACCGTCGCCGCCAAATCCACGCGAAAGAGGTCCTTCCCCAATTGATGGGCCAATTGCCGGGCCGCCAGCGTCTTGCCCGTGCCGCTGGGGCCGGAAAACAGGGCCCTCACGCCCCTGCCCTGGGCCAAGTGGGCCAAGGCCTCCCGGTGCCGACAGCGCAGCAGCAGCGTTTGAAACTCCGCTTCGCAGGCGCTATCGAGAAACAACGGTGCCGGCGGGTGGCGCTGGTCGACGCGGGTGGCGAGGGCATCCAGCCGGGCATCCCGCTGGGCGACGATCGCCGCCAACAGGGCCGCCTCGTCGGCCGCCGGGCCGGCCATGGCGGCGGCGCGGTGGATCACGCCGGAGCTCACCGCCATGGCGACCACCTTCGCGCCAGGATCGGCCATCCCGGCGGCACGCCAATGGAGACGGCGGGTGGCGGCGTCCGGCAGGGCCAGGGAGAGGTCGCGCCGGGGCAGCGCCGCTTCGCTCCGCACGCTGCCCACCGTCCCCAGGGTCACCGCCACGGGACCAAGCCAATGGCTGTGGCGCGGGATCACCAGGGTTTCCCCCGGCGCTGGGGCGGCCTCGATCAGGAGCAACGCCCCAGCCAGCAGGGCCACGGCGGCGGCCCCTCGCCAGCGCTCAGCGTCGGCCAGCAGACCGGCGTCCCCCGCCAGGACCGAGCACCCGGCCCGGGCGGCGGCCATCCTCACCAGGGTGGAGCGGCCATTGTGCCGCGGCCCGCGCACGATGAGCACCTGTTGGGGCCGCCGCCGCAGGGCGTCGCCCAGAGCCCCGGCGTCCACGCCATCGCCCATCCAGCCCGCGGCGTCGGGAAGATCGGCCAAGGGCTCATACCTCAAGCCGGGCAAGCGCGGCACCCGTCCGGAGAGGGCATCCACCACCGCCACCGGCGCCCGCGTGAGCCAGGCGGCCCGAGGCTCCTCCAGGTTGCTGACGCACACCAGGCCGGCCTCCACCAGATCGAGCAGGTCGTCCCGCACCCGGCCAGGATCATCCCCTTCCGCCCCCTCCCGCCAGAGGGCGACGAGCCCGCCCAGGCTGGGCAGACCACCCTCGGGTTCGATCAGCAGGGCCAGCCTCGGGTCTTCCTCCACCAAGGCCAGACTCAGCAGCAGGTGGTGATGGCCGGCGCCCAAACCAGCGGCCGCCAGCCTCCTGGCGGGTAGCCCCGGGTTGTCGCCCCGCCAAGCCCTCAGACCCTCCGCCCATGAGGCGGCGGAGGGCACCTCGCGGCGGGCCAAATCGGCGGCGGCCGCCCGGTATTCCTCAGCCAGGGCCGTCGCCGCCGTGAAGTCGGCGGGCCAATGGGGCACTTGCCGCTCCACCATCTCCAGCACGGTGCCGATCGCCGCCAGGCGGAAGGCGGTGGCCGGATCCCGTGGCAGATGGTCGAACATCATTGGAAATGGAAGGCGATGGCGCGCCCCTCCGCCGGCAACCACCCGGGATCGCGATCGAGCCCAGCCAGCCGCAACGGCAGGGGCAGATCCGCCAGGGCCAGATCGACGTCGACGCGCTCCGGGCCGATCCGGCAGTGGCCCGGGAGAGCCAGGCTGGAGAGCCCCAGGGCCGGATCGCCGGTGGCGCGCAGGATGCGGGCATCGAGGTAGAGGGCCAGGCAGGCCAGCCAGCGGGCCGGATGGGCGGAGGGCAGCTGGCGGCTCAACCCCGGTGGGGCGGCGGGAGCTCGCCGCTTGGAGCCATCGCGCGGTCCGGCGACGGGCCGCCCGTCGCGCCTATCCGCGTGTCGCCGTGTGGGCCCGGGCAGAGGCGAATCCGCCAAGGGAAATCCAGCGGGATGCCAAAGCGTTTGGTGGCTGTGGCTGGTGACCATTTCCGCCCCCTCCTCCCCGGCAAACGCCTCCAGCCAGGCCGACTCCACCTGCCAGCGCCTGGGAAGGGGGGGATCGGCGCCGCTCCGCCCCAGCGCCTTGTGCAGGGGATCTCCGCGGTAGCGCGAGCCAAACCAGCGCAGGGCCAGCCGATCCAGCAGGCGGGAGGGCGCCAGGGCCAGCATGCCCTCGGTGGGGCGGCTGAAATCCCCGTACAGCCCCAGGGCGAGAAAGGCGTTGCACACAAACCACAGGCCCGCGAAATCAGTGGGGAAGTGGCTGACCGGGACGACCGAAGCCAGGGACTGGGAGGG
>JBKCPG010000432.1:0-6608 GCA_046309395.1 Cyanobacteriota bacterium | reverse complement strand
GATCCCAGGGGGAGAGGCCCCGTTCCCAGTACCCATCAATGGCACCGGAGGCGACAAAGGCCAAATCCACCGCCGCCGCTCCCGCCCGCCGCACCCCATGGCTGCGATGGGTCATCCAGGCGAATTCCGCGTAATTGTTATCGCGCACGCGGGTGCGGTCGTAGGCAAATCCCGTGGCCAGCAAGGCGTCCCCCAACCGCGCGCAGTCACTCACCCGCAACCGGTTTCCATCGCGCCAGGACCCCAGGCCTGGGGCGGCGTAAAACAGCTGATCCAACGCGGGCATGGCCAGGGCGCCCAGCAGGGGGCGTCCCTCGAAGAGGAGTCCCACGGAGGTGCAGAACACCGGGAACCCATGGGCGTAGTTGGTGGTGCCATCCAGGGGATCCACGCACCATTCGAGGGGACCCTCCCCGTCACGGCGCCCGCTTTCCTCCGCCAGCACCCCGAAGGTGGGCGTGGCGTCTCTCAACACCTCGATCACCGCCGCCTCCGCCGCCAAGTCGGCCTCGGTCACCAGGTTGCCGGCCTCTCCCTTGGTGTTCACCCGCTCCAGCCCGCCGAAGAGCTCTTTGAGGGGGCGGGCTCCAGCCAGAGCGGCGGCGCGCGCCACGTCCAGCAGTTGCTCAAGGCGCGCCACGGGCAAGCCGCTGGCCTGGAAGGTCGCGTCAGAGCCGGGAAGCGGGGGGTGGTCAGGGGTGGACAACGCCACGATCAGTCCTCATCAAGGGGCAAGCCGGCTTTCACCCGGCCCCGGCTGAAGTGGCGGCCGAACTGGAGCTCGTACACCTCATCCTCCTCCTGGGTTTCCACCTCCAAGGGGGCGATGGCCCTGGCCACACAGAGCAAGCCATAACCCCGTTCGCGCAGCTCCTGGGACAGGCCAAGGGCCTCCCGGTGGTCGATTCGTCCCGCCAAGACCCTCACGGCGCAGGCGGTGCAACATCCCTGCCGGCAACTGAACGGCAGCGCATCCCCCTGGGCCTCAAAGCTCCGCAGGATGTACTCCCCTTCGGGCACCTCATGGCGGATCACCCGTCCGGCCTGGCGCCAATGAACAGTGACCAGATGGGTGCGCGTCATGAACGATCGATGGACGGGGGGCATCCTGCTACATTGCCAGCTGGCAATCGCCGTCCCTGGAGAGGTGGCCGAGTGGTCGAAGGCGCAGCACTGGAAATGCTGTATAGGGGTAACTCTATCGAGGGTTCGAATCCCTCCCTCTCCGTTCTCTCCGGCCCCGAGGCCGGTTTTTTTTGGCGATTCAGCGGTGGCGAGTGGAGATCAGGCGGGGTGAGGGTGTCAGCGACCGAGTTGTTTAGCCAAATCGACCACTCACATAATCCAGGGTGGCTGGTTGTGAGGGAGCATTAAAGATTGTTTCGGTGGCGCTGAATTCCACGAGGTAACCAACCTTCCCGGTTCCACCCTCAACGGCCTCAGCATTGTAAAAAGCGGTCATGTCGGCTACGCGAACGGCCTGCTGCATGTTGTGGGTGACGATCACAATGGTGTAACTGCGTTTGAGCTCATGCATTGTTTCCTCGATCTTGAGGGTGGAAATAGGATCGAGAGCCGAGCAGGGTTCATCCATCAAAATCACCTCTGGTTCAGTGGCGATCGCCCGGGCGATACACAGGCGCTGTTGTTGTCCCCCAGAGAGAGAGAGACCACTATTTTTCAATTTATCCTTGCACTCATCCCACACCGCCGCTTTGCGGAGCGACCTCTCCACAAGCTCATCCATGTCGCCGCGATAACCATTGATTCGTGCACCAAAAGCAATGTTTTCATAGATGCTTTTGGGGAAGGGATTGGGCTTTTGAAACACCATGCCGATCCTTCGTCTCACCTCCACCGGATCGACGCGCTTGTCGTAAAGATCATGGCCATCAAACATCACCCTCCCCTTCAAGTGGCATCCTGGGATGAGGTCGTTCATGCGATTCAGGGCTCGCAAGACGGTGGACTTACCGCACCCTGAGGGTCCGATAAACGCGGTGACTCCTTTACGGGGAATGTCGAGGTAGACATTTTTAACAGCCTCAAAGCTCCCATAGGAGATGGACACGTTTTGCAACGACATGCAAATGTCATCGTGGCTGGTATCCGTGGATTTGGTGGGCATGGGGAAGGTAATCATTTGGTGGGGAGAAATGGTGTGTTGACGATCGGAAACAAGGGGAGATCAGCGTTCAGGTCTTTTTCAGGGTGGAGAGCCAGCGGGAGAGAAGGTTGGCGAAGAGAATCATGACCACAAGGATAAAAGAAGCCGCCCATGCAAGCTGGTTTTGGGGATCGTATGGCATGATGGCAAAATTAAAAATCAGCACCGACATCGTCGCGATCGGGTTGAAGACACCTTCAGGCCAGAAGGGTGAAAACAAAGCGGTGAAGATGAGGGGTGCGGTTTCCCCAGCGGCCCTGGCGATGGCCAGCACCGTTCCGGTGGCGATGGGGGTGAACGCCGCTGGCAGGGTGATCTGGGTGATGGTGACAAAGCGGGACGCTCCCACGCCGTAGGAGCCAAGCCGTAAATCATTGGACACCAACCGCAAGCCCTCATCGGTGGTCTTGATCAAGGTGGGCAGCATCAACACCGCCAGAGCGATGGCACCCGCCATGGCGCTGTAGCTTTGGCCAAAAAAGACGCGGGTGGCGACGATCGCGCCATAGACAAAAACGCCGCTGATGATCGATGGCACCCCCGCCAACACGTCATTGCCAAAGCGCACAAACCGTGAAAACCACCCTTTGCGCGAATATTCCGCCAAATACACCCCCCCACCCACACCCACCGGAATCGCGATCAGGGAGGCCAGCGTGGTGACCAGGAGCGTGCCCACAATGGCGTTGCCAATGCCCCCACCCTCGGTGCCTGGCGCGGGAGGCAGTTGGCTGAACAGACTCGGCCTGATCAAGCTGCCGCCTTTGAGGAGCACATAGGCCAACACCAGAATGAGAGGGAGAACGGAGATTGAGGCAAAGATCCCCGCCGCGGCATTCAGCACACGATTCAGGCGATTGCGAGTGAGCGAGGGGTTAAAGAACAAACTTCTCCTGTCGAAACCCTTGCTTTCAGCGGTCATGCCAGTGAAGAGTTGGGTGTTGGGCATGATGGCTCAATAGCGAAGGCTGAGACGTTTCACAATCCACTGGGCCAAAATATTCACCACAAAAGTCAGCAACATCAGGATCAGTGCCGCGTACATCAACGCGGACACCTGAATGCCATCGGCCTCGCCAAACTGGTTGGCGAGCATGGAGGAAATGGTGTTGGCTGGGGCCAACAGCGAGGTGCTGAAGGTCATGGAGTTTCCGATGATCATCGTCACCGCCATGGTTTCCCCCATGGCCCGACCCAGGGCCAGCATCACCCCTCCCATGATGGCCGAGATGGCGGCGGGAAGAATGATGTGAAGGATGGCCCCCCAACGGGTGGTGCCCACCCCGTAGGCCCCCTGCCGCAATTCGATGGGCACCTGGTTGAGCGCATCCCGGGAAATCGCCGTGATGATGGGCAAGATCATCACCACCAGGATCAGGATCGCTGGGGCCATGCCCGGACCCTGGGGCACGCTGGCGAAAACCGGTAACCAGCCAAAGGTGTTGTGCAAAAACTGGAGAAAAGGCCGAATCGCTGGCTCCAGCACAAAGATGGCCCAGAGACCCAACACCACCGAGGGGATCGCCGCCAGAAGCTCCACCATCACGCCGATCACGTTGCGGATCGACCAGGGCAGCAGATCTTCCGTGATGAAAATGGCCGTGCCCACCCCCAGGGGCACCGCGAACAGCAGCGCCAACAGGGAGGACACGAGGGTGCCGTAGATGGCGGTGAAGGCGCCATAGTTTCCGTTCACCGGGTCCCAGGCGGATGTGGTGAGAAAGCGCAAGCCAAAGCTCCCGATGGCCTCCCAGGCGCCCCGAAACACCGTGACAAAGATGGCCAGAAGCAACACCGCCACCATGGCCGCCAAAGCAAAGGTGAAGTGCCGGAAGCCATGATCCAGCAGCTTTTCCCCGGGGGGGCGGCGGCGCAGGCTGAAGGCCTCAGATCTGGAATCGCCTGTCATGCGGCACCCGTCGGGAGCTCACGGTCTCAGGCATTGATCTTGACAGCGCCAGGTGCCCCCGGGTTTAAGGGGGGTTTAACGCCTCAGGACTGACCAGTAGCGTTGGGCCTCAGACGCATCCACTGAACAGGGCCATGGGGCGAATTGTGGGCATCGACCTGGGCACCACCAATTCCGTGGTGGCGGTGCTCGAGGGCGGCCGTCCCCAAGTGATCGCCAACGCGGAGGGATCCCGCACCACCCCTTCCGTGGTGGGGTTCACCCGTGAACAGGAGCTGTTGGTGGGCCAAGCGGCCCGGCGTCAGCTGGTGCTGAATCCCCGCAACACCTTTGCCAACCTGAAGCGCTTTCTTGGCCGCCGTTGGGAGGAGCTGGAAGACAGCACCCTGGCGGTGCCCTACACCGTGCGGGCCAACGACGCGGGTCAGGTTCGGGTGGTTTGCCCGGCCACGGAACGGGAATACGCCCCAGAAGAGTTGCAGGCCTGCATCCTTCGCAAGCTGGTGGACGACGCCTCCACCTACCTGGGCGAGCCCGTGGAGGCGGCGGTGATCACCGTGCCGGCCTACTTCAACGACGCCCAACGGCAGGCCACCCGGGACGCGGGCCGGCTGGCGGGGATCACGGTGGAGCGCATCCTCAATGAGCCCACCGCGGCCGCCCTCGCCTATGGGTTTGATCGCAGCGCCGTCAAACGGGTGCTGGTGTTTGACCTGGGGGGGGGAACCTTCGACGTGTCGGTGTTGCGCATCGCCAATGGGGTGTTTGACGTGAAGGCCACCAGCGGCGACACCCAGCTGGGAGGCAACGATTGGGATCAGCGGATTGTGGATTGGGTGGCCGAGGCCTTCTTAAGGGAGCACGGCCTGGATCCCCGGCGCGACCGCCAGGCTCTTCAGCGGCTGGGCGAGGCCGCCGAAAAGGCCAAGCAGGAACTCTCCGGGGTCTCCAGCACCCCCATCTCCCTTCCGTTCATCGCCACGGGACCCGAGGGCCCCCTGCACATCGAGACCACCCTGGAGCGTCCCACCTTCGAGGCGCTCTGCCCCGCCCTGTTGGATCGCCTCCTGCGGCCCGTGCAACGGGCCCTCCGGGATGCCAACCTCAACGCCGACTCCATTGATGACGTGGTGCTCGTGGGTGGGTCCACCCGCATGCCCATGGTGCAAAATCTGGTGCGCACCTTGGTTCCCAGAGATCCTTGCCAGTCGGTGAATCCAGATGAGGTGGTCGCCATTGGCGCCGCTGTTCAAGCGGGAATTCTCACCGGCGAACTGAGGGATTTGATGCTGAATGATGTCACCCCTCTTTCCCTGGGCTTGGAGACGATCGGCGGCTTGATGAAGGTTTTGATCCCTCGCAACACCCCCATTCCGGTGCGCCGCGGCGATGTGTTCAGCACCTCGGAGGCCAACCAGAATTCCGTGGACATCCATGTGCTTCAGGGCGAGAGGCAGATGGCCGCCGACAACAAGTCACTGGGGCGGTTCCGGCTGTCGGGCATTCCCCCCGCCCCCCGAGGAGTCCCCCAGGTTCAGGTGTCGTTTGACATCGACGCCAACGGCCTGCTCCAGGTGTCCGCCACCGATCGCACCACGGGGCGGCAGCAAAGCGTTTCAATTCAAGGGGGCTCCAACCTGAGCGAGGAGGAGATCCAGGCCCTCCTGGAGGAGGCGGAACGGAAGGCGGCGGAAGATCGGCGCAAGCGGGCCGTGATCGATCGCCGGAATCGGGCCCTCACCCTGGTGGCCCAGGCGGAGCGAAGGCTTCGGGACGCCGCCCTGGAACTCGGGCCCTACGGCGCCGAACGGCAGCAGCGCGGAGTGGAACTGGCCGTGCGTCAGGTGCAGGATCTGCTGGCGGATTCACAGGCGGAAGACGCCGAGTTGGAGCTCGCCGTGAGCCAGTTGCAGGAAGCCCTCTTCGGCCTCAATCGGCGCCTGCTCAGTGAGCAACGGGCCGAGGGGGGCCCCCTTCAGGGACTGAAAAACACCCTGGGCTCCTTGAAAGACGAACTGTTCGCCGATGACGACTGGGAGGGCTGGGAACCCCCATCCCGGGGCGATCGCTGGGACCGGGCCGACCCCTGGGACGAGCGCTCCCCAGGCCTCGGCCGCAACCGCGACGTTTCCTCCTTCCCCCGGGAGAGGGAGGGTTTCGGTGGGCCCCCGCGGGGGCCCAGGCGCCCGGCGGATTCCTCTCTGACCCCTCCCGACTACGGCCGGGATCGGGGCTCCCGCTGGGATCGGGAGGACGAAGATCCCTGGGGTTCGGTTTGAGCGCGTTGTGATGGCCAGCGCGGAAGCGATTGACTATTGGCAAGTTCTGGGTCTGGAGCCCGGGGCGGATCCGGCTCGCTTGAAACGGGCCTTCCGAGAGCAGGCCCGTCGTTGGCATCCGGATCTCAATGGGAATGATCCGGTGGCGGAGGAACGCTTCAAACTCGTGAATGAGGCCTACGCCGTGCTCTCCGATCCCCGGCGTCGCCTGGCCTGGGAGAGCGGGGAAGAGCCCTTGGGGGGAGAGGGGACG
>JBKCPG010000431.1:0-3770 GCA_046309395.1 Cyanobacteriota bacterium | reverse complement strand
CCCGGGGGCGGCGGCCCCCCCCCACGACCGCGTGGGAAATCCCTCCTCCCGGCGGGGAGGGCCAAACTCCGTGCCCACCGACTCCCAGCCGCCCGCCTCAGGGCCTCCGGCTTGCGACCACGAGCGGGTGGAGACGCGTCGGCGGGTTGTTGGGCTGGTCCGCTGGGCCTGACGAAGGGCGAGGGCGGTCGCCGCCCCACTGAGGGCCGCGCCGCCCAGGGCCGCTCCCCCCAACCAGAGCCCCAGGGGAGCCCTTGGCGTCACCCAGGTGAGCACCCGAAAGGAGAGCCGAGGGCTTGGGTTCAGGGCCGCCACCAGCACCACCACCAGCAAGGGCGTCAGCAGGGGCAGCACCAGCAGACGGCGAAGGGTCATGGCCTCAGCGGGGCGGGGCCTGTCCAGCGGCGCAGGGATCCCAGCTCGAGGCCCAAACTGTCGAACACGCGAATGACCAGAAAATCCACCATCTCCTCCAGGGAGCGAGGCTGGTGGTACCAGGCTGGCACGGGCGGGGCGATGCGGGCACCCGCCTCCGCCAGGGCGGTGAGGTTGCGGAGGTGGATGAGGTTCCAGGGCAATTCTCGTGGGGCGATCACCAGGGGCCACCCTTCTTTGAGGTGCACATCCGCGGCTCGCTCAATCAGATCGAGGGCCACCCCTGAGGCGATGCGTCCCACGGTTCCCATGCTGGCGGGCAGGATCACCATTCCAGCCGTGCGGTAACTGCCGCTGGCGATGGGAGCGGCTTGATCGTTCCAGCGATGGCAGCGAAGGGTGCCGCTGGCGCAGCCGGTGCGCTCTCGCCAAAAGGCTTCTTGGGCCCCAGGGTCATAGGGCAGTTGCACCCCCAACTCCGCGCGCCAGACGCCCATGGCCCCTCGGCTGGTGACCACCTCCACCCGATGGCCCTCCTGGAGCAGAAGGTGAAGAGCGCGTTGGGCCAGGGGTTGGGCGGAAGCTCCTGACATCGCCAGCACGATGGGAAGCGATGTCGGGGATGAGGTCATGCCGCTCAGGGCGCCGCCTCGCCACCCTCGGCGGCCCCCAACGGAGGGGACTCATCAGCGCCCCCATCCTCTGGCAGCACCACAGACAGATCGATTTGATGGCGCAGCACATCCACTTTCTCGATCAACACCCGCACCGGGTCTCCCACCATGAAGGTGCGACGCCCCTTGCGTCCCACCAATTGATTCTGGCGAGAGCGGTACTCGTACCAATCGTCTTTCAAGGAACTCACATGCACCAGGCCCTCCACCAGGGAGGGGGGCACCTCCACAAAAAAGCCGTAGCTCTGCACCCCGCTGATCGTGCCCTGGAGGGTTTGGCCCACCAAGGGTTCGGCGCAGCGGGCCTGAGCCATGGCCAAGCGATCCTCTTGAAACTCAGCCAAGGCTTGGCGTTGGCCGTTCAACCGCAACAACAAGCCATGGTGCAGGCTGTCCTCGAAGGGGGACAGCTGGGTGGGGGTCAACAGGGGCCAATCAATGGC
This sequence comes from Cyanobacteriota bacterium, assembly GCA_046309395.1. Lineage (GTDB taxonomy): Bacteria > Cyanobacteriota > Cyanobacteriia > PCC-6307 > Cyanobiaceae > Cyanobium. Next base: position 2,278 of record JBKCPG010000431.1, on the reverse strand, counting down.
TCCATGGGAGTGGTCGGAGGCCAAATCCACGCTGGTTTTGTGGCGCACCGTGGGGCGATCTTTCCCCTCCAGCAGCAGGGTGACCAGCAGGTGTTGGTTGAAGAGATCCGCGTAGTGGAGGCTCGGGCACGTCCAGGGAGCGACGGCGATGGGATCCCCCGCCAAGGCGTTCGCGCCGGGCTGATCACTCAGCTGGGTGCCCTCCAGGCAGTCGCGGATTTGCTGCTGCCACACCCGGCCGCGATCGGTGCGGGCGAAGGCCTCGGCCAGCTCAGCGGCGCTGGCGTTGCCGTCGCCGCTCAGCTCCAGGGGGATGTCTAGGGCAAGGGCGGCTTTGGCCACATCGTTGATCGCCGCGGGATCGGGCGGGGGATTGACCGCGAAGACGCCAGGCAGGCCGAAGGCGGCCAGGTGATGGCCCAGGGCACGGTGAGCCACCAAGATCGCCTCCCTCAGGAGCGCGGTGGGATGATGGTCCGGCAGGGCCACCCACCAGCCCGCCCGGCCGGCGTCGGGTCCAGGACGGGCCCCATCTCCCAAGGCCTCCAGGGGAGGAGGAGGCACATCCAGTTCGATGGATCCGGCCGCCAGGCGGCGTTTTCGCAGCAGGGCCACCACGCTCACCAGCTGGTCCAAGAGCTCCAGGTGTCCCTTGTGGGCCTTGAGGGCGGGAGGAAGGGTCCGGGCCTTCGGCTTCCGCTCCTCCCAGGCCTCCATGGTCGCCCCATCCACCGTGGCCAGCGGGCGCACCCGACTCAACTGGAAGCGGAAGTGTTCCAACTCCCCCTCGGGGCCAAGATCAAGCGCGACGGAGAGGGCCGCCTGCTCCATCCCCGGAGAGAAGACGGCGGCCTTCGCCAACCCCGCGGGAAGCAGGGGGCGCCAGCGCTTCCCCAAGGGAAAGGCCTCACACAGATCCCTCATCCAAGTGTCGACGGCGGTGCTGAGCCCCAGCCGTTCGGCCACGGCGGGGGCGTGGACCCACAGACGCCAACCCTCCTCTCTCCGCTCCAGGGAGAGGGCGGGCATGGCGGGCGCGTCGGAGGCCAGCCACGGTTTCACCACCAGGGTGGGGAGACCGGTGAGGTCCTGGCGTCCCTTCTCCGCCGGCGCCTTCAAGGTCAAGCGGGGGGGGGCGCTTCCTTCCTGGAGCTGGTGCTTCACCATCAACAGCTCCAGATCGGTCTCATCCCCGCCACTCACCGGCAGGCTCCGGGCCACGTGGCCCTCGGGAGCGAACTGGGCCACTGGAAACTTGTCGATCTGCACCTCCACCACATGGGTGTCGCGCTGATCCAGATGGCTGGCGTCCCCATCCGGGAGGGCCACGGCCGTGAGCAACCGATCATCCAGGGGCACGGCCACCAGTCGTTCCCCCTGCCTCTCCACGTGGCCCAACAGGCGGGTGGTGTGCCGCTGGAGGATGCATTGAACGCTGCCCTCGGGGGAGCGGCGACGGCCCCCGTCCCGGGTGATTCTCACCAGCACCCGATCGCCATTCCAGGCGTGATTGAGTTGGTGATCGCGAATGTAGATGTCTTCCCCCTCATCGTCCCGCAGGGCAAAGCAGAAACCCTTGCTGGAACAGCGGAGGCGAGCCGGGATCAGCTCGGGGCACTCCCGGCGACGCACCCCCTCCTCACCCCGCTCCACCAGGGCCAGCCGTTCCAGCGCCTCCAGCCCGATGCGCAATTTCGCCTGGTCGTCTTCCGCAGTGACACCCAGCGCTTTTTCTAAGTGGGCGGGGGGCAGACTCTCGTCGGTGGATAGCTGGTCAAGCAGGTCGGCGACCGTGAACTTCATCGTCAAGGGGATCAGATGGGAGCTGGTTGTGAAGAGGGCGGGACTCGCCACCCGCGAAAAGATCCTTCCCAGGTTGAGGCGACGCAACCCGCCGGGAGGAGTTGAGTTGACTTTAGGAACTCGGGGGAACCTCCCCCTTATTCTGCTCCTGGGGGGTGGACGGGCCAAACGGTCCTGAACGCAGAATCAGCCGCAGCCCCAGCACCAAAAATCCCCCCGCCGCCGCCAGCTGGAGCCAGTCCGCTGGAATCACGCTGGTGAGCGTGCCGCCAGCCGCCGACCCCAACAGACTCGCCATCACCAGGGCCAGGGCACTGCCCGCGAACACGGCTCCCGGACGGCTTGAGGTGCCGCTGATGCTCACAATCGCCAGCTGGGTTTTGTCTCCCAGCTCCGCGAGAAACACCGTGGCGAAGGTGGAGGCGAGCAAGGCAAGCATGGGGCGGAGCGGGTGGAACGGTGCGGGGCTTAGGGA
>JBKCPG010000430.1:0-2602 GCA_046309395.1 Cyanobacteriota bacterium | reverse complement strand
GCGCTGGGGTGGCTTTGGGGGGGGCGATCATCACCTTCGGCGCCTCGCCCGGTTGGGCACCCTTGTCGGTGTCTTGCTCAGTGGTGAGGTCGAGGAAGAACTTCCGCTTCTTGAAAAAGAACATGAGGCAACCCGCGGCGCTGGTGTGCCCGATTATCCGCCGCCAGGGGCGTTGCCCCCCCAAACCCTTAGACCAGTGCAACAGATCTCTTCGGCCCATGCTGCCGCTGTCGTTGTCACTTCCCCATCAGGGGTGGGCCGACTGGTTGACGGCCCTGGCCCTCAACGCGCTCCTGATCGCCCTCGCCCAGCGGGCGCCCCTGCTCACTCCCGCCGGCTGGGCCCACGCCGGGATTCTGGGCACGGTGCTCTGGGGAAGCCTGGGCTGGCGGGGCTGGTTGGCGGTGGTGGCCTATCTGGCCCTGGGATCGGCCGTCACCAAGGTGGGGTTCAAGGTCAAGCGGGCCAGCGGCCTGGCCGAGGCCCGGGGCGGCCGGCGGGGGCCGGAAAACGTGTGGGGATCGGCCCTGGTGGCGGCCCTCCTGGCGGGCCTCAGTCCCCTCGCCGGCGCCCGGGCCTCCCTGTTGTTGATCGGGTTTGCCGCCAGCCTGGCCGCCAAGTTGGCCGACACCTTCGGCAGCGAGATCGGCAAGCGCTGGGGCCGCCACACCGTGCTGATCACCACCCTTCGGCCCGTGCCGCGGGGCACCGAGGGGGCCATCAGTTTGGAGGGCACGGCCGCCAGTGCGGTGGGTGGCGCCCTCATGGCGGCGGTGATGGCGGCGCTGGGGGTGATCGAAACGCCCGGAGCCCTGGCGCTGGTGGCGGCCGTGGGGCTGGCGGCCACCCTGCTGGAGAGCCTGATCGGCGCCACCCTGCAGCGGCGCCTCGGCTGGCTGAGCAATGAACTGGTGAACGGCTTGCAAACCCTCCTCGCCGCCCTGCTGGCCATGGGGCTGGCGCCCCGGCTGCCGGGCGTGCTCTGAGCCCCTCAGGCCCCCAAGCGCTCCCACACCTCGGCGGAAGCCCGCAGGCGCCTCAGGGCCGCGCCGAAGCGGCGCTCGGCCATCCGGGGGTGAAGGCCAAACTCCCGGCCGAGCTCCACCCAGGTGCAGCCCACCAGTACCCGGCCGAGCACCAGCCCCCGCTGAACTGGATCCAGTTGGTCCAGCTCCCCCCGCAACCAGAGCCGCTGGGCACGGCATCGGGGATCGGGTGGGGGGACACCCTCCTCCTCCCCTAGGGACCGGGGATCGGCCAGTTGGTCCAACCAACTGCCGGAGCCTTCCTCCTCCGTACGGCACTGGAGGGCATCCAGGCTCAAGGGTTGGGACACGGCCCGCAAGCCCTCCGCCTCGTCGAGTTCCGAGGCCGCGCACGTGAGGGCCGCCGCCAACTCCTGGCGCCCCAGGGGTGGAGATCCCTCCCCTCGGCGTTTCTCCTGAATCCCCCGGGCCCGCTGGCGCAGCTCCCAGAGCCGTCTTGGCGGACGGATCCACGACTCCCGATCCCGCAATTCATGCTGAATCGCCCCCCGCACGTAGGGCACGGCGAAGGTGCTTAAGCACTGGGCTTTGCGCCCATCAAAGGCCTCCACCGCGCGGATGAGTCCCTGGGAGCCCACTTGCGCCAGATCCGCAAAGGGCAGCTGGCTCATCGGCGCGAAGCGAGCCGCCACGCTGTGCACCAGGCCAAGGTTGGCCTCCACGAGGCGATTGCGCCAGTAAAGCCTGCTCGTGGCGTCTTCGCTCTTGGCGTAGGCGGCCAACAGTTGACGGTTTCGCGGTTCCATCCCGCCCCGATCCATGGGGGTCAGCCGCCGCAGGGGCCGCGACGCCATGTGGGGAGAACGGGGCGCGCGGTGGGGGAGTGCGGAGGAGGCCATCGGTTGCCGGTGCGAGTGGTTTCAGAGTCGCGGACCAACAACTCCCCCGCCTCCTCCATCCAGGGGATTTCACGCCCCCCCGATCGGGGGATCCCTCACGGGCGGCCCTCACCACCCCACCGGCGTGGCCACCTCCATTGGCCGCAGGCCCGCCCAGTTCCCAAGGGCTGGCCAGCGCCGCACCCGCTCGTACACAAAGGCATGTCCCTCGCTGTTGCAATGCAGCCCGTCGCTGGCCAGCCACCGGGGCCACTGGGGCTCCTCCAGAAAGGGGGAGAGCATCGGCAGGAAAGGCACATCAGCGTCCATGCAGGCCTCCTCCAGCACGGCCTCGTAGATCCGCACAGCGTCCAGGGCGTACCAGAGCACGTCGGCCACGGGCATGGCCTCCTCCAGCACGGGGGTGAGCCCGAGCACAAACACCGGCGCCAATCCCCGGGCCTCCCGCAGCAGTTGCCGCAGGCCAAACCCGAACGCCTCTGGGGCCAGCTGGGGCCGCCCATCGGGCCGGCCCACCCGGGCCGTGTCGTTCAAACCCACCGCCAAGAGGATTCCCTGGGGAATCTGCCGGCGCAAGTCCCCCCGCGCGGGCTGCGACCGGGCGCGCGGGCGGCCGTGGCATTTTCCAGTCCCGTCCATCGATTCGGCCGCCTGGCTTGCGGCGCCTCTCTCTCAGGGCGATCGTGGCCCTGGGGAGGCGCCTTGCTCGCGTTCTTC
>JBKCPG010000429.1:0-3183 GCA_046309395.1 Cyanobacteriota bacterium | reverse complement strand
CGAGGGTGTTACCGCTTCTTGAACCGGAAACTCCTTCCACTCTCTAACACCGCCATGCACCTGAGCCGCCCCCGGCCAGCTCTTCTACCCAAAGTCTTTCGTTTTATTTCCTACCTGCGGCCAGGTGATGGCGAGCGTTGGAGGGACTGCAGCAAGGACGAAGCGGCAATATTAGGAATCCATGACCTTTACCTACCGAGTGGCTCGCGAAGGCGTTGCTAGCAAGGAGAAGTCCCGCATCATACAACCTTAACTCTTTGAGACAAGACTTTGCAGTGTGGGCCGGTTGATGGCTATCGTGTAATCATCTTGCAAAATAGGATCTCAGGGTTGCAGCCATGAGAACTGGATCCATAAAACTAGTGATTCATCCATCTGGCTCTGACGATGAGAGCTTAACTGTTGCAGATGCTATGCAGCAAGTTTTAGACTATTTCAAGCTTCTCGATAAGGCCGTTACTGCGCATGGTGGTAAATCTGCAGGCATTGTATGGCAGCTGCTGAGCGCGAGCACTAACTCTCCATTTACTATAGAAGCCACGGCAGTTTCTGCCATTCCAGGCAAATCGGTAGAAGACGAAGCAATTGCTTCGGCCTCTCTCCTGGCTGAAGGCTTAAATCAGATTATGTATGAACATCATCCGCCAGACTGGATGGATGCGGAGGCTCAATTGATATTACATGGTCTTTTGAAGAGGAGTCAGAATGGAATCCGACAAACCGATTTCTACTTGCCAGATTCCAATAAGCCCGTGCTTATTGAGACTGCCTCTGCACAGCGTGCGATAGAGGTTCTTCAGCCCGAGCTTGCGGTACAGACCTTCAGGGAAACTGACTTCACTCATAGCGAGCTTGGTTCTGTCGAAGGCAGGGTTGTTGGTCTTCGGTCGTACTACAACAAGCCTGCAATTGTGCTTTACTCTCTTCTAGATAAACGAGAAATACCTTGTGTGCTTGTAGATCCCGAGATTCGCAATGCCATCTGCGGCAGGCGGAACTGGAGCCAAGTCTACGAGAGCAGAAGGGTCCTGATTCCAGGGGTCTGCTTTTTTGATAGAAGTGGAAAGTTGATCAAAGTTGAAGTAAAAGGAGAGATCATTGATATCGATCCAGTCCCCGTTAATCTATCTGAACTTCACGATCCTGAATTCAGCGAAGGGCTATCTCCTCATGATCACTTGAAAAGATTGTGGGCTGAGAATCGATGACCGACGAATTGCAAGTTTATTGGGATTCCTGCTGTTGGATCGGGCTCATCAATCAAGAAGAAAGGTGGTTCGGGGACCTACAGTCTATTTTCGAGTCTGCGCAGAGGGGACATGCTCAGCTTTGGATCTCGACGATCACAATCCTTGAGGTTGTCAAGGTTCCATCTGAAGATGGTATGCCGCGTCCGTGGCCCGATGCGAATATTGCACAAGTTGATAATCTCTTTCTTCAAGACTATGTCCGCACTGTCCAGCTTGATCAGCAGATTGCCCGCAAAGCTAGGGAGATCTACAGATCCACACCCTCATTGGGACTACGCAAGCAAATGGATGCCATTCATCTGGCGACGGCGTTATTTTATAGTGTTGACGAGTTTCATACAGACGACGGAGAGGATCTGCTTAGCCTAGATAAGACTCTTCCTTGTAGAGACGGTCGGCTGCTTCGTATATGCAAGCCTAAAGATTCTTCCCTGACCGCTCAAGGCAGGCTGCAATTATAATTGAAGTCTCCCTTAATGGCATTTCATTGATGCTGGGCAATGTTGCTGCAATGCCGGACTTCTTGACCAAGGCAGTTGGCTAATCATAGCCCTCCAACATCCAGATTCAGAAGACGGGTGCAGAGGCTTGGTTCAATGCCAGCAATAGTTCCCCGCTTCTGATCTGGAGCGTTGGACCAAGCCGCTGCGCGGCAGATTTCATGAAATTAGCATAGGCGACTGCCAACGGTGGACAGGGCCCTGGGCAACACGTCTTAATACAAGCAGAAGTTTTCTCTGACTAGGCCAGGCTGAACAGTTGGGCGGTTGGGTCAATCAAGACACTGAAGCAACTGCATTCAGCGAAAAGCCTGATTGCATCTCATGTTCCGATTGCTCCCACGGGAGGATGTTGCCATGAATGTAGAAGAACTTGAGAAGTTCAAGCAGTTACTTGTTGCTTACGAACAGGCTCTACGCTTACAAAGAATGCGAGAGCGAACGATAGAAACCTATCGCCAGTACTTATGGAAAGCTGCCAAACATTTCAACCGATGCCCGGATAACCTGAGTGTGGATGAGCTGAAGAGCTATTTTTCCTGGATGTTGAGTTGCTACGCGCCGAACACGGTCAATGTGCAAGTTGCCAGCCTCGTCTTTCTGCATCGTCATGTCCTGAATCGAGAAGTGGAATGGGGGAAAATCATCAAGCAGAAAGGTCCAAAGTCACTCCCTGACATCCCCACGCGAGAAGAGGTCCACTTCATCATAAACTCCGTCAGAAAATTACGCTTCCGTATCTTCCTGCTTGTCGTTTATAGTCTGGGTTTACGAACCACCGAAGGCCTCAAGCTCGAGGTGAGTGATGTCGATGGCAGCCAACACCGAGTTCACATTCGCGACAGCAAAGGTGGCAAGGATCGCTATGTGGTTTTGCCAGAGCTGACACTACAAGCCCTGCGACGATTCTGGACGACCCATCGACATCCCAGGCTCTTGTTCCCAAGCCCGGTCATTGACGAGGCACTCAGCAGGCGTCCTGGAGCCAGCATGGATGCCAGCTCCGTCCAGGCTGCATTCCGAGCAACCCTGCGGGAAAGCGGCATTCAAAAGCGACTAACAATTCGATCGCTGCGCCATGCCTACGCCACCCATCTTCTGGAACTGGGAATGGATATGAGGCTGATTCAGGATTTGATGGGACACGAGGACAGTAAAACAACAGCCCGTTATGCCCACATTACCAAGCGGTGCCGTGATCACACGACTGATCGACTCCAGGTGTTGCTGGAAGGATTTGTTCTGCGCTGGGATGATCAGCCATGATTCCACTCTCCCACCTAGTCGACCGCTACCAGAAGGACCTCGAAAGCATCCATGGCCATGAGATGCTGCCCAGCCACCATCAGGCCCTGCGTGCGATGAGGCGTTGCCGGCGTGAAGGAAGTGATCACATGGTGCTCGAATGCCAACCCTGTGCAACCACAATCCGA
>JBKCPG010000428.1:0-52929 GCA_046309395.1 Cyanobacteriota bacterium | reverse complement strand
CCCAGAGTCGTGTTGTTCGCGCCCCAAATCCCCCCCAACACCGGCAACGTGGCCCGAACCTGCGCGGCCACCGGCGTGGAGCTCCATCTGATTGAGCCCCTGGGCTTTTCCCTCAGCGATCGCCATCTGCGGCGTGCCGGATTGGACTACTGGCCCCTGGTGCGGCTGAGTTGCCATCCAGACGTTGACGCGTTCCTGAGGGCGCGCGCGAGCCGAGGGGGACGCTTACTGGCGCTCAGCAGCCAAGCGAGCCAGCCCTACACCGACCTCCACTACGCACCCGACGATTGGCTGTTGTTCGGCCGCGAGAGCGATGGGCTGAGCAGTGCCTTGCTGGAGGAAGCCGATCTGCGTCTCACCATTCCCATGCTCCGCTCCAGCCGCACCCATCCCGGTGGCGTGAGAAGCCTGAATCTCTCTGTGGCCGTGGGGGTTGTGCTGTTTGAGGCACTGCGCCAGGGGGCCTGACGTACCCAGGCCCGGAGGCCCGGCAGGCCTCCAAGCCTTGCAAACTCAGGCAACTACCGCTATGGTCTGCCGGTCTTTCTTTTTTCTAAGCGAGAGCTGCTTTTCACTCCCGCAAGACGTCGCCAATCCATTTCTTTCCGGCCAATTTCTCTCACTTGTAGTTTCCGCTTTCACGGCATGCTGTCTTACCGTCGAATCTTCACGGCTTTGCTCTGTACCCCGGTGGTGCTGCCCCTCACGGCCGCGATCGCCACGGATCTCCACGCCTCCAACACCGCCGATGAGCTTTTCGCGGCGCTCGGCGGCATGGAAAGCACCTCACCTGGCGGCTCCCCCGACCGCGTGGCTCCCACCACCCGCCCTGGCTACGACCGAGCGAATCCCGTGGAGACTGGCGACAAGGGAACCGTGCGTTTCGGCGACACCCTTGAATCCATCGCCTCCCGCTACGGCTTGTCCGTGGATCAATTGATGCGCCTCAATCCCAACCTCGATCAAACCCCTCTGGTGGTGGGTCGACGGTTGCAGGTGGAGAACACGGGCAACGCCCGTATGCACAATCTGATCAGTCTTCGTCCAAGCGGCAGTGGCGGCGTGAGCTGGCCCGACACTCCGGATTACGCCCCGCGGCCCAACCCTTCTCCCAGCGGCAAAACCTGGATCCTTCCCGCCAAAGGCATCTTCACCTCAGGGTATGGCTGGCGATGGGGACGGATGCATAAAGGCATCGACATCGCCAGCGGCGTCGGCACCCCGATCGTGGCTGCCCAGGATGGTCAAATCACCTTCGCTGGCTGGAATGACGGAGGGTATGGCTACCTGGTGGAGATCACCCATGGAGACGGCTCCCGCAGCCTTTATGCCCATCAGAGCCGCATTTTGGTGCGAGAAGGCGACGTGGTGCGGCAGGGTCAACAGATTGGTCAGATGGGAAGCACGGGAAGAAGCACGGGCCCCCATCTTCATTTCGAGATTCACGCTCCCGGGCTGGGAGCCGTGAACCCCATGGCCCTGATTCAACCAGCGGCTTGAGCTGGGCGACTGGGCGTGACGCCCTTGATCCCCTAAGGTGGCTTCACCGGGCTCGGTAGCTCAGCTGGTTAGAGCGTGGGATTCATAACCCCAAGGTCGGGAGTTCAAGTCTCCCCCGAGCCATCGTTCAACTTCCTCGGGAGTCCCCGCTCCCTGGATCGCACCTCTTCCGCGCGTGGAGGGTGATTCTCAGCGCATTTCGATGGCTCGCAGACGATCCCGGAAGCTGTTGGCCTCGGTGGAGGTGTCGTCCACGGGAAAGCTCCGTGAAGGTTGGGGCGGAGCGGGACGGGTGGGGCGTGGGGTGGCAGCCCGCACCTCCACGGGAACCCGATAGCCCCCCCCCTTGCGAGCCATGCCCAAGCTGAGCTCCCCATCCTGGTTGCGGGGGAGGGGATTGCTTTTGAGTTCACCACGCACCTGATTGAGCAAGCGGAAGTGGCTGGTGGTGCTGTACTTCCTGAGCACGGAAGGGTCCCAGGCCATGGCAAGGAAAGAGAGAGTCAGTAGAGCCTATGGCCCCGACTGACAAGAAGCCGCAAAGATCCGTGATAGGTTATGGTTGTTCAAGTGGAAGTCGGTCCGACTTCGCATTAGGTCTCGCGACCCTTCGGTCCCTTCCCTCCCATTCCATCGCCATTCCCCATGTCCAGGCTTGTCGGTCTGAGCGCCCCAGACTTCACCGCCACCGCCGTGGTGGACCAGGAGTTCAAGGAGATCACCCTGTCGCGCTATCGCGGCAAATATGTGGTGTTGTTCTTCTACCCGCTAGATTTTACGTTCGTCTGCCCCACGGAAATCACCGCCTTCAGTGACCGTTACGCGGATTTCTCCAGCCGCAACACCGAAGTGCTTGGGGTTTCCGTCGACAGTCAGTTCAGTCACTTGGCCTGGGTCCAAACCGACCGCAAGAGCGGGGGCCTTGGAGACATTGCCTACCCCCTGGTCGCCGATTTGAAGAAGGACATCGCCCGCTCCTACGGGGTGCTGGATGAGGAAGCTGGCATCGCCCTGCGTGGGTTGTTCATCATTGATCCCGATGGCGTGATCATGCACAGCACGATCAACAACCTTCCCGTCGGCCGCAGTGTGGATGAAACCCTGCGGGTGCTGCAGGCCTTCCAATACGTGCAATCCCATCCCGATGAGGTGTGCCCGGCCAACTGGACTCCAGGTGAAAAGACCATGAACCCCGATCCCGTCAAAAGCAAGGATTTCTTCGCCGCCATCCACTGAGGCTCCACCACCTCACCCTTGGCTTCTGGGGCCCTACGGGCCCTTTTTTTTGCGAGCGTGCCCGATTCATGCGACCGTGCCCTCGCGCTAGGGCCAAACCCGTTCGATGGCGGGGCGCTCAGAGCAGGTCCAGCGTGCCTTGATCCCCATCCAGGCGAGCCAGGCGCCCCAGGGGCAACGCCCAATTCGGCTGGCCATGCCCCACGGGCAACTCGCCGACCAGCGGCACCCCCAGATCGCCCAACCGATCCCTCAGCACCTCTTCCATGCTGAGATCGCCAGGGAGAATGTCGTCCCGTTTCCAGCGAAAGCGTCCCAAAGCCACCCCAGCGATCCCCCGCAGCACACCACTGGTGCGCCATTGGGTGAGCATGCGATCGACGCGATAGGGCTCCTCTCCCACGTCCTCCAGCACGAGCACCCGTCCGGAGAGGCGCGGAAACCAGGGCGTTCCAATCAAACTGGTGGCCACGGTGAGGTTGGTGACCACAAGGGGGCCCTCCGCCCGACCGCCTCGCCAACCCTGTCCCCGCAAAGGATCGACGGCTTCGCCCCTGAGAAGACGCGTCAAGCGGTTCCACTGCTGGGCATCCCCCCCCAAACCACCATGGACCGCCCCACCGATCCCCGCCGCGGTCTGGGCGAGCAGCAGGGCGCTGGCGTCGGAAAATCCCACCAGCCAACGGGGCCGGGGAGGGGGACGCCAGCCACGCTCCAGCAACCGGGCACTGCCCCAGCCCCCCGCCACGCTCACCACGGCCGCCACGGCGGGGTCGGCCATGGCCTGCTGGAGCCGCTTGAGGCGATCCCCATCAGATTCTGAAAACCAACGCCAACGCCCCTGGATGCCAGGGGAAACGATCAGCCGCCAGCCAGCCTCCGCAAACCGGCGACGCAACTGTTCAGCCTCCTGATCGGGATTTTCCCACCAGGTGCCTGGCGCGATCGCCATGGCCACGCTGCCCCGTGCCATGGGAGGAGGCATGGGGAGCTCCAGCCGTCCCGCGTCGGGCCTGGCACCATCCCTGGCCAGGGTCGGCGTCGCGGCGGCCAGCGCCCCCAACCCAGAGAGAAGCGACCGCCTTCGCATGGTTAGCCCAGGCCCAGGGAGGCCAGAAGGGGGCGCCCGTCGAGCCTTCCCAGCTCTGGGTCACAGGCCCGCTCCGGATGGGGCATCAGACCCAACACATTGCCCCGTTCGTTGCTCAGACCCGCCACATCCCCCATGGAGCCATTGGGATTGTCGCGATAGCGCAGCACCACCTGGCCAGCCTCCTCAAGACGCCGCAAGGTTGTGGGATCCACCTGATAGCGGCCCTCCCCATGGGCAATGGGCAACACAATCGTCTCTCCATCCGCGTAACCGCGCAGCCACTGGCAGTGGGCGGGCCTCACCTCCAATGGGGTGGGTTCACACAGAAAGCGCAGGTCGCGGTTTCGGGTCAGGGCGCCCGGCAGCAGACCCATCTCCGTGAGCATCTGAAAGCCATTGCAGATGCCCAGCACCGGGCCACCTTCACTGGCGAAACGGTGCACCTCCCGCAGGATGGGAGAAAAGCTCGCGAGGGCGCCACAGCGCAGATAGTCGCCATAGCTGAATCCGCCTGGCAGCACCACCGCCTCCACTCCGGTCAGGTCGCGCTCCTCATGCCAGAGAAAACGGGTGGACGCTCCGAGGCAACCCTCCAGGGCCCAGCGAAGATCTCGATCACAGTTGGAGCCAGGAAACACCACGATGCCGATCGTCATGGGGTTCAGCCCTCGTCCGCCAGTTCAAGGGTCCAGTCCTCAATCACGGGGTTGGCCAGCAGGCGATCGCTGAGCAACTCCAGCCGCTCCCGCGCGATGGCGCGATCAGGAGCCTCCAGCTCCACCTCAATGGATTTGCCGATGCGCAGGCGCTGGATCCCAGCCAGGCCCAACCGGGCCGCCGCCGCGCGGGTGGCCTCCCCGGCGGGGTCGAGCACAGAGGGCCGCGGCGACACCAGGACCCGGGCACGAAAGAGAGGCACCAGCAGCACGGCAACCCACCAATCCTGGCAGCTCATCGGGCTGGCTCTCCTGACGGACCTCGGTCTCCATGGCGTTGGGCTGGGGTTCGGTGCCCTATGGCTCCCCGCGGCGGCTTGGGCGGCGCCCCCCCTGGCCGTCCCCCTGGAATGCCGGTTGGACGCGCAACCGTGGCAGGCCTGTCAAATGGAGGTGATCGAGCTGGGACGCCTCTGGTTTGTGGTGGTCGCGGGCCACCGCTTCGAATTCAGGCACGACGGACGGGGAGGGGCCGTTCAGATGGGAGAGGGGGGTCGCTGGGCGGAGGTGAACCCCCGATGGGAGGCCGACCACAGCCTCTGCTGGGGAAGCGTCTGCGTCCGGGGAGACATCCCCCTCGACTAGGGCTTGGGGCCGTGGGCGGCCCACAGCCGCTCCGCGGCGGCCTCCACTCGCTGACGCTGGGCCCTCGGGACGAGAACCACGAGTTCCAGGGTGGGCCGATCCGGATCCTCGTTACCCTTGCCCTCGTACCACGACTCCAGCCTGGGTCCAACCCCTTGAATCTGGAGGGGAAGCCGCTTGCCCGTCTCCTGAAGCCAACCCTTCAAGCGAAGGATGGGCTCCCGCCGGAGCAGGTCGCGCAGCACGGGCTCCACGTCCTCACGACCCAGATCCCCCCAGCGGCGAATCACCAGGGAGTCCATGGCCACATGGGCATGGTCATGGTCGGGGGGAGCCAGGGGCGGCTCGGGGGCCTCGTCGGTGGGAGAGGCGCCACTTCGACCGAGCAGCAGCTCAGGAGCCAACACGCCACGGCTCATCGGCAACACGGGGGTGCCGGGCCTCACCTTGGAACCCACCGCTCCCATCACCGCCGCCAAAGCCTCCGGGGGAACCAGATCCGCCCGACTCACCGCCACCAGATCGGCCACCTCCAGTTGCTCATCGAAAAGCTCCTCCAAGGCGGAGAGATGCTCCAGGCTGGGATCCGCCCGTCGCTGAGAGTCCACCGCCGCCGCGTCCCCCACCATGTGTCCAGCGGCCAGAGCTTCTCCGTCCACGACAGCCACCACCGCGTGCACACGGGTGCGGGTGCGCACCTCGGGCCATTGAAACGCGGCCACCAGGGGCTCGGGGAGGGCCAAGCCGCTGGTTTCCACCACCAGGCCATCCAGCTGGTCAGCCCGTTCCAGCAAACGCTCCATCGTCGGCAGGAACGCGTCTTGAACCGTGCAACAGAGGCAACCGTTGGTCAGTTCCACCAGCCGTCCCTCCATCTCCTCCTCCGGACAAAACCCGCATTGGCTCAACAGCTCGCCGTCAATCCCCACATCGCCAAACTCATTGACAATCACCGCCAAGCGCTGGCCGCTGTGGAGCAGCAGATGGCGCAGGAGCGTGGTTTTGCCGGCGCCAAGAAATCCAGTCACCACCGTGACGGGAAGGCGGGAAGATAAGGTCGCGACCATCTCAGGCCACCAGGGCTGACCAGGTCCAGGCCGCTCCACAGCCCACCAGAGCCGCGCAAAGAACGGTCCTGCGTTGGGGGCTGAGGGCATCGGCGAACGACCGCAACACGGTAAGGGCCAGAAGCAGAAGGGCGCCCTGGCTCACCAACAGACCCAGCCCGTAGAACGCCAGCGGGGCCCGACTCCAGCCCAACACGGCGTCACTGAGCACGTAACCATGGAGCGCGATCGCGGGCAACAGCAGCACCTTCGGCCAATGGCCCCACCACACCATGGCCACCACCACCAGGCTGAAGGCCACGGCGGCCTCCGCCCCAGGGAGGCCGGGGAGCAGCAAACCCAGCGCACTCCCCGTCAGCCCCATGGCCAGCAGCGCCAGCATCCATCGGGCCCGTTGATTCAGACCCACCAGGGAGAGGGAACACAGGAACAGCAGGTGGTCTGGCCCCAGGATCGGGTGGGCCAGGCCGCTCAACAAGCCCGTCGCTGGGGTGGGGGCCAGGCCCGTGAGTTCCAGCAGGTGGTGGGCCTCGGCGGGGGAGGCCCCCACGACGAGGGTGATCAACGCCAGGGAGACGCCCGCGAGAACAAGGAAACGGGAGGTTCCGGGAACCGAAAGGGAAGGGAAGCGCATCGTGAGTGCCGGTCCTCGCCGGTCTTGAGGTGAATGTCGGCGGGCGTTCTGACTGGATCGCGATCGCGATCTTCACAGCTGCGGGACAGTGCCGGATTGCGGAGAGATCTCCGAATCACCGGGCTTTCCCCGTTACCTCCATGGGCTGCTCCCCCATGGAACCGATTCCAGGCAATCTACCGACCCCCCGTTCAATCACATTCCAAGCTGTCTTTTGTGGCGATTCCCGTCTCGGGGTGGAGGCCCTCGGCACGGGCGCAGAGGGCGCGGCGCTGGGAGCGATCGAGCACCGCTCCAGTGAAATCCGCGTTGGCGATCTGGGCATCGGCGAAGCGACTTTGCATCAACATCGCGTTTCGCAGGAGGGCGCCGCGGAGATCGGCCTGCTCGAGACGGCTGGCAAACACCACCGCGTCCTGAAGATCCACATCCCGCAAATCAGCCCCCCGCAGATTGCTGCCGTTGAACACGGCCCCCCGCAAATCCGCCCCATGGAGGTCGACGCCCGCCAGGTCCGACTTGAGAAATTCCTGTTGCCGCAGGTTGCGACCGTGCATGTCGGGCTCGATCAGCTGAAGAGCCCGCTGCCCCCTGAGTTCGGGGGCGGTGATGGCCAGGGCGGGCGGGGGGATCAGCAGGGAGAGGCCCATCAGCAGGAGGAGGGCCGCGCTCCACCACCAAGGGCTTGAGCCCAGTCTCCCCCGAGCCCCCCCATTCCGCCCCTCGGGCTCCAGGGTGAGGCCTGGGGGGGTCGGTCGGGGTCGGGAGAGCTCTTCTGACATGGCTTCAGCGTTACGCTTCTGGCACAAGTTATGGCAGCCATGGCTCTGTCGTTGCGGGTGGTGGTTCCCCCTCACCCGCTCATCGCCCACTGGCTCACCATCCTGAGGGATCACTCCACCCCCGCCCCGCTGTTCGCCACAGCCATGGGAGAACTGGGGCGGTGGCTCACCTACGAGGCCCTGCGCGACTGGTTGCCGCACCGGACCGTCACCGTGCGAACCCCCCTCGGGGTGAGCGAAGGGCAGGTGGTGGATCCGGGCATTCCCCTGCTCGCCATCCCCGTTCTTCGGGGGGGGCTTGGGCTCTGGCAGGGAGCCCAGGGGGTGGTGCCCACCGCCCGGGTGTGCCATGTGGGAATCGATGCCCCTCCAGGCCAATCGGCCCACTGGTATCTGGCCGATCTTCCCGATCCCCTCAGTGCCAGGGCAGGGGTGCTGGTGTGGCTGCCCCAAGTGGCGACGGGTCGCACCCTGTTGGCCCTTCTGAATCGATTGGCGGAAGCGGGTGTGGAGGGTCGGAGGCTGCGGGTGATCACCTGTGTCGCCTCGGCTCCAGGCCTCAAGGCCGTGGGGGAACGCATCCCGGATCTCACCCTCTACTGCGCTTGCGTCGACCCCGATCTCAATGAGCGGTGCCAGATTGTCCCTGGTTTTGGTGACCCGGCGGAACGGCTTTACGGTACGGGTCCCCTGGATGCCTCAGCCTCTGAAGCCCCTTAGGCTTGACAAGTCACCTCTGTTCCCCCTTCATCCATGCCAGAGACCCAGCGCCAAACCGCTGCTCCCGCTGGCGCCCCAATCCTGACGAGCACGATCCTGGGAGCCCTGGCGGGGGCGGGCGGTCTGGCCTGGTGGTTGTGGCGGCAAAGCCTGCGCCGCCAATTGGCGGAGCGAGAACGCCGCCTGCTGCGTCTCTCGCGCTTCCAAGGAGGCGCGGGCCCGGAAGCGGGCCTTCCTGAGGCGAATGGACAGGGGGAAGCCCTCCCCGAGAAAGTGCAGCAGCTGAATCAAGCCATCGAAGAGGTGCGCAAACAGCTTGAGGCCATGCAGGCCCAGCCCTGAGGGGTGGGGCGACCGGGGCGGATCCGGCCAGTAGGGTCGAGAGGCCGATCTGATCCATCATGTTGCGATCCGATGCCATCACGAAAGGGATCCAGCGCTCCCCCAATAGGGCCATGCTGCGGGCCGTTGGCTTCGCTGACGGGGATTTTGGCAAGCCGATCATCGGCATCGCCAATGGCTTCAGCACCATCACGCCTTGCAACATCGGCCTCAATGATTTAGCGCTGCGCGCCGAGGCGGCGGCTCGACAGGCGGGCGCCATGCCCCAGATGTTCGGCACCATCACGGTGAGTGATGGGATTTCGATGGGGACGGAGGGCATGCGCTATTCCCTGGTCTCCCGCGAGGTGATCGCTGACGCGATTGAGACGGCCTGCAACGCCCAAAGTATGGATGGGGTGCTGGCGATCGGGGGCTGCGACAAAAACATGCCCGGGGCGATGCTGGCGATCGCGCGCATGAATATCCCCGCCATTTTTGTGTACGGCGGAACCATCAAACCTGGCCATCTGAATGGCTGTGACCTCACGGTGGTGAGTTCGTTTGAGGCCGTTGGTCAGATCACCGCAGGCAAAATCAGCGAAACCGAGCTGGCTGAGATTGAAAAACATGCCTGCCCCGGAGCGGGAAGTTGTGGGGGCATGTTTACGGCCAACACCATGAGTTCCGTGATTGAGGCGATGGGCTTCAGTCTGCCGGGCAGCTCCACCATGGCCGCTGAGGACAGTGAAAAAGCGGACAGCGCCGCCCGCTCAGCTGAGATCTTGGCGCAGGCGATACAGGCCAACATTCGTCCCCTTGATCTCCTCACCCGAGAGGCGTTTGAAAACGCCATCAGTGTGGTGATGGCGGTGGGTGGCTCGACCAACTCGGTGTTGCATTTGCTGGCGATCGCCCGCACCGCCGGGGTGCCGTTGACGATCGATGACTTCGAGACGATTCGCCAGCGGGTTCCCGTGATCTGTGATCTCAAACCCAGTGGCCGGTTCGTCACGGTCGATTTGCATCGCGCGGGCGGCATTCCCCAAGTGATGAAGCTGCTCCTGGACGCGGGGCTGATCCACGGCGACTGCCGCACCGTGGAGGGCCGCACTCTCCGGGAGGTCCTGGCCAACGTTCCCTCCGAACCGCCGGCGGGACAGGAGGTGATCCGCCCCCTCAGCGACCCGCTCTATTCCAAGGGCCACCTGGCCATTCTCAAGGGCAATTTGGCCAGTGAAGGCGCCGTGGCCAAGATCAGCGGCGTCAAAACGCCTGTGCTGACAGGGCCAGCCAAAGTGTTCGAAAGCGAGGAAAGCTGCCTTGAGGCGATTCTCGCCAATCGTGTCCAGGCTGGCGATGTGGTGGTGATCCGCAACGAGGGACCGGTGGGAGGGCCAGGGATGCGGGAGATGCTGGCCCCCACCGCCGCGATTGTGGGACAAGGCCTCGGGGAGAAGGTGGCCCTCATTACCGATGGGCGCTTCTCAGGGGGCACCTACGGCCTGGTGGTGGGCCATGTGGCTCCCGAGGCCGCCGTTGGCGGCACCATCGCCTTGGTGGAAGAGGGTGACAGCATCACGGTCGACGCCGAGACTCAGCGGATCCTGCTCAACGTGGATGAGGGCGAATTGGCCCGACGCCGCGCCTCCTGGCGGCGTCCCGTACCTCGCTACCGCACTGGCGTGCTCGGGAAATACGCCCGTCAGGTGAGCTCCAGCAGCCTCGGAGCGGTGACCGACCAGCCCTGAGGGCCCAAGGGCTCAAGGTGGTGCCAGCAAGGCACGGAGGCGCCGCGCCAGCGCCTCCAGTGGAAGGCCGTCGGCTGGGCGCTCGCACCGCTCCCCCAGGGCACTCATCCAGACCGGATGGCCGCCGTGCCAAAGCATGGGGCGGGAATCGTCCTCTCTCCAGGCGAGGGTGAGGTTGAGATCGTCGCCACTGCGGTAGATCTCCAGCTCCAGATCGTGGTCCTTAAGGCGTTCCCCCTGGGAGGAGCGGGCCTCCAACCGCAGGCTGCAATCGTCGTCCTCCGGGCTGGAGATGAGCACCACCCCGTGACGAAGGGGCTTGCGGCACAGATCGGCGGCCGCCGCCACCAAACGGCTGAGATCGGTGTTGGCGGCTTCAGGCCAGGGCATCGATCGCCTGGATTTCCAGGTGGATTGGACCCGGCCGAAAGCCAGGGTTGGGCCCACCGTCATCCCCGAACCGGGAGTGGAGCAACTGGAGGCGGGTGATCCTGGACGGATCAAATCGAGGCGACAGCCCAAGGGGCAAGCCCCCCACGGGGCGGGCGCGGATTGAGGGGATGAGATCGACGAAGAGAATCGCCACCCGCGTGGGCCCCTCCACCTCCGTGGGAAATTCCTGCACCCAGCGGAGTCCCCCAGGGATGAGCTCCGTGAGACCCGCCACACCATCAGCGCAGGCCAGCGCCAGCTTGAAGCGTCGGCCCTCGCCCAGCAGCGTGATCTCCAGACCGCGAGCGAAGGAAAGATCCAGGGGTGGAGAAAACAGGGGTGAGCGCACGGAGACGAACCCTCCCCCTTCCGCCACCACCTCCCCGTCAAAGCGCAATCCCCGCGGACCCACGGCACACTGACCGCTGCTGCGGCCCCCCATCACCGTGTCGTTGAGGGCGTGCCAACCGGAAAAACCTTCACCGCGCACCACGCTGAGCGAGCGGACGGAGGGTTCGGGAGGGGTGGATCCGCGGGAGTCCATGGCGTTTTGGGGGCCCGCGACCAGGCCCAGGGGGTTGGGGCAGTCTGGCGCCTCCCCTCCAGAGCTGGAAAGGGGGCGTTTGGCGGGGGAGGCCTTTAGGCGACGACCCTTTCGGGGAGCCCAGAGGCGGCCTCAGCATCGGCCAGGATCACCACCTCGCCCCGGGGACGAACCAACCGGGCGGGGGTTCGTTCGATGGGTTCCTGGGGATCCAAGAGCCGTTCAAGGGCCTGGCGCTTGCCCGCGCCACTGACGAGGAACATCACGGCGCGGGCGGCGCTGAGGGTGGGGGCCGTCAGTGTGATCCTGGGAAGCCCCTTCCCCTCCCCTGTGGTGACCCAGCGATCCTGGACCAGGGGTGCCGCTGTGCCAGGAAACAACGAGGCTGTGTGGCCATCGTCCCCCAGACCCAACACCGCCAGATCCAAAGCGGGGGGCTCGCTTCCGCAGAGTCGCACCAACAGGGATGCGTAGCTCTCAGCTCCGAGCTCCGGTGTCGACAGATCGGTGGGCACCGGATGGAAGCGGGCGTGGCGGCCGGGCTCCTTGGCCAGCAAAGACTCACGGATCAATCGGGCGTTGCTGGCGGGATCCCCCGGATCCACCCAACGCTCATCCCCGAGAAGCACATCCACCCGGTCCCAAGGAAGATGCTCTTCCCCCAGCCGGCCGTAAGCGGCCCGAGGGGTGGTTCCCCCAGCCAAAGCGATCTGGGCACGGTCACGTTCCGCCAGGGCCAGATCGATGATCGACGCCATCTGCTCAGCCACTTGGCGGGCCAGATCCTCAGGATTGGCGGCGATGACAAGGTGATAGAGGGTCATGGCAACCACTCGGTGTGGAAGCTGCCGGCACGATCCGTGCGCTCGTAGGTGTGGGAGCCGAAGCAATCACGCATCGCCTGCACAAGATTCTGGGGCAGCCGGCCAGAGCGGTAACTGTCGATGTAGTCCAAGGTGGCGCTTAGGCAGGGGAGGGGAATGCCGGCGAGGGCCCCACCTGCCACCACCTGGCGCAGTCCGGGCAGGCGACGATTCACCTGTTCAGCGAACCAGGGATCCACGAGGAGATTCGGCAGGGAAGGATTGGCCCCATAGGCGTTTTGGATCCGCTGCAGAAGTCGGGCGCGAATGATGCAGCCTCCCTTCCAGATCTGGCCGATGGCACTGAGATCGAGGTTGTAAGCGTGCAAGGCGGAGGCCTCCCGCAACAAGGCCATCCCTTGGGCGTAGCTGGCCACGCAGGCGAGGATGCAGGCGTCGCGCAACAGCGGCATGCCCTCCGCCGGATCCCCAAGGGGGAAAGGTGCGGGAGGTGGGGCTTGCAGCACGGATTCCGCGGCGAGTCGCTCGGTTCTGAGAGAACTGAGCACGCGGGCGTTCAGGGCCGCATAGATGGTGGGCACCGGCACCCCCATTTCCAAGGCGCTGACCACGGTCCACAAACCCGTGCCCTTCTGTCCAGCGGCATCCACGATCAGCTCCACGAGGTCGGCACCCGTTTCCGGATCTTTGGCGCGAAGGCAGATCTCCGTGATCTCCACCAGGAAGGAGGCCAGCTCCTCGGTCTGGTTCCAACCGGCCAATACGTCTGCCATGGCGTCCCCACCCATGCCGGCCACCCGCTTCATCAGGTCGTAGGCCTCAGCGAGCACCTGCTCAATGCCGTACTCGATCCCGTTGTGAACGGTTTTGACAAAGTGACCGGCGCCTCCAGGGCCGATGTAGGTGACACAGGGGCCGTCCTCCACCTGGGCGGCCATCTTTCGCACCAGGCTTTCAATCGCCTGATAGGCACTTAGGGTGCCACCTGGCATCATGCTCGGCCCTTCCAGCGCTCCCTTGGCCCCCCCGGAGACCCCCATGCCGATGAAGCCAAAGCTCTTGCTTTCCAGCTCCTTCACTCTTCGTTCGGTATCGGTGTAGAGGGAATTGCCACCGTCGATGAGCAAATCGCCTTCTTCCAGGAGAGGGGAGAGGGTGGCGATCATGTCGTCCACTGGCTGACCAGCCTTCACCATCAACAGGATGCGTCGGGGCCGCTCCAGCGCGGCGACAAACTCCTCGAGGGTTTCGGCCCCCACAATGTCTTTACCGGCACCACGACCAGCGAGAAACTCTTCGGTCTTGCTGTAGGTGCGATTGAAAACAACGCTGGAAAAACCATTCCGCTCAGCGTTGAGCACAAGGTTTTCCCCCATCACGCCGAGACCAACCAAACCAAAATGGGCCTTGCTCATGGATGGATCAGGGAGCGGGATAGGCCCCAGTGTGCCCAGGAAGGGTGGGCCTGGGCAGCCATCTCCTGACCCATGTCAGGAACTGCTTGCGCAACCAGCACCAATCAAATGGTGGTCCCATCGGCAATGGTGCCATTTTTAACAATAACAACAATCCCGTTTCGAATGTAGAAATTTAGCTCAGGCCGATCGGCTTCTTCCACATGATCTTTGTTCACAATGGTAACATTGCGACCAATCCGTACATTTTTGTCCAGGATCGCCTTGCGCACCGTGGTGCCTTGGCCAACGCCAATGGGAATACCACCTCGCTCCCTGAGCACCAGCCGCTCCTGGGATGATTCGAAGTAGTCGGCCCCCATCACCAACGAATCTTGCAAAACCACGTCATCTTCCACTCGGGTGCGCACCCCAAGCACACAGTGATGGATGCTGCAGGCCTTCAACAGCGACCCCTCACCGACAATCGACTCTGTGACCTGGGCATCCTGCAGTTTGCTGGGGGGAAGGTAGCGAGGTCGGGTGTAAATGGGGAATTTTTCGTCATAAAATGAGAAGGCAGGGTTCGGCTGGGCTGTCAGAGCAAGATTGGCTTCATAAAAAGCACCGATGGTCCCAATGTCCTCCCAATAGTCATTGAAGAGAAAGCTTTGCAAACGGTCACCCCGAGCCAGGGAGGAAGGAATGATTTCCTTGCCGAAATCCGTCGCTTGCGGATGGGTGCTCAGCAAATCAAACAGCGTGTCGCGGCTGAAGACGTAAATGCCCATGGAAGCGAGGTAAGGCCGCTCTTTGGCTTCCTCGGGGGTGAGGCCCAGTTGGGCCGTATCCACCGCCATCGCCCGTAGCTCATCTCCCTTCGGCTTTTCCTTGAATTCAAGGATCCGTCCCTCCCCGGACGTGCGCATCAACCCAAAACCCTCAGCCTGAGCCGCGTCGACGGGCAAGGCTCCCACGGTGAGTTGCGCACCAGTGTCGATATGGTGCTGCACAAATTTACTGTAATCCATCCGGTAGAGCTGGTCTCCCGACAGGATGAGATAGTCGTCCACATCCCACTCCTGGAAGAGCCACTGATATTTGCGCACCGCATCAGCAGTGCCCTCAAACCAACTGGGGCTGTCTGGAGTTTGCTGGGCGGCGAGCACTTCAACAAAACCCTGACCAAAACCAGCTGAGAGGTTATAGCTCATCGTAAGATGACGATTCAGCGAGGCACTATTGAACTGCGTCAGCACATAGATTTTATTGATTTCAGAATTGATGCAATTCGAGATGGGTATGTCGATCAAGCGGTACTTCCCAGCCAAGGGCACAGCAGGCTTGGCTCGCATTTTGGTCAACGGATAGAGGCGGGTTCCCGCACCACCTCCGAGAATGATCGCCAGAACGCGTTTCATGTACCCCGAACGTCTCTTATGGCCTGACGACCGTACTTGAACACCCCGCGGGGAAGGGAGCCAAGGCGACACTTCGACGCATTTCGGAAGCCCCTGTCCATGGCGGTTCAGTCTTCAGCCGATGGGGAGCTGAGTGCAAATAATTCCTCCAACACGCGCATGGCCGCCAAACGTTGACTTCTGGGCTGGGGGGCGCGGAGATGGGTGACAGGCCCATGGAGAATCTTGTTGACGATGCCCTTGGTCAAGGCTTCCACCACTTTGCGCTCCCTGGAGGACAGATCGGGACCCATCCGCGAGAGGGCCTTCTGCAGCTCCTGCTCCCGAATCTCCTCCAGTTGGACCCGGAGACGGTTGACCAGCGGCACGGCCTCCAGCCCATCCCACCATTCCAAAAACAAACGCGATTCTTCTTGTAAGAGCGCCTCCGCTTCGGCGGCGATTTCCCGACGCGCATCCTGGTTGCGAGCGACCACCTCCTGCAGATCGTCCACATCAAAGCTGCTGACACCGGGGAGATCAGCCACATCCGCGCTGATGTTTCTAGGAACGCCAATGTCAATCAACAGCAAACTCGAGCGACGATTCAGGGCATCAAGCCGCTGGCGGGTAATCATCGGCTCTTCCGCCGCGGTGCTGGTGAACACCAGGGAACACGTGCTTAAGCAGTGATCCAGTTCATCCAAGGGCCGGCACTGCACTGGAAGGTCTGGAAAATCAGCCGCGAGGGCTTCCGCCCGCGCGAGGGTGCGGTTGAGGAGCACGGCACCGGGACACCCCTTGGCGCGCAAGTGTTGCAAGAGCAGGCGGGCCATGCGTCCCGCCCCCACCACGGCCACCTGCTCTTGATCAAGGGGTACCAAATCATCCATCCCCCGAGCCTGGGCCACCTTCAACTGGGCCAGCTCCACGGCGGCCGAACTGATCGACACCGCCCCAGTGCCAAGGTTGGTTTCCGAGCGCACGCGCTTGCCTGTGCTCACCGCCTGGTTCAGAAGTCGGTTGAGGATGGGACCAATGGAGCGATACTCCTGACCCAGCCGAACCATTTTCTTCACCTGGGAGAGAATCTGCCCCTCCCCGAGCACCAGGCTGTCTAGGCCCGCCGCGACCCGCAACAGATGGGCGACAGCGTCGGCGTGATGGTAGGTGAAGAGATGGGGGATCAGCTCCGGCACCTGAAGGCCAGACACCGCGCTCAAAAAACCTCCCACTGCCTCGATGCCCTGCTCAGGGTGCCGAAGCAGGGCGTAGATCTCGAGACGGTTGCAGGTGCTGAGGATGGAGGCCTCCAGCACCTGCTCATCAGCTTTGAGCTGATGCAAGGACGCCTCCATGCTCTGCTCGGGGATGCTCAGCCTCTCCCGTATTTCCACGGGAGCCGTGCGGTGGCTGAGGCCGACAACGGCGATATGCATGGAGCGGGCAGGGGAATCAGGGAGCGTGACAGAACAGGCCTAGGACAGGGCCACCCGCTTTGCTCCGGGTTTGATATGCACCGTATCGATGAAACGGGCGCTGTTGTCCAGGGACGAGATGATCAAGCTGCTGGTACGGGTGCAATCGGGCTCAAATTTCACCCCCTTGAACAACAGACCGTCTGTGATGCCGGAGGCGGCGAACACAACATGTTGGCCGCTGGCCAGCTCGTCTGCCTCATACACCCGATCAGGGTCAGTGATGCCCATCTCCGTGAGGCGAGCCAGATTTCCTTCCCGGGTGAGCCCCTCCCATTCCTTGGTCTGAGCGACAGCGGGGTCATAGACCAGCTGGCCCTGGAAATGTCCACCGAGGCAACGCATGGCGGCGGCGGAGATCACCCCCTCGGGGGCGGCGCCGATCCCCATCAGGGCATGGGTGCCGGTACCGTCGAAGCCACAGGCGATGGCCGCGCTCACATCGCCGTCGCTGATGGGCTTGACGCGGGCTCCAGCGCCCCGGATCTCGGCGATGAGACCTTTGTGCCGGGCCCGATCCATGCAAACGATCACCAGCTCATCGATGCCCAAACCGAGGCACTCGGCGAGAATCTTGAGGTTGTCCGTGGCGGAGTTGCGAATATCCACCTTGCCCTTGGCGGAGGGGGGAGCGGCCAGCTTGTTCATGTAGAAGTCGGGCGCGTTGAACAAGCCACCGCGCTCGCTAGCCGCCAACACCGCCATGGAGCCATCCTGGGCGTTGGCGCAGAGATTGGTGCCTTCGCAGGGATCCACGGCGAAATCCACGCCAGGTCCGGTGCCGCTGCCCACCTCCTCACCGATGTAGAGCATGGGCGCTTCATCTCGTTCGCCCTCGCCAATCACAATGCGACCTTGCATGGCGATGAGTCCCATGCGCTGGCGCATGGCCTCAACGGCGGCCTGATCGGCTTCGTTCTTTTTACCGTGGCCCGTGAGATGGGCGGAGGCGATGGCGGCCTGCTCAACGACCTCGAGCAGTTCCTGAATGATGGTGCGATCCACGGGGAGCGGGCAAGGGAAAAGCCTCAGGAAGGATGGGCAAGGGCCTGATGCCGCCGGATCCTGAACAGAGACCTGGGAGGGGCCCCCAGAGACCTGGGAGGGGTCTCCAACCTTGAAGCGGCGCCATCGTATCAGCGCTGCCGCCCAGGACGGATGACAGGGTTGAGACTAAGATCCTGCAGCCATTCTCCAGTGAGTCCCATGAGCACCAAGCCTCTGGTGGTCGCGCCGTCGATCCTCTCAGCCGATTTCTCAAGGCTTGGAGACGATGTGCGGGCCGTCGATCAAGCCGGTGCTGACTGGATTCACGTGGATGTGATGGATGGTCGCTTTGTGCCCAACATCACCATTGGCCCTCTGATTGTGGAAGCATTACGGCCAGTAACCCAGAAACCCCTGGATGTGCACCTAATGATCATTGAGCCCGAGAAATACGTGCCTGAGTTTGCCAAGGCTGGGGCAGACATCATTAGTGTGCAGGTGGAGGCTTGTCCTCACTTGCATCGGAATCTTGCCCAGATCAAAGAGCTCGGTAAAAAAGCTGGCGCTGTACTGAACCCCAGCACCCCGATTGACACCTTGGAATATTGTTTGGAACTCTGCGATTTGGTGTTGATCATGAGCGTCAACCCAGGATTTGGTGGTCAGAGTTTTATTGAAAATCAAATTCAGAAAATTCAGCAACTACGCCGGTTGTGCGACGCCAAAGGCGTGGATCCGTGGATTGAGGTGGACGGTGGCATCAAACCAGGCAACGCCTGGAAGGTAATCGAAGCTGGCGCGAACGCCATCGTGTCAGGATCAGGGGTGTTTGGAGCTTCAGACTACGCGGAGGCCATCCAAGGAATTCGCGAAAGTCGGCGGCCCCAACCGGCCCTGGTTTAAGAAGGCGAGGGAGGCCTCTGCGCTTCAGGCCTCCCCACCAAAAAACCAGCCATAGCTATGTAAACCAATACCAAGAAGATTGACACCGATATAGCAAACGGCAATCACCACAAGTCCAACGGCCGCCACAAGGGCAGGCTTCCGCCCCTGCCAACCACGGACCAGGCGCGTGTGCAGATAGGCCGCGTAAACCAGCCAGGTAATGAACGCCCATGTTTCCTTGGGATCCCAACTCCACCAAGAGCCCCAAGCCTCATTGGCCCAGACGGCGCCGCTGACGAGGCCAACGGAGAGGAGCAGGAAGCCCACCGTGATCGTGCGATAGCTCAAGCCGTCTAATTCTTCACTGGAGCGAAAGATCGTGGGTTGAAGTGTTGTCTCACCCGATTCGGGAGTGGCTAATTGAGCCTGACGAAAACTTCCTGTGCCAATGGAACTGCCACGAAGTTCCAAAAGGTTCTCCCGATCTGTGAACAAGACCGCCACACTCAACAGAGAGCCAATCAGTAGGGCGGCATAGCTCAGCATGATGACACTCACGTGCATCACCAACCAGCTTGACCGCAAAGCGGGCACCAGGGGAGAAGCTTCCTGTAGCTGACCAGGGAGGGCAAAGCTGGCGAAGGCGACGCAACCCAGGGCCATGGGGGTGGCCGCCGCGGGCACCACCGGGCTTGGCCATGCCCTCTCAACAAGAAGCTGGGTGAGGGTGCATCCCCAGGCCAGAAAGCAGAGGGATTCGTAAAGATTGCTGATGGGGAAATGACCTGAATCCCACCAGCGGAGCAGCAATTGAGCGGTCAGGCAAAGATTGGCGGTGGCGACCAACACGCGCGGCAGAGGGGAGGCGCGACCAGCGCTGAGGAACCAAAACGCGGCTGGGAGAGCCAGGAGCAACAGCGCGAAGGCCACAAGGCCCAGACCCAAAACGGGATCGGCAGCCAAATCGATCACTGAGGACGGATCCACAAAGAGATCTCCAGTTTGCCGCCTCAAGGGGGAATGGTGCGACTTAGCGGCTGGCGCGACGGA
Source organism: Cyanobacteriota bacterium (assembly GCA_046309395.1). Taxonomy (GTDB): domain Bacteria; phylum Cyanobacteriota; class Cyanobacteriia; order PCC-6307; family Cyanobiaceae; genus Cyanobium. The sequence goes on along the minus strand of JBKCPG010000428.1, from coordinate 33,530 downwards.
GGAGATAACCGCCCGCCAGCAGACCGATGATGACGGGAAGCCAAGCGGAAAGGAGCGGGGTAAGGGTACCGGTGAGCCCGAGGGAACTAAAAATAAACGACATCAGGTAGTACCCGAAGATGAGCAAGACACTGATACCAAAGCCTTGGCTCCTACTGGTGCGGGCATGGGGCCTGACGCCCAGACTGCTGCCGATCAAGCCAAAGACGAAACATATCGCTGGGAAAGCAAACTTTTCCTGGATACGCACACGGATTCTGCGAGCCTCCTTCTTATTGCCAGCCTCCACGAGGAGCCTCTCCGCCCGTAGAGCTTGTCCCACCGTCATGGTGCTTGCGTCGGTGGGAAGCTTGGCGACATCCAGCACATCTCTTGACAAGGGATAGAAATACCGATCGAAGAGTGCTGAGGTGGTCACGCCAGTTTTCTCATCCAGGCTGACCACGCGCCCATCAAGGAATTCCCACATCGCTTGCTTTTCATTCCACTTTCCACGCTTCGCCATCAACATTTGGCGCTGTCCCATTCGTGAAAAGTCAAGCAGGGTAACATCAATCATTTCGCCTTTACGAAACATCCTGGAATAAAAAAGATGTGTCAAAGCACGCTTGGTTTCACCTTCACTGATCTCTATTCTGCCAAAACGTGAATAAAGGATGTTGTCGCCACGCTCGTTCGTCAGCGCTTTGCCAAGGGCGCTTTCTAGCGTTTGAGTCGCCAGCAAATTAGTTTTAGGAACAATGACGTCGTTGAAGCAAAAGGTCAGCGCACTCATCAGCAGCGACAGAACGAGGGCAGGGAAGACGATGCGCCACGTTCGAACGCCAAGACTACGAAGCGCCGTGAGCTCAGAACTTCCTGAGAGACGGCTGTAGGCCAAAAGGGTGGCCATCAAAGTCGCCATCGGGAAGGCGAGCACCAAAAATCCCGGTAAGCGAAGGATCAACACCTGAATCGCTGTAAAGATAGGCAGCCCGGATTCAGCGATCCGACGCACCAATTCAAAAACGACACCAACTGATAGGGAAACAGCCGTGAATGCGGCAATACCAAAGAGGAGAGGTCCTATAAGCTCCTGCAGAAGCCAGCGGTCGATGAGGGGGAGGCGATTTCCTCGGAGATAAAGACTCGACGCCAAAAAATTCTGAGATCTTCGAGCTATTTTTGCGAAAGTGAAAGTCTTTGTCAGTGACATTACAGTTTAAAAGCCTCGCCCAAATAGTGGCGACGAACAAGGGGATCTGAAGCCAATTCTTCGGAGCTACCGGAGGCAAGAATACGACCGTCAGTCAGGATGAAGGATCGATCTGTAATCGCTAGGGTTTCGCGGACATTGTGATCCGTGATCAAGATACCCATTCCACGTTCACGCAAACCATGGATCAGATGCTGAAGATCGGCCACGGCAAGGGGATCCACACCAGCAAAGGGTTCGTCGAGAAGAAGGTAGCGAGGGCCCCGGGAACCAACAGCCAAGGCCCGAGCGACTTCCGTGCGGCGACGTTCGCCACCCGAGAGCTGAAATCCTTTGCGATGAACAAAGCCAGTCAGGTGAAACTCAGCGATCAAACGCTCCAAACGATCGAGAAATTGATGCGGGGGTGTCGCGGAAACCTCAAGGGCCAAACGCAAATTTTCTCGCACGGTGAGGTTGCGAAAAACACTGGCCTCCTGCGGCAAGTAACCAATCCCTAGTCTCGCTCGATCGGGCATTGAAAGCGCTGTCACAGATTGACCGTCGAGAGTGACATCACCACGATCGGGTCGCAACAAACCGGTTACCAGGTTAAACGTGGTGGTTTTTCCCGCACCATTCGGCCCGAGCAAGCCGACGACTTCCCCAGGATGGAGCTGGAGACTGACCTCGTGTACGAGGGGTCGGCCTGAAAGAGAAATCGCGACGCGATCAAGGGAAAGCGTCATGGCATGGGAGGACCAACCCGCTGACCATGGGCGGGGGAGAGGCGCAATTTGCTCGTGACCTGCTTGCCTTGCGAAGGCTGGGCGGTGAGACGCTCTTGGTCGAGTTGATAAACCAATCGTTCCGCGCGAATCCGCTGTCCTTCCCCGTCGATAACGTCGACATCACCGGTGAGAACTAATCGACCTTCTTTAGAAAAATATTGTGCTTGTCGAGACGTCGCCACCATTCCCTTGGCGGGGTAGGTAATTTTGACGTTCCCCGTCGCCGTGACGATACCAGTCTGGTTGTCAGCTTGCTGAGAGTCCGACTCTATCGTGACAAGGCTGTCACCCTGGGCGGACGGAGAAGGAGAAGAGGGAGCTGAACCGGATGATTGGCCAATCGTGACTCGGGGGTCAGCTAGGAGGAGAAGGAGAAAGGGAGCCAGCAGGAGTCCAGGCCAGCTGCCAGGCATCCTGATCCACCTGCGCAGAGCCATCGCAACAACAGACACAGGTTCCAATCTTAAGCCGTGGCTGAACCCAGTGTTCCCAGGGATGGAAGCGGAAGGTCAACCAGGGAGCGACCTTCCAGGAGGGCGGAAAGCCTTGCGGCGACAATGGCCTGAAGGGTAGCGAGATCAAAAGAAGAAAATGACAGATCCACGGCACGTAGATGGTTTAAGCCCTCGGCCATGAGCAGGGTAGATCCGCGAGTGTTCCCATTTTCAAGGTGATATTCCGCAACAGAGATTTGAATCAGACCATGCAAAAGGGCACGAATCTCTCCCGAGGATTCATGCCAGAGTTCCTCAAAGGCATCATGGGCAAGATACCAGTCATGGTCAGCAAAGGCGGCAACCGCAAGCCGATAGCGTGGGTCTGTAAAGAAGGGCTCCTCAGATGGGGGATCCGCGATCATCCACGTACTGGCTTTTTAGAGGGAAGCTTGCGAAGTCTAATGTTTACTGGAGTCACTTCCAACATTTCATCAGAACCGATATATTCAAGTGCTCGTTCCAAGGTCATTTGCAGAGGTGACTGCAGGGTATCCAACTCCTCAGCACCAGCGGAACGCATGTTGGTCAGTTGCTTGGTCTTACAAACATTGATCTCAAGATCCTGCGGCCGGTTATGCTCACCGACGATCATCCCTTTGTAAACCTTGGTTCCTGGGGTGATGAAGAACTGGCCACGATCTTCAGCATTCTTGAGGGCGTAGAAAGTAGATGTTCCTTCCTCAAATGCAATGATCACACCATTGCGTCTCAAGTCAAAATCACCTTGGATCGGGCGATAATCAAAAAATGAATGACTCATGATTCCCTCGCCTCTCGTGGAACGGATAAAGTCGCCACGGAAACCAATCAAACCACGGGCAGGAACAACAAATTCCAATTGAACGCGACCATCACTGCCGGTTTCCATATTCATCATTTCCGCCTTGCGTGAGCCAAGTTTTTCGATGCAAGTGCCAACTCCCGCTTCTGGAACATCAATCACTAGCATTTCATAGGGCTCATGGGGAATACCATCAATTTCTCGGAAAATGACTTGAGGCTGACTGACTTGAAACTCATAGCCCTCACGCCGCATCGTCTCGATGAGGATTCCCAGATGGAGCTCACCACGACCACTCACCAGCCATCGATCTGGTGAAGCAGTGTCCTCAAAGCGAAGAGCCACATTGGTGAGAAGTTCACGTTGCAGTCGATCACGCACTTGTCGACTCGTCACAAACTTGCCTTCCTTTCCAGCAAATGGGGAATCGTTCACCATGAATGTCATTTGCAACGTCGGTTCGTCCACCCGTATCAGGGGGAGCGCTTCGGGATGATCAGGGCAGGCTACTGTTTCTCCAATGTTGACTTCATCAAAACCAGCGACCGCCGCGATATCACCGGCGGAGGCCTGCTCAATCTCCACGCGCCTGAGGCCCTGAAAGCCCAGAAGCTTGGTCACCTTTCCTCGCTTAATGCTGCCGTCGTCTTTGATTAAGGCGACAGGCTGACCATTTTTGATCGTGCCGTTATGGACTCGACCAATGATGATCCGTCCAAGAAAATCATTGTAGTCAAGCGTGGTGACCTGAAGTTGCAAGGGTTTCAAGGGATCACCGACAGGGGGTGGAACATGACGCAAAATGGCGTCAAATAGGGGTTCCATCGAAGAGCTTTCCGCCGACATTTCCGACTTGGCATATCCTCCCATGCCACTGCCGAATAGATAGGGGAAATCACATTGGTCATCATCTGCACCCAGTTCAAGGAAAAGGTCTAAAACCTTATCCAAAGCCTGCTCAGGTTCAACCCGTGCTCGGTCGATCTTGTTGACAAAAACAATCGGTCTCAACCCCTTTTCCAAGGCTTTCTTCAAGACAAAACGTGTCTGTGGCATTGGGCCTTCATTCGCGTCAACAATCAACAGACAGCCGTCCACCATGCCAAGCACGCGCTCGACTTCACCGCCGAAATCGGCGTGTCCTGGAGTGTCGACAATATTAATGCGGACGCCGTGGTAATCAACCGCTGTGTTTTTTGACAGAATGGTGATGCCCCGTTCCCGTTCCAGGTCGTTGGAATCCAGAATGCATGTCGGCACAGCCTCTCCTTCCCGAAACACCCCTGATTGGGTAAGCAATGCATCGACCAGGGTGGTCTTCCCATGGTCTACGTGGGCGATGATGGCAAGATTACGTATTTGAGGAGCTTTCATTTCAGAGTTGGGAACACATGAGCAAAACAAGTGGGGCTCATGCCACTTGACCTAAAAACAGTCTACCCTCCCGTCGCTCTAGGGAAGGATCCGGTTCCCTTCTACCTGTGCAGCCGCTGGGCGGGCTCGAAAAGACGCAAGGAATCCGTCGATCCCTCAAAACGCCAATGCCAAGGTTCAAAAGCCACCCCCTGAGGGTTTGACTTCGGAAAAGACAGGGTGAATTGATAACGAGCGGCATTGTTGAGAAGCCATCGGTAAGCCCTGGTGTGGATAAATGAGGGGGAGAGGTTGGTCTGAGGACGCTCACCATCGCCAAGATCAATCGCATAACCCGTGCTGTGCTCAGAGAAACCAGGCGGAGCGCTCACCTTGGCGCGATCAAGAGAGGTTTGGTTCCTCTCAGCCTTCACGTCAAAAAAAAGTTGTCGTTGAAGTTCAATCGATCGGAAAGCGCTCAGCAAACGCAAATCAATGCCATCCTCGGCCGCCGCCCTCTGCATCGCCAGGAACCCTTTCGCCGCATCCGCTCTGAGCGAGAGGCCTGGAGACACGCTCACCAATTGGTTCTGTTTGGCTTCAGGATAAGGAAAGTGCCCAAGCAAGCGTCCATCCTGCGAGAGGCGTCCCTCAAAGCCGGGGACTGGGGCCCTGGCGGCAGGACCGCGGATCGAAGCAAGGTAGAGAAGGGCTCCAGCGATGCAACTGATGAGGGACAGGAGGATCAGCCCAAACCATTTGGGCCGCTTGTCAACTCGAGCTTGGAGAGAGTGGGGGTGGCTCCGACGCGCCAACGGAATGTCGTCGTGCGCGTGATGCATTTGGTGGCCAGTCTCATGACGGCTTCGCTTGGGCACCTGGGGTTCTGGGGATGTCTCCGGAGTAAATGTCAACCTGATGGTCCCTGGCTCCCCTCAAACCTCCCGATCCACCGCCGTTTCTCTCGTGGTGGAGGGAGGCCAGGTCCAGCGACAAAGCAATGCTACAGCTTAGGACACTCCGAGCGGATGGCTCACCAAAGCCAAGAGAGCGGTGTTACCTTGAAATTGAATCCTGGTAGGGCTTAGTTTCAAAATGTTGCGAGTTGCGGTTGTCGGTGGTGGACCGAGCGGCTCATGTGCCGCTGAGGTGCTTGCGAAAGCGGGAATCGCCACCTGGATTTTTGAACGAAAACTGGACAACGCCAAGCCCTGTGGGGGGGCGATTCCCCTGTGCATGGTGAGTGAATTCGAAATTCCATCTGAGATTATTGACAGAAAAGTGCGCAATATGAAAATGATTTCACCTTCCAATCGGGAGGTGGACATCCATCTTGAAAACGAAGCGGAATACATCGGAATGTGCCGACGCGAGGTCCTGGATGCCTTCTTACGAAACCGGGCAGCTTCGCTTGGCGCTCAACTAATCAATGGCTTGGTGCAGTCAATCGAGACTGGGAAAAACAAGCAAGGCCCCTACACCATCCACTATGCGGATTATGGAAGTGGCAACCTTACAGGTGAGTTGAAAACCCTGGAGGTGGATGTGGTGATTGGCGCGGATGGCGCCAATAGCCGTGTGGCCAAAGCGATGGATGCGGGAGACTACAACATGGCCATCGCCTTCCAAGAAAGGATACGACTTCCCGAGGAGGAAATGGGATATTACGAAGATCTTGCTGAGATGTATGTAGGCAATGATGTATCGCCAGACTTTTATGCATGGGTATTCCCAAAGTATGACCATGTCGCCGTAGGAACGGGCACCATGCAAAAGAATCAGGCCATGATCAAGGGATTGCAGAAAGCGATTCGTGATCGGGCTAGCAAGCGTTTGCTGATGGGCGAAGTGATCAAAGTGGAGGCCCACCCTATTCCCGAACATCCAAGGCCAAGAAGAGTGGTTGGACGAATGGCGCTTGTGGGTGACGCCGCTGGATATGTGACCAAAAGCTCGGGAGAAGGAATTTACTTCGCGGCAAAGAGTGGGCGAATGTGCGCTGAAGAGGTTGTGACCGCCAGCAACAATGGCCAACGAATTCCCACTGAAGCCGATTTGAAGGTCTATCTCAAAAAATGGGACCGCAAATATGGTCCAACGTATAAAGTGTTGGAAATCTTACAAAATATTTTCTATAGCAATGACCCAGCCAGAGAAGCCTTTGTAGAGATGTGTGACGATAAAGATGTTCAACGCCTTACGTTCGACAGTTATTTGTACAAACGCGTGGTGCTCATGAATCCATGGCAGCAAATTAAACTAACGGTACGCACGCTGGTATCGATCTTACGTGGGCAGGCTTTGGCGCCAACTGAGTATAAGCCTATTGCGAGTGTCGTCCGCACCCAGCAGGAAGCCGACGAGTTGAGTTCCCAAAACAAGTCAGCCCATCAACGGGTGGTCGTCACCTCGGCGAGAAGCCAAGGTACTACGCAAATGTTGAAGGCAAAACAAGTCGAGTCGACTGACAATCAACCCGAAAAGGTTCTTAGCCGAAGATAGAAACCCTTCCTGTGGGGATCCCTGAGGATCCCCACAATGTTCGGACTGAATGTCAGCTTTGATAATGGGGATCCAGCCAGCAACGCGGCAAGGATTCACCGGAGGGGAAGAAAAGATCCGCTTTCGGATAAAGTTGGGGGTCTTGCATTTCTTCACCGCCGTGAATGCGAGCGTTGACAGAAGAATTGAATGGATCAAAGAGTTGCTTCAAGTCGAGAACCTCCACCAGGCTGGCATCGTCATCGTGATGAATTTTCAAAAACATGGCGTTCACAAGGATGGCACATTCTCATTTTGTAGCTCATCCCCCCTGGCGCGATAGGCGTCTTAACATTTTGCGGTTGATCATCTACAGCCAGGGAGTTTGTTCAGGACTGGCCGCGATCAATCAGAAGGTCTTTACTCTGTTTCAGGCTTTTCCAAATCCGCTTAATTTGGGCATAGGCCTCTTCTTGAGTAATCTTTCCATTCCCCTGTAAACCGACAATTAGACCTACACGATCAGCAAACGCTTCCAGATTCTGATGAAACATGACCCGTTCCGGGGACCAGTTGGTTCCCCGGTAACTGGCATGCGCCTCCATTGGTGACTGGATTCCCCTTGGCTCGCTCCCATCCTGCCCTTCATCAGGAGACACACCAACAGCCATGATGAGCAAGTTACGAAGATTCTAGTTTTAGACTAGCTTGTGGGCCTGAGGAGTGAGGACGCAGATCCTTCTCCTTTCCTGTCCCTGGCGATTTGATCTGTGCTTCGCCTCACACCCGGTGCCCTGAACTCGCAACTTCTCGAGCAACGCCCTGGGGGACTCCCCGCTGAGCTCTCCTCTTATGGAGGAATCGGTCCTACCAGCATGGACGCGATCCAATTCTCTGAGGGCAAGGCGAGGACACACCCCACACCCACGGTGGAGGAGCTGGGATCCTTACGCGAACAAGGATGCGGTTTATGGGTGCGGATCAGGGGACTGGAAAACAGGGGGTTGATTGCCAGCGTCCTGGACATCCTGGGGGTTCCCTCCGTGTTGAGGGCTCCCCTGCTGGAGGTCCCCCAAAGGCCCCAAGTGGATTGCCTCAACTCCGCCGTGTTGGTGGTGATTCACCGCCTGGGCTTTTCCGCCACTCCGGGAGATCTGATCAGTGAGCAGGTTGGCCTGCTGTTACTGCCAGGATTGCTGATCACCGTGGAAGAAGTTGCCAGAGGAGAAGCATTTCCAGAACTGAGTGAATGGATTCTCTCGGGCCAGGGCGTGGTTGAAGATAGCGATCTTGATGACATCCTACACTTTTTAATTGACGATATTCTAGATGACATTTTCCCCATCCTAGAGACCATTACTCATCGGCTTGACGCCTTGGAAGAGGCGGTATTGAGACGACCAAAACCAAAACTTCTCAGACAAACCTTCCGCTATCGAGGAAATTTGCGCACCATTCGAAGTCAGATCTGGCCGCTGAGGCACCAGATTCAGATTTTGCTTAGAGAACACCAAACCCTTCTGGGCAAAGAGGCGTTGGGAGGATTTCATGAAATGGGCGAGTTGGTGCAACTCCTATATGAAAACTGTGAAATGCTTCGCAATCAATGCGATGCCATCACACAGGCTTACAGCGTTGGAGTAGGCAATCGCATGAACCAAGTCATGAAAACCCTAACAATACTCACAAGTATTTTTGCACCACTAACCTTTATCGCGGGTATCTATGGCATGAACTTTGATAACATGCCTGAACTGAAATGGAAGTCTGGTTACTTTATTGTCCTTATCGTAATGTTTGCTGTGGCCTTGCTCCAGGTCTATTGGCTATGGAAACGGGGATGGTTTCAAGATTGGACCGCTCAGCGCTGAGGCCTGACAATCAGACCTTGTTCATCCCTTAACCCTGCCATAACGACCCTGGACCGCTGAGTCAATTAAGCAGATGGTGCATCCTGATGGTGTTTTTTCCATGGCCTTCCATCCGAAGGTTTTCCGCATCGCACTCGCTTCCATCATGGTCGCGGGGTCAGCGGCCATTGCCCAACAGACCATCAGCGGCGCCGGTGCCACCTTTCCCGCGCCCTTCTATCAAGCCGCGTTCTCTGATCTTGCGGGGAAAGGGGTCAAGGTGAATTATCAGTCGGTGGGCTCTGGAGCTGGGGTCAGACAGTTTGTGGCTGGCACGGTTGATTTTGGTGCCACTGACGAGCCAATCAAGAGCGCGGAGGCGGCCAAAATCTCACGGGGTGTGGTTCAGATCCCCATCGTGGGAGGCACCATTGCCGTGGCTTACAACAAAGCTGACTGTCTTGCCCTGAAATTAAGCCAGAAGCAGCTGGTGGATATCTTTTTGGGGAAAATCACCAGCTGGGAAGAACTAAAATGTGGCAAAGGCCCCCTTAAAGTGGCTCACCGATCAGATGGTTCAGGCACCACATTTGCTTTTACCAATTCCCTTTCGGCGTTTTCTCCGGAGTGGAAAAGCAAAGTGGGCGAGGGAAAAAGCGTGAACTGGCCTGTCGGCGTTGGCGGGAAGGGGAATGAAGGGGTTGCGGGCATCCTGAGCAACACGCCAGGATCGATTGGTTATCTGAACCAGGCCTTTGTCAAGCGCCCTTTAAAAGCGGCGGCTCTGCAGAATCGTGCTGGCAAGTTTGTCATGCCTGGCCTTAAAGGTGGATCAGCGGCTCTAAACGCTATCAAGCTAAACGCTAATCTTGCGGGAGAGGATCCAAATCCTCCCGGCCTGGACAGCTATCCCATCTCCACACTGACCTGGATCCTTGCCTATCAAAAGGGAAATGGCGCGAAAACAGATGAGTTGAGAAAAGCCATGAATCATCTGCTGGGGCCCGCACAAACCAAGGCGGATGATCTTGGTTATGTGCCTCTACAGGGATCAATTCTCAGCAAAGCCAGGGCGGCTGTGCTGAAAATCGGCAACTAGTTCTTCATCCACTCGCGGTTGGAACCAGGTTTGCCTAGAGATCAACAGCCGCCGAAGCGATTCGGCGGCTTTCTTATCGAAGTCTTAACCTGCCGATGAACCAGCCTTGGTCTCGACTGCTGTCGCAATCTGTATCGTGTATTGAGTTTCGGTGCTGTGGCGATGGGATTCACGTCAACTCGTGAGGCCAGCAACAGCGATAGCTTCCGGGAACTGCTGGAGTACAATTATCAGCGAACTTCCCTGGTCCAGATGACCAGTGGAAGTTCCATTCCCTTGCTTCGCAACCATTTGTGGCTTGTGGTACGAGGCATCGTGAAATTAGGTTGTGTCACAATCCATGGCGATGAAGTCTTGCTCGGACTCGCTGGGCCGAATGAGCTATTTGGCGAATCGCTCGCAGGTCCTGAAGCCTACGAGGCTACAACACTGAGCGAATGCGATTTGTTGTGCATGTCCTATGGCGAGCTAGAAAAAGATGTGAGTTTCGCGCCCGCGCTGCTCAAGGCCATCTGCCAACGCCAGCGTCAAAGTCAGGCCATGTTGGCCATAATGGGTCTGCGGCGTGTGGAGGACCGAGTGAGGGGGTTTCTAGAACTCCTCGCTCTTGAATACGGGGTAGCCTGTCCCCAAGGCCTGCGCCTCACGCCTAAGCTAACTCATCAAGAAATCGCTAACGCGCTTGGGACAACGCGAGTCACGGTCACCCGCGTGATTGGACAGTTAAGGGAAACAGGTTGGCTGAGCATGGATCCGCAGCGCTCCCTCATCCTTGCGCCTCTTCCCAGGCGATGATGACCGGGTTCTGGCCCCATTCATTGGGTGAGGACCTTTTGGTGCAGAATAGCGGGATGGCACCTTCCCTACTCATTGTCGAAGATGACGACACAATACGGGAAACGATTCGTGAGGCTCTTTTCACCGAGGGCTTCGAAGTTGCCGCCTGTGCGGACGGCCAGGCTGCGCTGAACCTGATTCAGCGACAGAAGCCAGCTTACGCACTGGTGGTATTGGATCTGATGCTTCCAGGCATGAGCGGGCTCGAGCTGTGCCGTCGCCTGCGCACCGAAGGCAATCAAACACCAATTCTGGTCGTCAGTGCTCGCGATCATGAAATGGATCGTGTCTTGGGTTTGGAGGTGGGAGCGGATGACTATCTGGTCAAGCCATTTGGCATGCGCGAGCTGGTCGCGCGTGCACGCGCGCTCCTGCGCAGAAGCAACACGCAAGCCTCACCCGCTCAAGTCTTGAGTCACGGCCATTTACGCCTCTATCCGGAAGAGTGCAGAGTGACTCGCGACGGCAGGGATGTCAACTTGTCTCCCAAGGAATATCGTCTATTGGAACTGTTTATGCAGCATCCACGACGGGTTTGGAGCCGAGACAAGCTCTTGGAGCAAATCTGGGGTCATGATTACTTTGGTGACAGTAAAACAGTCGATGTCCATATCCGCTGGCTGCGTGAGAAATTAGAAGACAATCCTTCTGAACCTGTCTATCTACAAACTGTGCGAGGCTTTGGCTATCGTTTTGGCTAAGGATCAGGGTTAAAAGCGTATGCCATTTTCCTGGGTCACCGCATTGGTGGTCGGCTTTTTTTGTGGTCTGCTTGTCAAGCGGGCTCTGTCGCAAACAAGTGACAGACGGTCTCGGTTGATTGGTCCCAGCAGGAGTCAGCTCCTAACCTGGTTGGATCAGGTGCCATTGGGTTGGCTGATTGTGGACAGCAGAGACAGGGTGCAGTTTATCAATACCAGGGCCCAACGCCTGCTCGAGATCCCCAAAACTGAAAAACCGCCACTCTTTCTCGACGAACTGGATGGAATCAGCAACTTATTGGATGTGATTGAATCCGCGCGTGAACATGACCAACCTCAGCGAATAGAGTGGGATCGCGGCGAGCAAGAGCTGGAAATATTTACCTTTGTGGGAGAAGGTGAATCGGTAGCGGTCCTTCTTCAAAGCCGACGATCCCTTGAAGCCCAGCTGAGCCAGCAGGAGCGCTGGGTGAGCGATGTGGCCCATGAACTGAAAACACCTCTGACGGCCCTTCTGCTGGTTGGGGATAGCCTGGCGGCGACGGTGACGGATCGCAATGCCGTTCTGGTGGAAAGATTATTGAAGGAACTCAGACGGATGCAGGATCTCGTGGGAGATCTGTTGGAACTTTCGCGACTAGAAAATGTCCTGCCAGGGAAGGGAATCAGCCTGGAGAGAATCCACGTGCCTCATTTGCTCAGAGAAGCATGGCAAGGGGTGAAACCATTAGCAGAGCAAAAACAGGTGAAACTCGAGATGGCTCTCGTTGGACAAGACTCCGAGGTGAGTATCATGGGCGACGGAAAACGATTGCATCGGGCTCTTTTGAATCTCTTTGATAACGCCCTACGTTACAGCCCGGAAAAAGGCACAATCTGGGTTGATTTGCATACCAGCGCCGAATGGGTTCGCATCGGGATTCAGGATGCTGGACCTGGCTTGAGTGAAAATGATCTTGAGCATATGTTTGAACGATTTTATCGAGGGGATGCCTCTCGATTTCGTCAACAGCGTGGCGGCAGCGGACTTGGCTTAGCTATTGTACAACAAATCGTGCTTACCCATGGAGGCTGGGTGTTTGGGGAGAATGCTCCAGGTGGAGGAGCACGTTTTGAGGTAAGGCTCCCGATTAGTCCCGATCTGTAAGCGGCAACTCCCTCTCGCACCTCAAGGTTCAGCGGATGCGTCTCGGGGAGATTGAAGCAGCCAGAGTGTTTCTCCATCCAACCAAAAAAGCAAGATGTTGTCTGGCAAGATGACAATCTGCTGATGATGAACCTCCAGATTCTTTCCTCGGTACTGCTCCAAAGGAAGCTGGCGAATCTCAATCGACCCCTTCGCCGTCTCCAGTGAGCTTGTGGAACGTGGCGGCTGAATCACCGGTCGAGCTGAGGTCCACAGGGCCTGGTAGGCCTCTTGCAAGGAGGGCTCCACAGGGCTCACCACCTTGGGCTGGAGATGCACGTCCCGCTGACGGCCTGGGAGGTTGGCGGGGTTGGGGGATGAAGCCTGGGATAGGGTGAGATGACGGTTCTGGAAGGCGCGCAAAGTCTCCCTCGCCAGGGTCACTTCCTCTGGAAGAGCTTGGTTGGGGGACACGGAGGTCGCGGGGCTCTCCCTGTTCAACGAGGGACCTGGCTTGGGGGCGACCAGCCGCTGAGTTGTCTTCCGCGAAGGTCCTGGGAGAGTTGTGGAGGGTCGCCCCGACGTGAGACCCCCACCGCGCCTTGAGGATGCTCGGGATTGGCGAAGGGGAGAGAGAAGGCCCGATGGGGGGGGAGGAAGGACGCTGGCCTTGGGAAGGGGAAGGACGTCCACTGTGGTGAGAGGCGCGGGCTGGCTAGCCAATCGCAACAGCTCTGGGGTGTTATCACGGCTGAGCAATGAGGGTGCGGCCACTTGCTTGTCTCGTTTGAGGTGGAGAAAAGAAAAGACCAGACCATGCACGGCCACAGCCGCCAGAAAAGCCACCAACAAAGGAGATGTTCCATCGGCGAGACGGACCAACCGTTTCATGGCAGTTGCAGCTGGAGGATCCAGGGCTGTTGAGAAGCGACGGGCCTGAGTTCGTTGAGGAAGCGATGGGTGACTCCCCAGGGGACCTCGGGGTCGGGGATCAGTCGTACCACCAGGCCTGATGGCCCCCGGGCTCGGGTCGCGGCTCGCTCCAACAGGAGGGAGATGTCTTGAGGACGGACTGGTTGGTTCCACAGGCGCAGCTCCCCACCCCGGCTGAGACGGAATGTCATGACCCCCTCATGAGCTGGTTGGCGCTCCAGGACCTGGGAGAGGGTAATGCCCCAAAAGGCAAGGGCCAAGAGTGTGGTGGAGAGCAGAGCCATCCCGATGGCGTCGCGAAATGAGGGGGTCGAGGGTTGATGGGACTCGGTCGGCATCAGCGTGCTTGGGGCGGGAAGGGAGGAAGCTCCAGGACGACGGCTCCGGGGGCAAGGGATCGAAGCCATCGCAGGGACCGGGAAACATGGTCCAAGGAGAGGGCATCCGACGGGAGGTAATGGATCATCTGATTGGACTGCTTCCGGGTGAAAAGCTTCTCTAAATCGGCCCGAGAGGAGCGAAGGCCGTTGACAAACCAAAGGTCCTTAGGACTTTCCACAATCCAAAGGCCTGTCCTCTCGAGTCCCACACGGAGGGGAGGCGACAGTTTGGGATCGGGGCGCGTGAGCAGGGTCGGAACGGCGGCGACGGCCCCACAGATGGCCAACACCATCATCACCATCGCTTGAAACGCGAGGGTCACGGATCCCCAGGGTCGACGACTGCCCGATCGAGATCCCGGTGCCAAAGGGTGAGCTGCCATTGGCGAAACGCCTGATTGAGCTGAAAGGTCACCGTCGCGATCAGGCTCACCAGCAAGCCCATGGCTGTGGAGATGAGCACATCGCCAAACGACCTGAAATCCCTGCCTGGTGGAAGCACCAGCTGGGGTCCCATCGCGGCGAGGAGACGACTGAGGCCAAAGACCGTGCCGGTCAGCCCGATCAGAGGAGCGACGACGGCGGTGGACTCAAGAAACACCTGGCCAAAGCGCATCTCCAGATCCCGGTCATCCATCCAATGCAACGCCTGGTTGCCTCCGACACGCAGCAGCTCCAGCCACTGCCGCTGGCGAACCGATCGTCGCCTCCACCAGAGCCACCAAAAGCGGGCCCGTTCAAAAAAGAGGGCCAAAACGGAGATGGAGAGAAAAATCAGCAACCAGCCTGGAGGCCCACCAAGGGCTGTGATCACGCTACTTCGGGAGTTTCGGGAGATTGTATGCAGGGCGGGGCTAGGGCCCTGTGCTCCAAGCGCTTGACAGGCGGGGGGGGCCTGGGCTGATTAGGGTAGTGTCAGGTTCTAGGGCCCTAATGGGTGGCATCTACAGCGACAACAGTCTCACGATCGGCCAGACCCCCATGGTGGAGCTCCATCGGGTGACCCAAGGGTGTGGAGCGAGGGTCCTGGCCAAAATTGAAGGCAGGAATCCGGCCTATTCGGTGAAGTGCAGAATTGGCGCGGCCATGATCTGGCAAGCGGAGAAAGAGGGATTGTTGGAGGCTGGAAAGGAACTGATCGAGCCCACCAGCGGAAATACGGGGATAGCGCTGGCCTTCGTTGCCGCCTCTCGGGGGATCCCCCTGACGCTCACCATGCCGGAAACCATGAGCATCGAGCGGCGAAAGCTTTTGACAGCTTACGGCGCGAACCTTGTTCTCACGGAAGGCAAACTTGGCATGAGTGGAGCCATTCAAGCCGCCCGTCAGTTAGCGGAATCTGCGCCAGATCATTATGTGATGCTTCAGCAATTCGTCAATCCCGCTAATCCACAGATCCACCATGACACCACAGGCCCCGAAATCTGGAGAGATACGGATGGCACAATCGATATTCTTGTGTCTGGGGTGGGCACGGGAGGCACCATCACTGGCGTGAGTCGCTACATCAAACGGACCTTGGCGAAACCTTTGATTTCCATTGCGGTTGAACCCACATCCAGTCCAGTGATCAGTCAAACTCTCGCGGGGATCCCCCTACAGCCAGGCCCTCACAAAATCCAAGGAATTGGAGCAGGATTTGTTCCAAAGAACCTTGACCTTTCCCTCGTGGATCGTGTGGAGCAGGTGAACGATGAAGAGGCGATTGGCATGGCCCGAAGATTGATCCGCGAAGAGGGGATCCTGGCGGGGATTTCCTGTGGAGCCGCCACTGCCGCCGCAGTCCGCATGGCCTCACTGCCTGAGTTCGCTGGGAAAACGATTGTTGTCGTTTTACCAGATTCGGGTGAACGATATTTGAGTTCAATACTATTTGAAGGACTTTTCAGTGAGAATGGGCTCGCCGTTCCTGTTGGCGTATGAGCTACCTCAGGCAAATCATGCAGAAGTTGGCGAACAGTGATGCCAAGCGAGGAAGAGGAATGGCAACCGATTCAGGTGAGCTGTTAAAACTACATATCGATGACTATCAAGGTAAGCTCGAAGCATGCACTCCCGGCATGCTCCAATACGAGTGGGCCTGGCTGAAGGAACATCTCGAGAGCCTTGAGCTCTGTCAAGCACATGAGGCGATGGGCGAGGAATTGGGAGGTCAGGAGAACGTGGTCCGCCTCTTAGCGAAAACTCGGCAATTCCAGACGGCCCTTGAGGAAGAGCTCAACAAGAGGATGCTGCATCCAGCCCGCCATCCCCACCCCATTCATCCGGGAGATCATGCCTGGGATGTGGACGATGACTCCATGCGAAAAATTTGGGACTTTTAACTTGCGGAGCAAGTCAGGGCGACTCACGATTGAGGTTGAGGGATTCCCAAAACTTGGAATCCCTCGCCCGCGCTGAGCTGTGGTTAAAGGGCTCCTAAGCCCCGTTCCCCAGTCCGGATACGGATCGCATCCTCCACAGCGGTGATGAAAATTTTTCCATCACCAATCTCTCCGGTGTGGGCGGCTGTGCTGATCGCTGTCAACGCGGCATCGACACGTTCGTCTGGGACAACAACCATCACTTGAAGTTTGGAAATGAAATCCACTTTGTACTCGGTGCCTCGGTAGCGCTCCACTTGACCCTTTTGACGCCCGAACCCGCGGGCGTCAGTGACGGTCATGCCGACAATGTCGATGCCGACAAGGGCATCTTTGACAGCATCAAGCTTGGCGGGCCTGATTAATGCGGTGATCATTTTCATGGGTTTAGCAATCCAAGGGTAACGTTTAATTCGTCATTGGGTCGTAAGCTTCCTCGCCATGAGCGACGAAATCAAGTCCACGATCTTCCTCCTCAGGAGATACGCGCAGAGGCATAAATGCCTTGAGAGTAAAGAGGATCAGGGCTGTGGCGAGTCCAACAAATCCATAGCTGATTAAGACAGCTTTCAGTTGGGCAAAGAACAACCCGAAGTTCCCTCCCTCCTCAAAGATTTTTGCTGAGAGGGGGAAATAGTCCGCGGGGACAAGGCTCTTTGCCGCAAACACACCAGTCAACAGGGCACCAAGCGTTCCTCCAACCCCATGCACCATATACGTGTCGAGGGAATCGTCAAATTGGATGGCGGCTTTGATCCGCACAGCGATGAAACAAGCCAACGCCGTCAAGGCACCAATGACAATGGATGAACCGATGTAGACAAATCCAGCCGCCGGTGTGATGCCAACCAAACCAGCCACCGCTCCAGTGGCCGCACCAACCGCGGTGGGCTTCCCATCCTTGAACCACTCCAGCAAACACCAGGCAAGAAGGGCGGACGAGGCGGATGTAGAGGTGGTAAGGAAAGGATAACCAGCGGTTTTCGAAGCAAACATGCTCGCTCCATTAAAGCCAAACCAGCCAAACCACAGCAAACCCGCTCCTAGAAGAATGAAAGGAACGTTGTGAGGGGGGCGCTTGTTGTTTGGCCAAGTGGAGCGGGATCCAATGATCGCCGCCGCCACCAACGCCGCCACCCCTGAGGCGATGTGAACAACGGTGCCACCCGCGAAATCAAGGGCACCCACCGAGCCAAAGGGACCGAGAAAGCCACCCCCCCAAACCATTTTTGCCATCGGACAGTAGACCAGGACGCTCCAGAGCAAACAGAACCAAAACCAGGCCTTGAAGGTGATGCGTTCCACCAAGGCACCGGAAATCAGGGCTGGAGTAATAATGGCGAACATGCCCTGAAAAAGGGCAAAAGATGTGGAGGAAATGGTAAAACCATCCGCCAAGGGTGCGTCACCCAGGGGACCACCGAGGCCATTAAGCATGAAAAACTCCAGCCCGCCGATGAAGGGACTGTTGAAGCCAAGCCCAAAACTGAGGCTGTAGCCAATCACCACCCACAAAACACCGATGAGTCCCATCAAAAAGAAACTCATCATCATGCAGTTCAACACGTTTTTGGAACGGGTGAACCCTCCATAGAAAAAGGCCAGGCCCGGCGTCATCAACAACACCAGTGCCGAGCCGATGAGCATCAGGAGCGTGTCAGCGCCGTCGGTGGGCACCTTGCTCAAGGCCGCTCGCGCCGCCCCTCCCATCAAGGGGAGAAGCCCGGCGCCAGTGGCGAGAAGGGCGAAGGCCAATCCGCGAAGTTGGGGCTCCTGAAGCCGAACCCCAAGATGCTGGCGCCAACACTCAATCGAGTCCAAGGCGGACAGTCCACCCGTGGACGTCACAGTTTTTGTCATGGAAAAGGAGAACCGATCAAAGTTCGTCACACCACATCTCACAGGGGTGCGGGTCTCCTTCTCTGTAACAGGCGAAACATTTCCAACCAATCCATTGGCTCAGGAGCCCGGATAGCGGATGGTGCGCCAATCGCCGTGGGAGGTGCTGACCTCGACGCCAATGCCGATGGGGTCATGGCCACCGTGGAATTGGGTTTGCCACCAATGGAGGGCCTCCGTCCAGGCGGCATCATGAGACTCGTAGTAATCGTCCAGGATGGGGTGGGGTTCACCGCGTTCGTCCACCAACCTGTAGACCCTGGGAGATGAGGAGGCGTGGGACCGCTTCGCCGGATTCAAGCTGGGTGTGAGGAGGCCGGGCGCTGAAGGAATGGACATGTTTTGACAGACACATCTCAGAGAGCCACATTGGGAGAAACGCCAAGGGCAAAACTGTCACAACGGCGACAACTTCATCGCAGGTAGGCCCGAATCGCAGGGCGACACCAGAACACCAACGTCGCCACGTTCACGGCCCAAAGCATGGGGGCCCCAAACGCCAGAATGGCCCGGCCGGGTTCCACCATCACGAGTCTCACGATCACATAGGGCAAGGAGACCGCCAAGCTCAAGGACAGGGCCACGATCGCCAAAACCAGGCCCCAGTTCTGCCAGCGCAACAAGGCGATGGAGGCGATGATTCCCAGGACGGCCGTGGGCAACACCCCTCCCGCGCCGACGGAAATGTTGGCGGTGCGCCAAATCGGGTCAGTCAGGATGAGCTGAAGGGTGAGGGGGAAGAGCAACAGGTTGGCCACCAGACCAAGCCATGCCATCGGCCGATAGCCTCTCGGGGGCTGAAGATTTAGATCGTCTGCGGGGGTGGTTGCGCTCTGGAGCTGCATGGGACTCCCTACGGTGCGTCAGTCGTCCCCATCCTGCTGCTCGGAGGCCCATGGGCAAAGACGTCACGACAGCTCCGTTTCCGCCGCTTTACAGGCAGGAGCTGCACACGCTGCAGGTGAACCTGGGATACCGTTGCAACCAGGCCTGCCACCATTGTCATGTGGGAGCGGGACCGTGGCGGCGGGAGCGCATGGATCCCGACACGGTCTCCCTCATTCCCCAGGTCTTGAGGGCTCAACAGTTGCGCACCCTCGATCTCACCGGGGGGGCCCCTGAACTGCATGAGCGGTTCAGATTCCTGGTCCAAGCGGCCAGGGAGATGGGTGTGACGGTGATCGACCGCTGCAACCTCACCATTCTCCTCGAGGAGGGCCAAGAAGATTTGGCGCCGTTTCTTGCCGCCCAACGTGTGATCGTGGTGGCCTCCCTCCCCTGTTACCAGAGTGACAACGTGGATCGGCAGAGGGGTCAGGGGGTGTTCGCCCGCAGCATTGAGGGCTTACGCCGTCTCAACCAACTGGGCTACGGACAAGACGGCTCAGCGCTTGAGCTTCACCTCGTGTACAACCCGTTGGGAGCGACTCTTCCTCCCGCTGAGGGCCCCCTGGAGGAGGCCTACAAGACGGCGTTGGCCCGCGACCACGGAGTGGTCTTCAATCGATTGAGGGTGATGACCAACATGCCCATCCAGCGCTTCGCGGACCAGCTAGCCCGGGAGGGTGCCCTCCTTGATTACAAGGAGATGCTGCGTTCCCAACACGCCCCGGCCAACCTGGAGAGGGTCATGTGCCGCTCCCTGGTGAGTGTGGATTGGCGAGGGCGTCTATATGACTGCGATTTCAACCAGATGCTGGACCTGCCGTCGCGGCTGGGCCTCCATCTGAGCGATTTGTTGAGACCGCTGGCCGCCAGAGCCCCCATCACCGTCGCTGACCACTGTTTCGGATGCACGGCCGGCTCTGGGTCGAGCTGCGGTGGCGCGCTCAGTGGGGAGGGGAGGGCGGGGGAAACAGCCGACAGCCAATCTGCAGGGTTCCGGCGTCCAGGAGACGGCCGATTTTGAGCGCCATGGCCTCCTCCTCACGGCTGAACCCGGATTGATGGGAGGTGATCCAGTCGATCTCAGGCTGAGTAATGATGCCTGTTGACAGCGACTCCAGGACTATCTCACCCAAGTTCATCGTGGGGCTTGGAACGCCTCTTGATGGTATGGGGATCCCGCCGGGGGGCAACAGGCCGTGGCTGGATCCCACACAGCCTCAACCGTCCAGGCCCCCGGGGCGGTGGGCAGCGAAAATCTTCCGATTCGGTTAAGATTCCAGAGGTTGCCCAAGAGCGGTGTACGAGAACCATCCCGTCCTCAATTCGATGGAGGCCCAGCTGAAAGCCCTCCTGGATCAGTACCGGTCCCTCCCCAGTGAGGAAAATCGCTATGCCCTGGTCCGCCACGAGCAGCTTCTGGCTCAGTGGGCCCCCTTCCGCCAACAAGAAGCCAGGAGCTGAATGTAACCATTTGTCCCCACTCCCATTCGCCGAGACGGCTCAAAGGTAGAAATTTCTTACCGACGCCGTTCAACACCTCCGTCGGATCTGAGCGCCACCTGCCGGGCTGCTCCGGGAAGGCCCTTGCACGCCCATGCAAGGGCCTTTCTGTTGGGCGTCTGACGACACTTACCAAAGCTCGATCCGGGGAGGATGAACATCTAGGCGCCAAAGTTGGCGACGGGTTCGCAGCAACTCCTGACCCACGATCGCTTCCACGCCCAGAAGGGGAAACACCGGATTCACGGTGACAATGGCCTCGACGCTTTGGCTGGGTGAGTTCCCCGATTCCAAGCCAATCCCATTGAACCGCTGACGCACCACCTCCTGCGGGCCACAGACGCCAACCAAACGGGCCGGCCGCCGGGGACCCAACGCCGCCAGGCGGGACGCCAAAAAGGGGGTGACGAACAGGCCCTCCGCACCCGTATCCGCCAAAGCGTCCACCGTCGTGGTCTCGGCCACGGATGGGCCCCGCGCCACGAGCCGCACCAAGGGCACCCCCCGCCTCCAAACCAGGGGGATCCGTTGGAGTGGGGGGCCGGGCATGGACTGCCACCACGTCCGGGCCGCCGTGCCCATCCAGATGCCCTGACGCGACGGATCGACCACGAAGGGCACCCGCCTGAGCGAAGGGACGCCCAACACCCCATCCACCCCTTTTGGCAGAGCCGCCACGGGGATCACGAAGGCCTCCAAACCTTGAAGGCGGAGCGGCGGCCCATGGCCGACGGAAGGAGGAAGGAGGAGGTCTGGGAGGCGGGCGCTGGAAACCGGGAGGGCCTCGCAATCCGCTCCACCTCCCGCCAGGGAGACATCCTCTTTGGAGAGGGAGCGGATGGAAAGGCCCAGCCGCCGGGCTAGGGCGGGGGACACCATGGAGGAGGCGGCGCCTGTATCAAGCAGCAACCGCACCGGACCCTGGTCAGAGGTGAAGCTGAGCACCGGGGTGTCCCCGCCCTCAGCGCGCTCAAGGGGAACATGGCTCCCCCCCGTGATGGTGCCCCCGTGGAGGGGCTGACCGCGATCCTGAATCAGCGCTCCGATGGGTGTTCGGGGGGAGGCAAGCGCTCCGCCCACGGACGGAAGGCAGAGGGAAAGCAACGCCAGGGAAAACAGCCCTTTCATCCGCGGATCAGCGACCACCACAGGGGGACGGTGATCATCGCCAACACCGTGCTGGTGAGCACCAGTGTGGAGGCCAGAGGGACAGCCTCCTTTCGGGCCTCCGCCAGGAAAAGAACGGACAGGGCGGTGGGCGCGGCCCCCTGAAGCACCAGAGCTTCACGCTCGAGCGATGGCAGGTGAAAGAGGTTGGCCAGGAACCACACCATCACCGGAGCCACCACCAACTTGAGAAGGAGCGCCCAGGGAAGCCCAGCGCTCAAGACCAGGGAGCGCTCCCTGAGGGTGAGACCCAGCCGCATGCCCACCAGGGTCAGAGCCACCAGGAACACGAGCCGCGCCGGCCACCACAGGGCCTGGGCCAGATCGGCGTGCCAGGGAGTTTGGCCGACGACCACAGAAAGGGCCAAACCTTGCAGGGCTGGGCTAGCGAAAAAGGTGGACGCCACCTTGGCCAGGCTGCCGCGAGCGCCGAGCAACACCAGCGGCCCCACACTCCAGGTGATGAAAGTGCCCGCCACATCGTAGGCCGCCACAGCCGCCATGGTTTGGGGAGGAAGCAGGGCGATGGCGACAGGCAACCCCCAATAGCCGGTGTTGCCGACGGCGGCCCCCAGGATCAAGACCCGATGGCCGATCTGGCGACGCAGCGGGGGCCATGCCAGCGGAAGGGCCAGGGTGAGCACAGGGGCGAGCACTCCCACAAGCCCAACTCTGAGCAGGGACGAGGACAGCGGAGAGCGCAGCAGGAGCGCCGCCAGACTCAGAGGCACACCCCAACGGATCAGAGGTGGAGCGAGCCAGGTGGGCAACCAGGGGAGTTTCCACCCCAACAGCAGTCCCACCAAGAGGCAGGGAAGAAGCTCGAGCGGAAGACGTTCCATCTGTCTCGAGGGGCCTCTGGGGGTTCCAGCATGCTGACAGTGCTCTTTTCCGAGTCCTGACCGTCTCAGGGAACACTTGCTCCCCCCTCACCCCGCACCCCGTGCGGCACTGTCATGCGTGTGGATCGTGATGCGCCCAACTTGCCCGCCTTCGCCGCCCTGCGGACGTGGATCGCCCAGGAGAGAGCAAAGGATCCCCTGGCGGGTCCCAAGCTCGGATCCCAAATCGCTCTCGACAAGCTGGTGGAACGCCTGACCACGGACCGGGGAGTTCACGCGGAAACCCTGATGGCCCGGGCGGGAGTCGTGATGGGACAGAGCGTCCAGGCCTCGCTTTGGGCGGAAGCCCTGGAGGCGGGCCAGACGCGCGTTCCAGAGGTGCGAGAGGTGTGTTGCGAGAATGGGTCGCGCTACCTCGTGGGAGACCCCCTCAATCGAAGGCTGACGGAGGGGTACGGGTCTCCTTGGGAGCTGCTCAAGGAGGCCGCCAGGCAAGAAGGACACGAGGATGTTCCCAACCGGGACGAGATGCTGCTGGACGGCATCCGCAGGTTGGGCACACCGGCGTTTGGCGTGCCCAGGGTTCCTGAGGCTCACATCCCCCAGGCCCTCGACCGAGAGGAGAGACAGGAGTTTTGGTGGCTGATCCAGCCACTGTGTGAAAGCTGTTGTTCGGCCCCTGAGGAATGGCCGCTGCTGGGTGGCCTGATCGCGGCGCGTGCCCTGCGGCTGGTGACCTCGCACTTGGATCCAGCCTTGGCGTTCCAGCTCGCCATGGATTCCGCCATTGACGCGGCGAAAATCCCCCTAGAGCCGGCCGCGGAGGGTGGGGCTGGCCCCATCCCCGGCCGATGGCCATCGTGAGCGAGAGGATGCCCGCAAGTGCTGACAAAGGGCCATCTTTGGTGTGAATCGCCACTTTTTGCCTCAGTCAATTGGCTATTTATGCATGATCTTTTTGCACGTCATTCCCAGATGCTCACGCCAAGCACGCGCATCAGGCTTCAGACGATCATTGAGCGGATTGCCAGGTCGGAACCCGTCTCCCTGAAAGAGCGCATCTACGTGCAAAAGTTTGCGGATCGGGATCCATCGGTATGGGGGTGGCTCAAAAAGGCACAGAGAGCGCAACAGGAAGGTGGTGAAAAAACAGGTCTGGATCGCTTTCTGGCGGACATGAATCTTGGCGAGATCGGACCCAGAGGTGCCTTTGACCCCAAAAATGATGATCTCGGCGATTGGTTCTCGGGAGCCCCTTCATGGCTACGACGAAGCTAAGGTGATGGGTACATGCACCTAGATTCTCAAAACAGTCGCACAAGAGACGGTCTGCCCTAAAAAAGTCTGTCTAGATGGCTCAGACACAGGCATTCTGGCCATGGCCCTTCCCCTGTCCACCTCCATCCCAAACGGCTACTCCATTACGGCGGACAGCATTCTGTGCAGTTATCGGAATTCCTCTGACCGTATGGTGGTCGTGCGGGCCAGAGGGATGTCGTCCTATTTCTTGGAAAGGGTTGTTTTTCCTTTCGAGGTCATGACTTTTTACTGCCCTCGGGACTGCGAAGTTGAAGTGATTACGCGCACACCTGGTGGATTGGAGCAGAGCGAATGGGTGGCGGCGGAGGAACTCCATGCCGGCGAGCGGGATGTTTCTCCTGGGGGTGAATGGCGACCAGCGCAACGGTTACGCTCGGTTCATGTTCGCGGGAATGGCAGTTCCATTTGCCGCGGTTTTCTGTAAGCGTGTTTGGCGGCCTTGAGCTGTTGGCACTTGGCTAAGATCTGGTGTTGATCCAAAACGCGGCGCACCATGGATGTGGATCCAGGCTCTCTTCCCACTGGAGCCACCATGTTGCGGTTGGAGGGTGAGGCCCGTCGGCAAGGGAGCGGACTGACCGGTGATCAGCTCAAGGGTCGCTGGCTGGTGCGCCACATTTGGGGAAAAGATGGCAGCCGCCCCCTCCCAACCACCGAACTCCTGCTCCGGCGATGCGAGGCGACACTCGCGATCGAACAGGAAGACGCCAGCGACGAACTGCGGCTGACGAATTCGCTGGCGTTGGGCTGGATCAAAATCTGTTTTTCAGGGCCTGGCGAGTTGCGGCAACGTCGTCCCCTATTGTTTTTTAATTTTACGCGGCTGCGGATTTTGATGGCCAACCATCCCATCCTTAGCATTTCTCTACCAAAGCCGGCGCCCAACAAGCAACCCTTCTTTGCCCTGATTGGCAGCGACACAACAACGGACGGAGTGAAATGGTTGGCGGCACGGGGACGGGGAGGAGGGCTGGCTCTTTGGGTCGATCAGAAGGAAACATTGGCCTAGGAGATTGCATCTTTGGGTAGAAAGCTGAGGCTCACAGATCAAGTTTGGTGTGACTATGCATCAAACATGCGCAATCTCTTTGGCTTGCCACTGCGGCGACTACGGATTTATGCTGCACCTTTTGAACGTCCAGCTGACAGCTTCAAGCTCTCGCCCCAGGCCAGTTGCGTCGGTCCAAAATGGATCGGATTGGAGCGCAATCTCACGGTCATAGAAGAGACCATCCCTTTTTGGATTCCGACATCAAAAGATTATCGTTCCCTGCTGTGGCAATACTTTCGAGGGCCAACGGTGGCCATCGATCAAAACGTCTGCGTTTTGATCGATCATCTCAATACCAAGCCAAATTACTTCCACTGGTTTCTAGATGCACTTCCACGGATTTTTGCCGCCGAGGTCTACCAACGCCTCTCTGGCGAGCCTTTCAGCGCGCTCGTGCCGGAGGGTCTGCAAAGCTGGCAGAGCGACTCCTTGCTCTTTCTCGGCATCCATCCCGAACAATGGATACAGGTTCCCACCACGTCCTCAATTCGCAGCTGGAGTTTTGAGCGACTGGTCAGCACATTCTCCCATCGGCATATTCGCCACAGCGAGACGGGCCACTTCGATGCCCTTTCGCCCCACGCGGTCGCGATGCTTTCCAGCAGACTCATCGCTGGAATGGAACGGCACAAGAAAGCAACTCCAGACACCACCTGTCGCAGGCTCTACATCTCCAGGGGGAAGGCCACCCAGCGCCGGGTCAGAAATGAAGACGCTGTCCTGGCCTTTCTCTCCCTCCATGGATTTCAAGGCGTCCAACTCGATGGCCTGCCCCTCCATCAGCAAATCCAACTGTTTCAGGGAGCCACCCACATCATCTCCGCCCATGGAGGGGCTCTGACCAATCTGCTTTACATCTCTCCCGGCTGCCAGGTGTTGGAAATCTTTCAATCCGGTCATGGCCTACGCCCAGATTTTTTTCAACTCACGGCGCTGCGGGGTGGTCTATACAGCTTTAGTGAAGCGACAAGCCTCAATTTAAATCACGATATTGAGATTCCTTTCGCTGTGCTACGTACCTTTCTAGAAGCCAGCCTCTGAACCCATCCCCATGGCCTTGTCGCCAAGGCCACGCAGCCTGGCCATTGTGGGGGCCGGTGTTGCTGGCTGCTCCCTCATCGCCCAACTCAGCCAGCGGGGCTGGCCCATGGAGGGCATCAGCCTCTGGGAGGCTGGCAGGGGCCCGGGGGGCCGCACGGCGACACGGCGCTCCCGCTCCCATCCAGGGCTGCGCGTTGACCATGGCGCCAACCTCTTCAACCTTCGCTCGGATCCCCCTCCTGAGCTGATCCAAACCCTGCTGCGCCAGGGGTGGTTGGAGCCCTGGACCGGCACGATCGCCCGCGTTCGGGGAACGGGAGAGTTGGTGGCCGATGAGGGAAACGATCCCCTCTTGCGGGGCCCCCGCTTCCGGGGAAAGGGCGGGATGGAGAAACTCTGCGAGGGACTTCTGTCCTTGGCGGGGGAGGGGGTTCGCGTGAATTTTCAAACGCTGGTGCGGGAGATTGATCGCGACAGGGATCGCTGGCTGCTGAAAAACGCCGATGGGGCCCTCCTGGCGGAGGCGGAAGGACTGGTGTTAACCGGCACCTTGCTGGCCCATCCACGCGGCCGACTGACCTTTGGCTGGGATTCCCCACCCCTGCAAGTGCTGGCCGAACGCCTGGGGGATTCCGGGTTGAACCATGCCCTGGCGGTGATTTCCGCCTTGCGATTCGAAGCGCGCAGCGCGCTGCTGATGCGCCTGTCCCCAGAGGAGGCAACCGATTGGAGGGCGTTACCGTTTCAACTGCTCGCTTTTGATCCCTCGGCCCAGCAGCGATGGGGACTCTGGAGGGTCTCGATCCAGCCGGAGCCGGAGGGGGGGTGCGCCGTGGTGGCCCACTCCAGCGCCACGTTCGCCGCGGAACATCTCGCGACGTACGGATCGGGCTCCGCCATCGCGCGGCAATTGGGCCTCACCGCCCAGCCCGATCAGGAATCGCGAGTGATCGGCTCCCTCGACATCGCCCTGAGGGACGTGCTGGGGCCATGGCTGACGGAGTGGGTCTCAGAAGGAAGCGTGAGGCAATTGATGCGTTGGGGAGCGGCCTTTCCGCTGCCCCATGGGGTCCCCCTTGAGCTCTGTTGGAATGAGGGCCTGAAGCTGGGCTTTTGTGGCGACTTCATGGCGGGCCCTGGATTCGGGAGAGTGGAAGGCGCCATGGGAAGCGCTGAACTCCTGGCGGAGCGGTTGACAAGCTGAGCCTCCGCCTCAAACCACCAGCACATCGGCGCCGCGCTGGGCGTTTTGGTCAGAGGGCGAGGAGTCGTTGGGGACCTGGGCTGAAGGGATCTGGGCCGCCATGTGTTCCAACCATCCGGTCAATTCCTCCACCTGCCTGTCCACCGGCAAGGCACCGAGTCCGCGGGCCACGATTTTGCCCCCGGTCCCCGGCCCACCCTGGTACACCAAACGGCCGTGCAAGTGAGGGGGGAGGCCTTGGCGTAGACGACGAAAGGCCGGCTCCTCCATAGGGGTTTCCAACAGGATGTTGGGTTTTTCCGGCCGGATGCGAGCCACTCCACAGCGTTTGGCCAACAGCTTGAGATCCAAAAGGCGGAACAGACTCTGCACAGGGGCGGGAATTGGGCCGTAGCGATCGGTCCAGCCAGCGGCCAGCTCCAGCAGGGCCGCCTTGCTCTCGCATTGGGCGGCGGCTCGGTACGCGGCGACCTTTTCCTCGTTCTCACTCATCCATTCCGCTGGAATGAAGGCCGTGAGCTGAAGATCCACCTGGGTGTCATCGACACTGGGGATGTCCTGGCCCTGGAGTTCAGCCAGACATTCCTGCAACATGTCCATGTACAAGTCAAAACCAATGCTTTCCATCTGACCGCTTTGCTCCAAGCCCAGCAGATTGCCCACTCCCCGAATCTCCATATCGCGCATGGCCAGCTGGTA
This sequence comes from Cyanobacteriota bacterium, assembly GCA_046309395.1. Classification (GTDB taxonomy): domain Bacteria; phylum Cyanobacteriota; class Cyanobacteriia; order PCC-6307; family Cyanobiaceae; genus Cyanobium. The sequence continues at coordinate 5,553 of JBKCPG010000428.1, read as the reverse complement.
GCCCGAGCCCAATTGGGCGAATTCCTGAATGGCCCGCAAGCGTTGGCGTGCCGCTTCACTGAGAGAGGTTTCGCCCGGATAAAACAACCAAGCGTGTGCCTGAATGCCGCTCCGGCCGACGCGACCGCGAAGTTGATAGAGCTGGGCCAGGCCAAATCTGTGGGCATCCTCAACGAGAATGGTGTTCACTCTGGGAATATCCAAACCGCTTTCAATGATGGTGGTGCAAAGCAGCACATCCGCTTCCCCACTGTTGAAGGCCACCATGGCGCTTTCCAATTCGCCCTCGGGCATTTGACCATGGGCGACGATCAGGCGCATCCCCGGCAGCATGGCCCGCAGGCGCTCAGCCCCCTCCTCCATGCCTTCCACCCGCGGAACCACGTAAAACACCTGTCCGCCCCGATCCAGTTCCTGGCGCACGGCACTGCGCACCGCTTCCTCATCAAAGGGGGCCAGGTGAGTGCGAATGGGCCGCCGCAACGGGGGGGGAGTGGTGATCAGGCTCATCTCACGCACCCCCGAAAGACTCATGTAGAGGGTGCGCGGAATGGGCGTGGCGCTCAGGGTGAGCACATCCACGTCCTTGCGAAGGGCCTTGATCTTTTCTTTTTGCTGAACCCCAAACCGCTGTTCCTCATCCACCACCAGCAGGCCCAAATTGCGAAAGACCGTGCCCTTCCCAAGCAGTTGGTGGGTGCCCACTACCACATCCACCTGACCGGAGCCCAATCCATCCAGAATTGAACGCCTCTCGTTGGCGGTGCGAAAGCGATTGAGCAAGGCCACTTTCAAGGGATAGGGAGCAAAGCGCTCACTGAGCGTGCGCCAGTGTTGTTGGGCCAACACGGTGGTGGGGGCCAGCATGGCGACCTGCTTGCCAGCGGTAACCGCTTTGAAGATGGCCCGGATGGCCACTTCCGTTTTTCCGAACCCCACATCCCCGCAGACCAGACGATCCATGGGCTGGGGGCGTTCCATGTCGCGCTTCACATCCGTGATGGCCTTGAGCTGATCCGGCGTGGGGTCGTAAGGGAATGAATCCTCCAGTTCCGCCTGCCAGGGACCATCGGGTGGAAAGGCGAAACCCTCGATCTGATGGCGCTCGGCGTAGAGCTTCACCAAATCCATGGCCACTTTGCGAATGGCCTTGGCGGCCCGCTCCTTGGTGCGCTGCCAGGCCGTGCCCCCCATGCGGTTGAGTTCGGGAATGCCCTCGCCTGTCGCCCGATACCTGCCGAGACTGCCCAACTGATCGGCGGCGACCCGCAGCAGACCATCGGCGTATTGCACGACCAGGTAGTCGCGAGCCTCCCCCGCCAGCACCAATTTCTCTAGCTTGAGAAAGCGACCGATGCCGTGGTTGCGATGCACGACAAAATCCCCGGGGACCATCCGGTTGGGATCCACCGTGCGGCTGGCGGCCCGGCGTCGGCGACGCACAAAGCCAGTGGCCGCCAGGTTGTGCTGGCCAAACACTTCCCGATCCGTGTAGAGCACCTGCTTCCAGGCCGGCAACTGGAGGCCCTCCAACTCAGCGGTGCCCTTGCTTTTGAGAGCGACTGGCGTGTGTTGCTCAAGAAGTCGCTCAATCGCTGGCCAATCCTCCGGATTGGGGACAAATCGACCCACGAGGTCGTGTTCCTCCAGCAGGGCGACAGCGCGCGTGGGCTGGGCGGAGACCAGCCAAACCTGCCGCTGATCCCGCAGATGGCCGCGCATCTGTTCCGCGAGTCGGCCGAAAGCGTTGGGGTGAGCCGCGACGGGACGGGCGGCCAGATCGAAGCTGTTGGGCGCCCCGTCCCGTTCCAAAAGTTCAGCCAGATCAAATCCGCTGAAGGCCTCCAGGGACGCCAAGGCCTCCTGGGGAGGTCGGTGAAGCCCCCCTGGAAGAGTGACCCCGGGCTGCTCCCCGGCCTTCCGCTCCCACTCCCGACAGAGCTCGCGGTGGTGCTCGGAGGCGTGCTCATGCCATTGCTGACCGTGGGCCAGGCACTGACGGCGCTCATCCACCGCGATCATGGTGGCCGGAGCGAGGTAATCCAGCAAATTGGCCGGTTGGGCCCACACCAATCCCTGCAGCCGACGGAGCCCCTCCGGGGTCTCCCCATCCAGCAGACGGGAGCACGCCTCCGAACCGAGCAGGACATCAAGGCCGGGGGGGAGATCCTCCCGCAGGGCGTCAGCCACCAGGGTGCTGAAGCTGGTGGGGGTGAGCAGCACCCGCTCAATCGCGTCCAGGGACCGCTGGCTGGCGGGATCAAACTCCCTGAGTTTTTCCAGTTCATCGCCGAAGAATTCCAGCCGCACGGGCAGCTCGGCACTCACCGGATAGATGTCCAAGATGTCGCCGCGCCGACTCCAGGTGCCTTCCTGTTCAATAGACGCGACGCGCTGATAGCCCAATCGGGCGAGGGTTTGCGCCAGCTCCTCAAGGGAGACGCTGTCTCCCCGTGTGAGGGTGCGGCAGCACGACGCGAACATCTCCCGAGGGGGGAGATGGGGCTGCAAGGCCCGCTCGGTGGCGACCACCGCCGTCGGCCGGGGATGAAGGAGGTCAGCGAGAACCTGGAGCTGCCCCCAGGTGATCTCACTGGTGGGGTCGAAAGGCTCGTAGGGCGAGCCCTCGCTGGCGGGGTAGAGCATGCTGCTCCAGCCCATGAGTTCCAACAGGGCGGCCCACCTCCCAGCCTCCTCCAAGGTGGGCACGATCACCAGAAGCGGAGCGTCCGCCAGCCTGGCGAGGGCACTGGTGACGAGAGCCCTGGCCACCCTGCCTCCCCCCCGGATCAGCAGCCGCTCAGGGCGCCGAGAGCGGGCCAGCACCTCCACCGTGAGCGGGGCCTGCCGCAACTGACGCACCATGGCGGAGAGGGGCATGGGCGGAAGGGGGCAAGGGGCCTCTCGATCTTCGCAAGCACCCTCCCAGGAGCCAAGGCCAGAAAAGTGACCACACGGAGCCAACTGGAGGTTCCCTTGTGCTAGATTAAATTTAAGAAAGGTTTAGGGGATGCATCTTTATAAGTGTCCGACTTGCGATTGCCTTCCTTCCCGCTTCAAGCGCAAACCTCGTTTTCTGCCTGAATGTGTCCGCTGTGGCCGGATCATGCAGCGGGTGTCCAGGGTGCACCATGGCTATAAGTGGGCCCTAGGACTTGCTGGAGCCGGGCTAGCGGTGATGGCCCTCCCCGATCTCCTCACTTTGGTCAACTCCGATGGGAGCGGTGGCACAGTCGCCAGATACCTGCCCGGTAGCCTTTTCCCTGATAGTGGTCGGTTCAGGGCAACAGCTCCCGTGGACACGGGACGTTTGTTGGAGCAGCTGGAGGAAGGCGATCGTCAATGGGAACCGCAAGAAGAAATTTTGGCCGACGGATCCACGCGCTATCTCTACAAGCGTCGAGCTGATGAGCCTGACTTGAGTGTGCCCCAGCTCAAGGCCCTGATTGAATCTCCACCAACCTTCCTGAAAGAGCGATCCCAAATCATTGATCTTCTCGAAAAACTGCGGAAGGCGGGAGTGCGGGTGGTTCTCTCACCCACGATCAAAAAGGGAGCCGCTGGGGAGTGGGATCATCAGCTCTCCACATTGCGCATCCAACCCGACGTGGCCAATAAGGGATCCGTTGATTTTCTGCGGGTGCTCAGCCACGAATCCATTCATGTGGCCCAAAGCTGCCGTGGTGGGTCAGTGACAGCCCAGCCCAAAGCCCTTGGTCTGGAAGTGGAGAATCCAGGACGCTTGAGCCGGAAGCTTAAAGATCCTGTCTACGCGGATTCGTCCCAATGGGAGCGGAGGCTTGAGTTAGAAGCCTACGGGACCCAAGACAACGCCAAACAAGTCGGTCAGCTGATACAAAAAGAATGCAAACTAGCCATGGATGTGACGAATTAGATCAACACACTTGCAGGAATACCCCCATTCATTGTCGTACCAGGAAACCAATTTCATGAAGGTGTCGGTTAAAGCGATACCAGCTTCGGCATCAAAGATGGATGTGCAGGATTCCCCCAAGAAATCCGTGGAGACAACCGCGTCTTCTGTATACCCCAGAATTCCTGCCAGCTCTCCTTGGGCGGCGGTCTTCATCGCCTCACACACCTGGCTGTAGGTGGCTGGCCTCTCCAAATTCACCGTCAGGTCGACCACGGAGACGTTGGGGGTGGGCACCCGAAACGCCATGCCCGTGAGCTTTCCATTGAGGGAGGGAATCACCCGGCCTACCGCTTTTGCCGCACCGGTGGAGGAGGGGATGATGTTTTGCGCGGCTCCCCTGCCTCCACGCCAATCCTTTGCGGAGGGGCCATCAACGGTTTTTTGGGTGGCGGTGGTGGCGTGAACCGTCGTCATCAAACCAGATTGGATGCCGAAGCTGTCATGGACCACTTTCGCCATCGGGGCCAAGCAATTCGTGGTGCAGGAGGCATTGGACACAATGTCCTGACCGGCATAGGTGTGGTGGTTGACCCCCATCACAAACATAGGCGTTTCATCCTTGGAAGGAGCGGAGAGCACCACCTTTTTCGCCCCCGCGTGGATGTGCTTGCGTGCCAAGTCGTCGGTCAGGAACAAACCAGTGGACTCCAACACCGTGTGCGCCCCAACCTCATCCCAGCGAAGCAGTTGGGGATCCCGCTCGGCGGAGGTGCGAATCGGGCGACCATCCACAACCAGGGCGCCATTTAGCACTTCCACCTGGCCTTTGAACCGACCGTGAGTGGAATCGTAGCGGAGCATGTACGCCATATAATCAACATCAATCAAATCATTGATCGCCACCACTTCCACCGCATCTGATTCACAGGCGCGGCGAAACACCAGTCTGCCGATGCGGCCGAAGCCGTTGATGCCGATGCGAATGGTCATGGAGTGCGGTGCGCTGACGGCGAATCTTGAGAAGTTTACGCAAAGGTCTGAGCCCTCCCCGGGGGGTCATCCCGAGGGGGAAAGGGCCAGGAGTTCCCCCTCCAGCAGCACGTTGAAGGCCAACAACTGGTCGTCACTCAGGCGCTGTCGACTGTGGACGGCAAAGTGGCGCTCAAGGGCCTGACGGGCCTGGTCCGTCGTCCAAGTCAGCTGGGCCAACAGTTCATCGCATTGCGCGAGCAACTCAGAGCGCACCAGGGGCAGGGGGGCGGTTCCAGGCTGGCTGCCGGGGGGAAGCCCCTCCAGCGCGCGCCGCAACAGCATGAGATCGGCGTAACGGGTGAGCCGGCTGCGACTGGGCTGGCCAAACAGCCGCCGCAGATAGACGCTCTCCTCATCCCGGCCCCAACCCAACTGGCGCAGCAAACGATCCAACTCGAGGAGATCCGCGCCCCAATCCTCCGGATCAGAGGGCGCCTCCGGGGGTGGCACGTCCTCCATCGGGAGGGTGGCGGATGGCGCGGCCGGGGGGACGGGGGATGGCGTGGCTGGAGGGGCTTCCCCCCGGCAGCCAGCCTGGAACCGCCCCCCTGCCCCTGGTGCGCTCTGAGTTGCTCGCGCAATGCGATGAACTGTTGGCCCAGCTGACTTGGACGACGGACCAGGCCCGTCAGGCCCTTGAGCGC
>JBKCPG010000427.1:0-2816 GCA_046309395.1 Cyanobacteriota bacterium | reverse complement strand
CCCCATCGCCCACCCCCAAGCTCCCCAGCGGTGGCTCGGCCAACTTCACGACACTTCCGGTGGCTGGCTGGCCAGCCTTCCCCTGGATCCAGGCCAACCCCTCCCGGACGGGAGCACCTGGGCTGAGGCCCTCGGGGCCTGGCGCCAGCCCGCCCTGCTGATCATCGCCGCTCCCCAGTTGGCCAGCGGCGCGGCGGCCTCCACCACGGCCCTGTTGCGGCAATGGGGCGTGCCCCTGCTCGGGTTGGCCCAATGGGGGGGGACGTGGGACGGGGAGCGTCGTCGCCGGGATGGCCTGCCCTGGTTGGGTCGGATGGAGGAGGGCGCCGGCTCCGAGGGGGGCGACTCGGCCGCCGAGCTGGCGGAGCGCCTCCAGTGGCGCTGGGCTTGCCTGGATCTTCCCTCCCCCCTTCCTTCTCCTTGAGCGCCTGGGACAAGGCGGGATGGATCCCTAGGGCCAGCGGGGTTGCCCGGCGGCGGGATCCAGCTGCCGCAGATCCCCGAACTCCTTGGTGGCCGGCAAGAGTGGCAGGGTGTCGAATTGCGCCGGCCGCGGGTTGTCGAGGCTGGCGGCCAGCAGGCTCAGCATTTCCCGCTGATTCAGATTGGTGTCCACCTGGCCCGTCCAGGCGGGGATGAGGGTGGGGAGCTGGGCGAGTTGCGCCGGTTGGCTCAGTTGCGTCAGCAAACCCGTCAACACCAGCCGCTGGTTGGTTCGCCGGCTTTGTTCCCCCAGCCACTTGTCGCGATACCGCACCATTTGCTCCACTTTGTCCCCCGAGAGACGCTGCAGGCCTCCCTGCAGATCAATGGTGTATTTGAGGGTTTGATCCCGGTACTTCATGCTGCGGGGGGGGCTCACCTCCACCCCCCCCAGGGCATCCACCAGGTCTCTGAGGGCTTGGCGCGGCAACACGATGTAGCGATCGGGGGCGCCGTTCTCCAGCTTGAGGAGGGCGCGCAGCGCGTCCGCCGTCAGCGCCACCCCTCCGAGCCGGTAGAGATCCCGCAGGGCCACGGGCTCCTCCCGATCTGGCAGGGAGACGGCCAATTCCGAGGGCACCTGGAGCACCCGCAAGGGGCTCTTGCGATCGACCCGCACCAGCAACACCACGTCGCTGTTGGCGGGTCCGCGGGGGGCGGCGCCGTTGATGGGGGCCCCCTCACGATCGGCATCGCTGCCGATCACCAGCACCGTCACCGGGTCGCGGGGCTTCGGGGCCAAGGCGCTGGCGGTGATCTCATCGCGCAGATGGGCCGAGCGGTCGGGCTTGGGCCAGATCACTCCCAGCAGGCTGGCGCCCGTGAGGGCCCCCAGCACCGCCAGGAGGGCCATCCCGGCCCCTCTCCAAGAGAGGCGGTGGAGGGGCAGCCGTGGCGGAACCGCTAGGGGATTGGTTTGGGCTGGGCGACGCTCCCGACGGACGGCCATGGGTGCCAGATCAGGCATGACTGGGCTCACTCTGGCTGAGCGACCCCGCCGGTCCCCGTCCCCCGCCTCGCGGTCGAGCCGATAGGTTGAGCACGGGCCCCCGTCCGCCGCTGTTTTGACCGCCGCTGAGCCTTCCTCCCTCCCCCTGATTCCCCCCACGGCGGTGGCCCATCAGCGGGCGCGCCCCATGCCGGAAGGCAGCCCTCGGCCCGCCAAGGAGCTCTGCAGTGAATGTGGACTCTGCGACACCCGTTGGGTGGCCTATGTGCGCCAGGCCTGCGCCTTTTTGGATCAACATTTCGAGGCCATGGAGCGCCAGGTCCATGGCCGCGGGCGCGACCTGGAGGATGAAAACGAGCTCTACTTCGGTGTGCATGAGCGCATGCTCACCGCTCGGCTCCAAAAGCCCATCGAGGGGGCTCAGTGGACGGGGATCGTGAGCCGCATCGGCGTTCGCGCCCTGGAAACGGGATTGGTGGACGCCGTGTTGTGCGTGGGGCAAAGCCCCGACGATCGCTTCACGCCCGTGCCCATCCTGGCGCGCACCCCGGAGGAGGTGTTGGCGGCCCGCGTCAACAAGCCCACCCTCTCCCCCAACCTCAAGGTGTTGGAGCGGCTTCCAGGCAGTGGCATCCAAAGGCTTCTGGCGATTGGCGTGGGTTGCCAGGTGCAGGCCCTGCGCGCCATCGAGGCCACCCTCCCCCTGGAAGCTCTCTATGTGCTCGGCCTTCCCTGCGTCGACAACGTGAGCCGGGAGGGTCTGCGGACGTTTCTGCACAGCGCCAGCCGTTCCCCCCAAACGGTGGTGCATTACGAATTCATGCAGGATTTCCGCGTTCACTTCCGCCATGCGGATGGTCAGGTGGAAACGGTTCCCTTCTTTGGCCTCGACACTCCCGCCCTCAAAGATGTCTTCGCCCCCAGTTGCCTGAGCTGTTTTGACTACACGAACGCCGGGGCGGATCTGGTGGTGGGCTACATGGGGGCGACCTTTGGCCGGCAGTGGCTCACGGTTCGCAATCCCAAGGGGCAACGGTTGCTGGATCTGGTCCAGTCGGAGCTTGATGTGGCCCCCGTGATGAGCCGCGGCGATCGACGCCAAGCCGTGCAGCAAGGAATCGACGCCTACGACAAGGCCCTGAAATTGCCCCTCTGGCTGGCGGAGGTTGTGGGATGGTTTGTGGGGCGCTTTGGTCCCCAGGGGCTTGAATACGGGAGGTTTTCCATCGACTCCCACTTCACCCGCAACGCCCTCTGGCTCCGTCGCAACCATGGGGCCATGGTGGAGCGTCACATCCCCCCCTTCGCCCAACGCATCATCGCTCGCTATCGCCTTCCTTCCCCGTGAGTGAGTCCCCGTTGGCCGCCTCCCCCTCCCCCGTCG
>JBKCPG010000426.1:0-19522 GCA_046309395.1 Cyanobacteriota bacterium | reverse complement strand
CCCCCCGGCCCGCCAGCATGAATCTCACCAACGAACTGGCGAAAGAACGCAACCGGGCCGCCGCCGAGCGCACCCTGATGGCCTGGATCCGCACCTCCCTGTCGCTGATCAGCTTTGGCTTTGGGGTCGACAAGGTGGTGGGCGCCATCAATCGCAGCCGCTGGGGCACTTCCGCCCGGGCCGACCTCTCCGTGCGCCTGATGGCCATCGCCTTCATTGTCACGGGGATCGGCGCCCTGGCCGCGGCCACCCTTCAGCACAAGCGCATCCTCCGCCGACTGACGCGGGATGACTTCACCTACCAACAGGGCACATCGCTCGGCATCGGCACCGCCCTGGCCCTCATGGCCATTGGGTTTCTCTGCCTGGTGATTCTCATCAACGGGATGGTCCGTTGAGGGACCGCCGCCGCCGGTTGTCGTCCCAGCCTGGCAAGGGCTATGGCTGGCGTTGATCCACCCTCCCTCGAAGTTCTGGATGCCCAACACCCTCGCCCGACTCCTGGTGGCCCTGGTGGCCGGCGGAAGCGTCTTCGCCCTCACCCGCTCGCTGTTGGTGATCGCCTCCACGCTGATCAGCAGCCTCCTGATCACCGGGGCCTCCCTGATCATCGGCAAGCCCACCCTGCGGCGGGGGGCGCGATGGGCCCTGGTGGGAGCCACCAGTGGCGGGATCCTCGGGACAGCCGAGGTGATCGGCAGCCGGCTGAAATCACTGGAGGTGGAAGGGGGCGTCTCCCAGCGCGCCCTGCTGATGGCGCTCCTGGCCAGCGCGGGCGTGATCGGTGGCCTCGTCCTCAGCCGCGATGCCTCCTCCCACGATCGACAGCACCCCAGGGATGTGCTGCGCTCCATCAGTGGTCTCACCACCGGCCTGTTCGCCACCCTGGTGGCCCTCACCTTCCTGCACCAAGGACTGGATTCCGCCCGCGCCTTCTCCAGCCGCCTGAGCACGGCCCTCACGATTCTCGTGGCTACGCTCACGGTGCCCGGCTGGGTGGCACACACCTTGGCCCACCCCAGTTGGAGGCCGCGACAGCAGCGCCATCCTGAGCCCAACCCCGTGACTCATCATCCCGATGCTTGATGCCCTCCAGGCGGTGATCGAGCCCTTGGGCACCGCCACGCGTGTGCTGCTCGAGGCCCTTTCCGTTCTCACCGTGCTGTACGGGCTGATCGCGACCTTTCACCAAGCGATCCCACGCCTGGGGCGCCGCCTGCCAACCCGCCCCTCAAATCAGGCGCGCCTCACCTTTGGCAGCTGGCTGGCCTTGGCCCTGGAATTTCAGCTCGCGGCTGACATCGTGGCCACCACCACGAGCCCAACGGAAAGCAATTTGATCCAGCTGGGGGTGATCGCCGTGATCCGCACCTTCCTCAACATCTTCCTTGGGCGAGAAATCGAGGCCGAACAGCGTTGGGAAGGGGAGGTGGCCCAGCGGGCGGCCTCGCGCCACCCGAACCCGCTGGCCTGACCCTCACACCACGTTCCTGACCACCCGCCCATGTCGATCCCTCGGCGATGACCCTGACAAACCTCCTGATCCTTCTCATCAAGACCAGCCTCATCTCCCTGATGGTGGGCTTGGGGTTGGGACTGGAGATCAACGCCCTGGCGACATTCCGCCATCGCCCCTGGCTGATCCTGCGGGTGTTGCTGGGCACCTGCGTGTTGGTTCCCCTGGCGGGCCTGGCGCTGCTCAATCTGCCCATCCGCTCCGAGCTGTCGATCGGGGCCCGCTTCGGCATTGCCCTGATGGCGCTGTGCCCCAGCGCGCCCCTCACGTTGCGCAAAGCCCATCTGCAAGGGGGTGATCGCCATCTGGCGGCCCTGCTCCAGGTGTTGGCGGCCTTGGTGGCCATTGTGTCCATTCCCCTTCTCAGCGATGTGTTCCGCTCAGTGCACCATGTGAGCGGTTGGGACATCAGCCCGAAAACCGTCGCCCTCCAGGTGGCCCTCGTGCAAGTGCTCCCCCTGACGGTGGGCTTGCTGGTGCGCCAAAGGTTCCCCGAACAGGGAGCTCGCTGGGCGATCCGGATTCAGAAGGTGGCCATGATGGTGACGTTGGCGGTGGTGGGGGTGGTCCTCTTCATGGTGTTCCCCAAACTGCTGTCGTTTTTCAAGGCCAATCTCGGGGGCTTGGCCGCCATGGTGCTCATGACCGCCATCGCCCTCGGGATCGGTTCACTCCTCGGTCAAGGGGGAACTCCGGAGGAGCGCACCACCACCGCCCTGGTGACGTCCATGCGGAATCCGGGGCTGGCCCTGCTCATCGCCATCACCCATGGCAAGGAAGTTCCGGGAGTGAGACTGGCGATCGTCACCTATTTGCTGGTGACGATCCTCGCCTCAATTCCCTTTCTCCGCTGGTCGAGGGTTCAGGGAACCTCTTGAGTCGATGGGGCGGAGATCAATTGCGCTGTTGACGGAGCACCAGATCCAGCAGCTGCAGCACCGAGGCGGCGGCCCCGGCCACATAGGTGAGGGCGGCGGCATCCAAGACGGATTTGACCCCATCGGCCTCCGCCTGGGTGCTGACGATGCCGGTGCTGGCTAACACGGTCTTGGCCCGGTTGGAGGCATTGAATTCAGTGGGGAGGGTGATCAGCTGAAACACCACCACCAGGGCGAACAGGCCAATGCCCGTCCAAATCAGGAGCGGGGAAAAGGAGAGCTGGCGCAGCAGCAGCCCCGCCATGAAGGGGAGAAACCAAAGCATGTTGCCCACATTGCAGAGGGGCACCAGGGCCGAACGCCAGACCAGGGGCACGTATCGCACCTTGTCTTGGATGGCATGGCCAGCCTCATGGGCCGCCACGGCGATGGAAGAAATCGACTGACCGTCGTAGACGTGGGGCGAGAGACGCAGGGCCTTGGCGAGAGGGTCGTAATGGTCGGTGAGGAAACCCTCGTGGCGCTCAATTCGCACACCTTTCACCCCGGCGCTTCGCAACACGGCCTCAGCGGCCTGGGCCCCAGTGAGGCCAGAGCGAACGCCCACCTTGGCGTAGCGGCTAAAGGTGCTCCGCACCCGCCACTGGGCCCACAGGCTGAAGAGCAGGGCGGGAATCGTGAGAACGAGGTACTGAAGGTCGAAGAACATGGTGACGGAGCTGGTGCGACCCAGCCAGCGATGAACCAAAAACTAAGGAAAGGATAGGGAGTTCTTGCCTGCCCAGGGTGAACATCCCTGGTCGGATCGCCGCCCGCTCGATCGCAAGGAACCAGGCGCCAAAGGGATCAGGACCGCCGACGGCTGTAACGACCCACCAGAAAGCCAAGAACAGATCCCGCCACAAGCCCGGCCACCCCTCCTTGAAGCCGCAACAGCTGCCTCCAGAGCAAAGGGTTGACCTGCCAGACCATGGTGGGCAGCAAGGCCAGACCGGCGAGCACCAGCAATCCCACGCCCAGGGTGAGCAACGCTGGCCAAGAAACCATCTGGCCAAGCTTGCGGCCCCGAGGGCGGAGGGGCGCGGGGGGACGGTTGCGTGACATCAGGTGGCTAGGAGGGCCTCGACAAATTCAAAACTGTTGAAGGGTCGCAAATCGCGGAGGCCCTCCCCGGCGCCGATGAAGCGGATCGGCAATCCCGCCTCCTGGCACACCGCGAGGGCCACGCCCCCCTTGGCGCTGCCATCCAACTTGGTGATCACCACCCCGGTGAGGCCAGCGGCCTTAGCAAAGGCCAGGGCCTGTCGCAAACCGTTTTGGCCCTGGCTGGCATCCAACACCAGCAACGACTCCACCGCCGCCTCCGGCGCGAGCTTGTCAACGATGCGACGCACCTTGCTGAGTTCTTCCATCAGGTTGTGCTTCGTCTGCAAACGACCGGCCGTATCCACCAACACGAGCTCCGTTCCCTTGGCCTTGGCGCTGTTGATGGCGTCGTACACCACGGCCGCCGGATCCGCGTTGGAACTCGGGTTGGAGATCACGGGGACGCCACTGCGCTCTCCCCAGATCTTCACCTGCTCCACGGCCGCCGCCCGGAACGTGTCAGCCGCGGCGATCAGACAGCTGTACCCGCTGCGCACGGCCAGGTTGGCCAGCTTGCCAAGGGTCGTGGTCTTCCCCACACCGTTGACACCCACCATCAACCAGATATTGAGGCGATCCCTCTCGGGAGCGAGGAACTCCCGACCGCTGGCCTGGATGGGCTTCTCCAGCAAGTCACGCAGTTGTTCCTTGAGGATGCGCAAGCCCTCATCCCCATCCACCACCTCCTGGTTGAGTCGGGCTCGCAGGGCGTCGAGCACCTGATCGGTGGCCCGCACCCCCACGTCCGCCCGCAACAGGGTGGTTTCCAGGTCTTCAATCGTCTCGGGGGTGAGGGGATCATCTCCAAGACGGTCGAGCAACTGGCTGACCAATCCCCGTCGGGTCTTCTCCATGCCCCGACGCAGTCGGGCCAGCCAATCGATCTCCTCCAACGACACCTGATCAGCCCGCCGTCCCTGGGCCGCCAACACCTCCGCCGACCAGGTGAACGCCTCATCGAAGTCCCCCAGTTTGGGCTCCTCCGCCTCCAAAGCCGGGGTGGGCGGAGTGTCGGCGGAGGGGCTCCCTTGGGGAGGCTGGGCCAACACGGTTGGCGATGTTTCCGCTGGAGGGGTGCCAGGTGGAGACATGGCCCCAGCCATCAACTCCCGCTGGCGTTGGGCGCGTTCAGCGGCCGCCTTCTCCAGCAGGGAGAGTGGAGCCTCCCCGGCGGGCTCAGCGACAGGCGAGGGGGCCTGGGGCGACTCCGTCTCCGCTGGCATCGGCGAGGGCGTGGGGACCAGCTCAGGGGGAGAGGGCAGGGGCGGAGTGGCCGTGACGCTCGGGGCTGGCTGGCTGGCGGCCTGCTCCGCCTTCAAACGGGCGTAGGCCTCACGGGCCCAGGCGAGGGCATCGGCGTCAATCCCCGGGGGGGAGGGAGCGGCGTCGGGAGCTGGCTCCGGGGTGGGCTGGGGATCGGCGCCATCCCTGACGATGGACGGCTCCTCCGGCGGGGCCGTGTCCTGGCTCGGAGACTCCGCTTCGGCGTCGGTGGGACGCTCAGGGGTCTGGGGCTGGGCCAGACGACGTTGGAACCAATCAAACACCATGACGTTTCACCCCCCCGGCCGCCGTGAAACGGCCCAGAACTCCGTTGATCATGCGTCGCCCCTGCTCATCGCTATAGCGGTTGGCCAGCTCCACCGCCTCGTTGCAGGCCACGGCGGCGGGGGTGTGGAACGACTCGAGATCCACCACAGCCAAGCGAAGGATGTCCCGATCGATGCGGGGGAGACGGGTGAGACGCCAGCCTTCCATCACCCCATCCAGCTGGGCGTCGATCCGCTCCCGATCCCGCGACACCGCCCGGACCCGATCCAGGGCACCCGACCGCACCGCTTCTTGATCGGCCAACATCAACAGCTGGGGAATCTCCAAGCAGGCGGAGAGAAGATTGAGGGCTTGCTCCCCGCTGGCGAGACCCCGGAGCAAATGTTGGCGCACCTTCGGCAACTGGCTCTCGCCACCCGCCTTCAGCTCACTGTCCAACACCTCCCGCTGGGCCTCGCGCAGGGCCTCGGCGGAGCGCTCCAGATGGTCACGCACGTGCTCGGAAAGGCTGGTGATGGCCCGCTCCAACAGGCTCATGAGGGTGGTGTCGCCAGGAACGGCGGTGGCTCCGCGATCGGGGAGTTGGGCGAGCATGAGCAAGGCCAGCTCGCGGGAGAGGCTGCGGCTCCGCATCAGGAGAGCTGGGGGGCGCGAAGTTGGGCCAGCAAACTGGAAAAACTGCGGGTGGACGGAGTTTCCCGATCGTCAGGACTGACGATGCCAGCGGAAATGATGGTGCGGAAGGCGTCTTCCACACTCAGGTTGATGTCACGAACCGAGTGCTCCGGCACCACCGCGTACCAACCGGTGGTGGGATTTGGAGCCGTGGGGATGAAGACACTCAGCATGGTTTCTTGAAAATCAGACTGGATGGAAGACCCCAACACTCCTGTGACAAAGCCAATGGCAAACAGCCCCTCCCTGGGATACTCCACCAGCACAACCCGACGGAAGCGAGTGGAATTGTCGCGCAGGAAGGTTTCGAGCAGCTGCTTGAGGGTTTTGTAAACCGATCCCGCCAATGGGATGCGCAGCAGCGTGCCCTCGCCAAATTCCAGCAACCAACGGCCAACAATATTTCTCGCCATCAACCCGATCAACAGAATTCCCAGCAAGGGCACCAGCAGACCCAAGCTGAGATTGATCAGCTCCTGCAACAGGGGATTGAGATTGTTGAAGGGGTTGAACTGCTTCGGAATCGACGTGAGGAACGCCAGAACAAAACGGCTCACCGTGGTGGCCAGCCAGATGGTGGTGGCGAGGGGGATCACCACCAGCAAGCCAGCGATCAGATCATTCTTCAGATCCTCCTGAAGTCGCGATCCGAAAGGCTGCTGATCAGGTCTGGGACTGGAAGGAACCAAGACCAAGCACGCGGGGACACGCCTTTACGGTAACGCTCCCAGGCCCCATTCAAAGCACACTGCCCAAACAGAGGAGGGTAAAGGCCACGATCAGCACGATCGAGCCAAGGGAGGATCCATACCGACGTTGGTTGATCGCCAGCTGGCCCGTTTGTTGAGCCTGCTTGAACTGGCCTTCCATCTGCTGCAACTGACGATCAATGAAGGCCCGAGCCGATTGGAGCTTCTGGGCCTCGGTGGCCCCGGGAGGGACCTGGCCCGCGGCCTCGGCCTGGCGAAGCAACTGTTGGAGGACCGCCGGGTTTTTGCTTTGCTCCCGGGCCATCTCCAGCTGGCCCCTCTTGGCGGCGAGTTGCTGGTCGGTTTCCTCCTGCATGATCCTGTCGCCACCGAAGACAATCGGCATCGAGGCGGTGAGAAACACGGCCATAAGGCCGCTCAAGACGCAAACCGTCCAGAGGAGGGGCGAGCGGCGAAGGGCGTTTTGCTCATCCAGTCGGCCGGAAAGATACATCAACAGCAAGCCGATCAAGGCCATGGGCGACTCCTTGATCAGTCGCTCGGCCACCAGCTGGCGATAGGCCTCAGACGACCAATCTCCCAGGGCCAGCACGGCGACCATCTGGAGAAGCGTGAGCACCACCAAAGTGATTCCGATCCAGCGGAGGAGAGGGCTGAACCGATCGGAGGAGCTGAAGGGCACTGGGGCAGACCTTAGTTTGGATAGTTTACCGACCCACGAGGACACGCCGGAATTGGGACAGGTGTCGCCATGGCGAGAGTTGGCCGCGGATCTCAAAGCCCAGGCCGGGGCCCTTGGGTTTGACCCCGTGGGCGTCGCCGCCATCCCGGGGAGTGCCCGCCTCCCCCTGCGTCATGCCGCCTTGGAACGGTGGCTGGAGGCTGGCCACCACGCCAGCATGGGGTGGATGGCCGATCCCAGGAGGCGCGCCATCACGTCGCTTTTGCCCGGGGCGCGGAGCGTCGTGGCGGTGGCCCTCAGCTATCACGTGCCGGACAAGCCCGCGCGGAACAGCCTGCGGGTGGCCCGCTACGGCTGGGGCCGGGACTACCACCGGGTGATCGACCAGCGCCTCCGGCGGCTGGGGCGATGGCTTGAGGAGCGGGTTCCAGACTGCCGCTGGCGAGCTTGTGTGGACAGCGCGCCGCTGATGGACAAGGCCTGGGCGGAAGAGGCGGGGGTGGGGTGGATCGGCAAGAACGGAAACCTGATCAACCGTCGGCGAGGGTCGTGGCTGCTGCTGGGCCATCTGCTCACCAATGTGGATCTCCCGGCCGACGAGCCCTCGGCGTCGCTTTGCGGAAGCTGTGGCCGCTGCATGGACGCGTGCCCCACCGGAGCGATTCAGGAGCCGTTTGTGGTGGATTCCCGACGCTGCATCGCGTACCACACCATCGAGAACCGGGAGGCCACCCTGCCCCCATCGATCACGGCCCACCTGCGGGGGTGGGTGGCCGGCTGCGACATCTGTCAGGACGTGTGTCCCTGGAACCGTCCGGATCTGCCGATCACCACCGAAGCCGATCTGCGGCCCAGGGCCTGGTGGCTCAACCTGGAGGGTCCGGAGGCCCTGGCCTGGAGCGAGGGAGAGTGGGACGAACGGCTACGGGCCTCAGCCCTTAGACGGATCCAGCCCTGGATGTGGCGGCGGAACATCCAGGCGGCCCTGGGCGTGGGGAGAACAAGTCTCTAAGCTCAGGGTTCCTGTCAAACCTCTGTGGGCCGTCGCCTCGGGCGCTATTTCTTGCCGGCCATTTTGACCCTGGCCACAGGGTTGGGTCTCCCGGCGTCCGCCATGGTGCCCTATGTGTTTCTGCCCGCCGCCAAGGGCCTTGAGGAAGCTGGTTTGGGGATCGCGGAGGAGGCCGTGCAGATGCTCCGGCTGGGACAGCCCGAGTCCGCGGCCCGGCTTGCCGAACTCACCGTGCGCCTGCTGCCCAACGACCCCCGTGGCTGGGTGCTCCTGGCGGAGGCCCAACTGCGCAGTGACAAATCAGATCAAGCCCTCAAGGCCCTGGCCAAAGCCAAGTCGCTCGATCCCAACAACCCGGGCATCTGGTTTGCCGAGGGGGCCCTGGCCCTGCGCAATGGCAAACCCAGCGATGCCCTCGCCCTCATCCAAAAGGGCCTGCAGCTGGATCGGCGCAACGCCGGCGCCTTCTTTGATCTCGGCAACGCCCACATCCTGTTGGCGCAGCCCGAACAAGCCTTGAAAGCCTTTGAAAAGGCCGCGAGCCTGCGAGCCAACTTCTGGGAAGCCATCAACAACCAAGGCCTGGTGATGTTTGAACAGGGCCGACGGCAAGAGGCGATGAAGCTGTGGCGCAAGGTGCTCACGATCAAGCCTTCCATCCCGGAATCCTCCCTGGCCCTGGCCGCCGCCCTCCACAGTGAGCAACCCCCCAACAAGGAAGAGGCCTTCCGATTGGCCGAATCAGCCTTGGCGGACGACCCCAATTATGTGAAGGACGACTACCAAAAAGAGCAACTCTGGGGGCCCAGGTTGCGGGAAGCGGCGCGACGGCTTCTCGCCGAGCCTCCCCTGAAGCCCGCCGTGGAACGGGCCAAGGCCAATGCCACCGGCAGCCAAGAATCGGAGTGAGCCCCCTGGAGCATCGGCGATTCAATCTGTAGGCTGAGCCCCGTCGTCCACCCCACCTTGCCAGCACAGGATGGCCGACACACGCTCTGGCAATCGCAAAGACCCGGGGAACGATCCCGAAAACGATCCCCGCATTGAGCCGATCGCGCTCCACCAGGAGATGCAGCGCTCCTACCTCGAATACGCGATGAGCGTCATCGTCGGGCGTGCCCTGCCCGACGTGCGCGATGGTCTCAAACCCGTGCAGCGACGCATCTTGTACGCGATGCACGAGCTGGGGCTCACCCCTGATCGGCCTTACCGCAAGTGCGCCCGGGTGGTGGGCGACGTGCTGGGCAAATATCACCCCCATGGGGATCAAGCCGTCTATGACGCCCTGGTGCGACTGGTGCAAACCTTCTCCAGCCGCCACCCCCTTCTGGATGGCCATGGCAATTTCGGTTCGGTGGATGACGATCCACCGGCCGCGATGCGTTACACCGAAACCCGGCTGGCGCCGATCGCCAATGAGGGACTCCTCGATGAGATCGGCAATGACACGGTGGATTTCACCACCAATTTCGATGGCTCCCAGCAAGAGCCCGCGGTGCTTCCCGCCCAGCTCCCATTTCTCCTGCTCAACGGCTGCAGCGGCATCGCCGTGGGGATGGCCACCAGCATCCCCCCCCACAATCTCGGTGAGGTGGTGGATGCGCTGATCGCGCTCATCCGCCAACCCAACCTCAGCGATGAGAAGCTGCTGGAGCTGGTGCCCGGGCCGGATTTCCCCACCGGAGGCGAGGTGCTCACAGGCGCCGGCGTGCGCGACACCTATCTGACCGGGCGCGGCGGCATCCCGATGCGCGGGGTGGCCCACATCGAAGAGGTGCAGCCCGGGAAGGGACGCCATCGGCGCGGGGCTGTGGTGATCACGGAATTGCCCTACCAACTCAGCAAAGCGGGCTGGATCGAGAAACTGGCCGAGCTCGTGAACGAGGGCAAGATCTCGGGCATCGCCGACATCCGAGATGAAAGCGACCGGGAGGGCATGCGGGTGGTGGTGGAGGTGCGTCGGGATGCCGATTCCAACAAGGTGCTCGCGGAGCTCTACCGACGCACGGCCCTGCAGAGCAATTTCGGCGCGATCCTGCTGGCCCTCGTCCACGGCCAACCCCTGCAACTGAGCCTGCGGGAGCTCCTGACGCGGTTCCTGGAGTTTCGAGAGCTCACCCTCCTTCGGCGCACCAGCCACGCCCTCAGGCGCTGCGAGGAACGGCTCGAAGTGGTGGAGGGGCTGATGAAAGCGCTGGCTCGGCTCCAGGAGGTGATCGCGATGATCACCGCCGCGAGCGACGCCGCCGCGGCCAAGGCCAGCCTTCAGGTGCATCTCGATCTCAGCGAACGCCAGGCCGATGCCGTTCTGTCCATGCCCCTGCGACGGCTCACCGGCCTGGAGCAGGAAAGCCTGCGCAAAGAGGCGGCCGACCTCAAGGAGGAGCAAGGACAGCTCCGTCATCTGTTGGACGACCGCTCGACGCTCCTGGACACCATGGTTCGGGAGCTGCGAACCCTGCGCAAGCGCTACACCACCCCCCGTCGCACCCGTCTTGTGGAAGGGGGAGACACCTTGATGGCCCAGCGTGGGGCGGCGGCGCGCCCCACCACCGGAGAACAGCGCCAGCAGGCCCTTGAGGCCCTGCCGGCCGACGCTCGCGTGCTGATCCAGGGGGATGGCCTGGTGCGGATCCTGTCCTCCCAACAGTGGAGCCGCATGAAGCTGGAGGAGGTGACCGAGAACGGGGAGGGTTCCGCCCCCCCGCGGATCCTGCTGCCCGTCGACCCGCCCCCCGCCCTGCTGGCCTTTACGGCGGACGGGCGAGTGGCCCTGGTGCGCTGGGAATTCGCGGCCCAACAACAGGGGGCGCTGGAGCGCTTCTTGCCGGAAAGTTTGGCGGGAGAGGCGGTGGTGCAGGTGAGTCCCCTGCAACCCGACCTCCACAGCAGCCTGGGATTGCTGAGCAGTGATGGCCGCTTCAAACGGCTGGCCATCGAGGACGTTCAGGATCTTTCAGGCCGTGCGGCCACGGTGCTGAAACTCAAGGAAGGGGTGACCCTCCAGCGGGTCGTGGCCTGCGCGGACGACCAAGACCTGGTGGTGGCCAGCAGCACCGGCCGGATTCTGCGGCTGGCGATCAATGACAGCGACCTGCCCCTGCTGGGTCGCACCGCCCAGGGCCCCCAACTCATGCGGCTGCTCCCGGGTGAACAGGTGGTGGGAGCCGCCTGTGTGCCGAATGATGGAGAGGTGCTCCTGGCCAGTCGGCTCGGTCAGCTGAAGAAACTGCGGGTTTCCTCCTTGCGGCTGTGTCAACGGGGGGATCTGGGCCAGATCGGGTTGCGATTCCCGCAACGGGCTGACCAGCTGGTGGATCTGCAAGCCGCGGAGGGCGCCATCGTGGGGGTGCGGCTCGGGGGAAGCGAGGGGCGCCACCTGCGCTGGAGTGTGGCCGAGCTCCCCAGCGAGGACACCACCACCTCGGGGGTTCCATTGCCCCTGCGGGGCGGCGAGCATGTGGTCCAGCTGGTTCCTCTGGTCACGGGGCCGTGAGACACCTAGGTTGAATGGCCCCGCGTCGCCTAGGTCCCTGATGCGCCCGGTCCCGCCCCCCCGTCCCTTGGGGCGTCGAAACATCCTGATGCTCGCGGGGGCCTCCCTGCTGGCCGGCCTGGCGCTGACCCTGACTCCCGGGCTTTGCCTCTCCCGCGGCGAATCAAGCTCCCCCTCGAAGTTGACCGCGCCGGGTGGACCCACCCCAGCGCCCCCGAGCGCGGCCCTGGCCCTGCTGCCCACCGATCCCGGCTTGCCCAGAAGTGAGGACGGCCGCCACTACCCCCTCCTCCCCGCCGACCCAAAGGAGTTGGCGGCGTTGTTGGCGTCCCTGGAGGAGGCCCTGCGGGCCCCGGCCCCCCCATCCGACGCGTTGCCCCGGCTGGGCCATCAGCAACAGGTGATCTACAGGGTGCTGGCCCATCAGCGCGCCTTGGCCGATCAAGCGCGGGCCGCTCTCCCGAAACGCTGGCAACCGGTGTTCGACCACCACGTCGCCGCGCGGCGCGAGTTTCTGGCCATGCACCGGGGAAAACGCTCCCTCACCCTGCCGAGCTGGCGCGTCATCCCTCCAGAGCCGCCCGACCACCTGCTTCGCTACTACCGGGAGGCCTCCGCCGCGACGGGCATCCCCTGGGAAGTGCTGGCCGCCGTGAACCTTGTGGAAACAGGGATGGGCCGGGTGGATGGGATCTCCGTGGCCGGGGCCCGGGGGCCGATGCAGTTTCTTCCCTCCACCTGGGCCGAGCCGGGCATCGGCAAGGGCGACATCCGCGATCCCCGGGAGGCCATCCACGCCGCGGCCCGCTACCTGGTGCGCCGGGGCGGACCGGGCAACCTCAAAAAAGCGCTGTGGGGGTACAACAACAGTGATCACTACGGCCGGGCGGTGCTGCACTACGCGGCGTTGATGAAGGACAACCCGGCCGTCTTCCGGGGGCTGTATCACTGGGAGGTGCATTTCGCTTCCGGGGCCGGCGATCTGTGGCTCCCCGTGGGCTACAACCAACCCCAGCCGATCAGCGTGGCCCTCTTCCTGAAACAGCATCCCGCCAGCGCTCCACCGCCTGGCTCCTCCGGGTATTGAGGCGATGGCTTCGCGGCACCAGAGAGAAAGGCCATGGTGGGGAGCGGCGGTGTCGGCGGCGCTGGCCACGGCCCTCTGCATGGCCGGCCCAGCCGTTGAGTCCGCCCCAACATCTTCCCCAGCCAGCCCCTCCCAACCCCTGATTCCCCTGGAGGAGGCGGCGGGCCAAACCCTCCTCACCCGGGCCACCGCCAGGAGTGATCACGGACCTCTGGCCCAGTGGTTTGAAACCCAAGCCAACTTGGCCTACTGCGGGGTGGCCAGCGCGGTGATGGTGCTCAACAGCCTGGGGGTGCCAGCCCCAGCCGTGCCGGGCTACGAGCCCTACCGCTTCTGGACCCAGACCAACGCCTTCTCCATCCCGGGCAGCGGGGGATTTGTGAGGCCAGAGGTGGTGGCCAAGGAGGGGATGACGCTGGCCCAGCTGCAGGGTTGGCTGGCGGGCCATCCCAACCTGTTGGTGGAACGCTTTCATGGTGATCAACTGAGCCTGGCCCAATGGCGGGCCCTGCTGCGCCGCTCCCTGGGCGATCCACGAGATCGGTTGATCGTGAATTACCCGCGCTCCGCCATCGGCCAGGCCGGCGGGGGCCATCTCTCTCCCCTGGCGGCCTATGACGCGAGCACCGACAGGGTGCTGATCCTGGATGTGGCTCGCTACCGCTATCCCGCGGTGTGGGTGAACGCCATGGATCTGTGGCGGGCGACGCGCGACCTCGACACCAGCTCGGGTCGAAGTCGGGGGCTGCTGGTGATCCGCCGCCGTTAGCCCACCACCTTCTCCAGCCAGGCCTCGATCCGCTCGCTGAAGACGGCGACGGAGTGGTGCCTCTCGAACCACTGCCTGCAGTCGTCTCGAGACACCGTGGCGGCCCGTTTCACCGCCCGCTCCAAGGCCAACAGGTCATTGGCGGGAGCCAAGGCGCCATTGCGCCCCTCACGCACAAGTTCGCCCGGACCGCCGCGGGCATAGGCCGCCACGGGCACCCCGCAGGCCATCGCCTCCACCACCACGTTGCCAAAGGCTTCATTCCACTTCGGCGTGTTGAGAAACACCTGGCAGGCCCCCAATTCAGCCTGAAAGGCGGCTGTGGGGAGAAAGCCCCGCCACTGAAGCGTGTCCGGTGGCA
The DNA here is from genome assembly GCA_046309395.1 of Cyanobacteriota bacterium. GTDB lineage: Bacteria > Cyanobacteriota > Cyanobacteriia > PCC-6307 > Cyanobiaceae > Cyanobium. Next base: position 5,639 of record JBKCPG010000426.1, on the reverse strand, counting down.
CGGAGGCCTCCACCGCCCGGGCGTAGGCCTCGTCCTCGCGGAGGCCCCACACCCGCAGGGGCAGACCCAGGCGGTGGGCCACCCGCGCCGCGTCCTCCAGGCCTTTTTCCGGAGCGATCCGACCGGCCCATCCGAGCACCGGTTCGGGAGCGGCGACAAAGGTGTAAGCGGCGGGATCAAAACCATTTCCCACAATCACGGCGGGCTCTGGAAGCAGGAAATCAGCGGCCTGGGCGGCCGTGTGAAAGGCCAGCCGCCCGGAACTCATCCGGGCCACCATCCCAATCACCTCATCCATGGCGTCAGCCACCGATCCCATGCTCACCAGATGGGCCACAGGGGTGGAGATCTGGGGGGTGAGCCAGTAGGGCAACCAGTCGTAGGCCAAATTGAGGAGCACATCGAAGCGGTGCCGTTCCGCCAGGGCGCGCTCCCAAAGCCGCGGCAACAGGGCATCAGCGGGGATTTCCACCGGGGCGGAGCGGAGACGGTGTTGCCAGCTGGGTTGACCAACCCCGCTGGCGGTGAGGAGCTCCGCCCCCGCGCAGGAGGGAGCCAGGGCCGAGCCCGCCCCGGCCACCACGGCCACTCCATGGCCGCGGGCCAACAGCCCGGACACCAGGCCCATCGCCGTCACCTCCACTCCACCCCCCAGGCCGCTGCCCAGGGCCCCCACCGGGGTGCTCACCACCAACACCCGCATCGCCATGCAGCCACCGCTGGACCCTCAGCATGCCTGACAGGGTTGGCTGCGTAGGTTGGGTCAGACGTCCCACGCTCCTTTGGATCCAGACATCCTCCAGAAACCCGAGGGCACCCAGCCAGGGGATCTCTCGGTGGAGTGCTTTCTCGCCAACGGATTCCATCTGCTCCAACAGCTGGCCAACTTTCTGGGGCTGGAGCCAGCTGAGCTGAGGCGGCGCCTGCCCGCCAGCGCCTCTGATCTGGCCGCCCTTCATCCTGGAGCCTTCGATCCTCGAACCGTTGAGTCGTTCTACGAGGACACCGTCGGCGACGCCCATCTGCTGGAGCTGGCGGCCTGGCATCTGGGAAGCGCCGACTACATCGCCGACACCCTTCGGTTGCAAACTCACTTCGCCCAGGGGGATGTGCTGGATTTTGGTGGCGGCATCGGCACCCATGCCCTGGCCGCCGCCGCCCTCCCCCAGGTGGAGCGGGTGTGGGTGGTGGATCTCAACCCCCGCAACCGGGCGTTTGTGAGCTGGCGGGCCGGCCAACTGGGGCTGGCTGAGCGCATCCGCTGCTTTCGGGATCTGAGTGATCCAGGCCTGCCCGCCCGGTTTGACACGATCGTGTGCCTCGATGTGCTGGAGCACCTGAAGGATCCCGCTGGCCAACTGGAGGAGTTCGCCGAACGGCTGTCCCCCAACGGCATCGCCCTGCTCAACTGGTATTTCTTTCGTGGGTTCGCCGGTGAGTATCCCTTCCATGTCGATGATCCGCGATTAGTGGAGCTGTTTTTCCGCTCACTGCAACTGCGGTTTCTGGAGGTGTTTCACCCCTGGCTGATCACCACGAGGGCGTACAAACTGATGCCCGTGGAACCGGCGAAGCTGTAAGCCTCAAGACACCACGGCCAGGCCCGCGGGCTCCAACATGAGTTTGCTGCGCTTCATCTGCTCATCCATCGCGATCGGATAGGCCCCATCAAAACAGGCGGTGCAAAAATGGGTGGAATGGGTGTGGGCCGCCTCCACCATTCCTTGCTTGCTGAGATAGGCTAGGGAATCCACGCCCAAATGGCGCTCAATCTCCGCCAAACTCAATCGAGCGGCGATCAGGTGATCCTGGGTGTCGGTATCGATGCCGTAAAAACAGGGGTGGGTGACGGCCGGAGAGCTGATGCGCATGTGCACTTCCGTGGCACCCGCGTCGCGGAGGGCTTGCACCAGCTTGCGGCTGGTGGTGCCGCGAACAATGGAATCATCAATCACCACCACGCGCTTTCCCGCCAGCACATCGGGAAGGGGGTTGAGCTTCACCCGGATCCCGGCTTCCCGCATGGCCTGGGTGGGCTGAATGAACGTGCGACCCACATAGCGATTCTTGATCAGGCCATCGCCGAAAGGGATGCCACTCACCTGGGAAAAACCGATGGCGGCGGGAATTCCCGAGTCGGGCACACCGATCACGATGTCAGCCCCCACGGGGGATTCCCGAGCCAACACCTCGCCGATTCGGACGCGATAGCTGTAGAGAGATTCCCCGAAGAAACGGCTATCCGGCCTGGCAAAGTAGATCATCTCAAACACGCAGAGCTTGGGCGGCTGCTCCTGCCAGCGCTGTCGGTCTGGGATGGGATCCCCAGGCCGGAAATGCACCAGCTCTCCAGGCTGCACGTCGTCGGCATAGACAGCCCCGATGATGTCGAGGCCACAGGTTTCACTGCTGGCCACCCATTGGCCGAGGTCAGGATCCCCCAAGCGGCCAAACACCAGGGGGCGGATGCCGTAGCCATCCCGCATGGCGAACAGGCCCTCCGGGGTGCCGATCAACAGGCTGAACGCCCCGCGACAACGCGCCGCCGCGGAGCGGATGGCCTGGTTCCACCCCATGCCCCCATCCACCGCCTGCTGCAGGGCAAAGGCGATGAGTTCGGAATCGGTGGTGGAGGTGAATTCCTCGGCGAGGTGGTCGAGGGCCAGACGCAACTCGGGAGCGTTCACCAGATTGCCGTTGTGGGCCAAGGCGAAAGGCCCGAGCCGGGTCATCAACACCACCGGCTGGGCGTTGCACACCTTGCTGCTGCCCGTGGTGGAATACCGGTTGTGGCCGATCGCCAATTCACCAGGCATGCGATCGAGCACCTGTTGGTCAAACACCTGGCTCACCAGGCCCATGTCCTTGTGGAGCCGCACCCGACCGCCATCAAACACGGCGATGCCCGCCGATTCCTGACCGCGATGCTGCAGGGCGTATAGGCCGAAGTAGGTGAGGTTGGACACGGGCTGGCCCGGAGCCATCACCGCGAACACCCCACAGGCTTCCTCCGGCTTGTCCGGCCGATCGGCCGAGGCGACGGGAAAGACTTGGCCGGCGGGCCGCTGACCAGTGGACTGCGGAGAAAGATCCACGGGACCAGGGAAGCCGGAGGGCGGAGGGGGGTTCACGGAACGGAAAAGACCGTCGCCGATGCCCCATCTTGACGCATCATCGCTCGGGCGGTGGGGGAGCTTGCCGCATCCGCCTGGGAATGGCCCCCTCATAGGCCTCCCGCAGTTGTGACACAGGCACACGCAGCCCCACCACCTCGTCCTGGCGGATCACAAGATCGGCCGCGGCGGTGACCAGGCCCAGTCGGGTGGCGGGGCGGGGATCCTCATCCTGGAAAGCCTCCGTCAGGAGCGCCCGCCAAGCCTCCTCCCGCTCTTGGGGAACGCTCACCAACACCCTGGCGCCCCCCTCTCCGAAGAGGGGCCGATCCCAGCGCTCGGCGCTGGCGGGCAGGGCAATCTGGGCGCCCAGTCCGGAAGCGATGGAGGCTTCCGCCAGTGCCACCGCCAACCCCCCGTCACTGAGGTCGTGGGCGGAGGCCACCAGACCAGCGGCGATGGCCCGCCGCAACAGGGCCTGCACCTTCCGTTCCAACTCCAGGTCGACGCGGGGAGGGCGCCCGGCCAGGAGCCCGTGGATCACCCCCTGATAGGCGCCGCCAGCCAACCCGACCCGGTCTTCGGTCGGGTCTCCAAGGGGCACTCCCAGCAGCCAGATCGCATCGGTGGCCTGACACCAGGCCATTCCCCGCACCTGGGACAGGTCCTCCACAAGCCCCACCATCCCCACCACCGGGGTGGGGTGGATGGGCTGGAAGCGACCATCGGGCAAGCGCGTCTCGTTGTAGAGCGAGACGTTGCCACCGGTGACGGGAGTGGCCAGCACCGTGCAGGCCTTCGCCAGACCTCGGCAGGCCATGGCCAGCTGCCAGTAGCCCGTTGGCGTCTCTGGGGAAGGAAAGTTGAGGTTGTCGGTCACGGCCAGGGGCTCCGCGCCCACGCAACTGAGATTGCGGGCGGCTTCGGCCACCGCGGCCATGGCGCCCCGTTCCGGATCGAGGGCCACCCAGCGATTGGGGCAATCCACCACGGCGGCCACACCCCTGGGGCTGGCCTCCAGGGAGCCGGGACCCTGTTGGGGGCGCAGACGCACCACCGCCGCGTCAGCCCCGCCTGGGGGCACAACGGTGTTGGCCTGCACCTGATGGTCGTATTGGCGCCACACCCAGCGCTTGCTGGCGATGGTGGGGTCGTCGAGCAGGCGAAGCAGGACATCGTCCCAAGGCAGCCGTCCATCGCCGAGGGCCACCCCCGCGGCCGTGGCCTCTGGCAGCTCGGTCTCACTCCAGCGCCAAAGCGCCTGGATCTCCGGGGGGGGCTCCTCCAGGAGGTCGTGGTGGTTCACCGGCGTGTCCTCGGCGAGGGCACGGGCGGGAACCTCCGCCGCCACGACCCCCCGGTGCAGCACCCGCACCACGTTGTCTTGGAGCACGCGCCCCACCACCGCCGCCTGGAGCCCCCAGCGGGTGAAGCGCGCCATCAACTCCTCCTCACGCCCTGGTTTGACCACGAAGAGCATGCGCTCCTGGGATTCCGAGAGCAGGTAGTCGTAGGGCGTCATGCCGGTTTCCCGTGCGGGGACCCGGTCGAGATCCAATTCAATGCCCAGTCCCCCCTTCGCCGCCATCTCCGAGCAGCTGCAGGTGAGACCCGCCGCTCCCATGTCTTGGGCCGCCACCACGGCGCCACTGTGAAAGGCCTCCAGGCAGGCCTCGATCAGGCCCTTTTCCAAAAAGGGATCGCCCACTTGCACCGCGGGCCGATCCTCGATGGAGGTCTCACTGAGTTCGGCGCTGGCGAAGCTGGCTCCCCCCATGCCATCGCGGCCTGTGGTGCTGCCCACGTACACCACCGGATAGCCCACGCCGTCAGCGCCGGCTCTCACGATGTCCTCCGTCTCCATGAGCCCGAGGGCCATGGCGTTCACCAGGGGGTTGCCGGAGTAGCTGGGATCAAACGCCACCTCGCCCCCCACGGTGGGCACCCCCACGCAATTGCCGTAATGGGCGATGCCCGCCACCACGCCTTCCATGAGACCGACGTTGCGTTCGTCCTCCAGGGGCCCGAAACGAAGGGCGTTGAGCAGGGCGATGGGTCGGGCGCCCATGGTGAAGATGTCCCGCAGAATGCCGCCCACCCCCGTGGCGGCGCCCTGAAAGGGCTCCACGGCCGAAGGGTGGTTGTGGCTTTCGATCTTGAACGCCAGCCGCTGGCCTTGGCCGAGATCCACCACCCCGGCATTCTCACCGGGTCCCACCAGGATCCTGGGGCCGCTGGTGGGGAATTGGCGCAACAGGGGTCGGGAGTTGCGGTAGCAACAATGCTCCGACCACATCACCCCGAACATGCCGAGTTCGGCCCGGTTTGGGGGGCGCCCCAGGCGCCGGTGGATCTCCAGGTAGTCGGCTTCGCTGAGGTTTTCCTTGCGCAGGGCCTCACGCACCCCGTCGTCAGGTGGCAGCACCACAAGGATCCGCGTCGCTTTCGCCCAGTCTCCCACCCCACGCCGCGCCCCTCACACCCAGGGATCGTCCACCTCCGGTGGAGGGGGGCGGCGTGGGGTGG
>JBKCPG010000425.1:0-7559 GCA_046309395.1 Cyanobacteriota bacterium | reverse complement strand
CAGCCCCACTGGGCCGCCCTCCTTCAGCTTGAGGGGTCCAAGCGCCACTCCGCCGTCCTACAGCCAACTCCTCACCGACATCAAAGAAGGGGAGGTCCGGGAGATCCTCCTCTCCCCCCGCCAGCGGGTGGCCACGGTGTCTTACGCCAACGGCAAAACCGTTGAGGTGGCCCTCTTCAACGACAATCAGCTTCTGCTCCGCACCGCTGAGGAGCGGCGGGTCCCCCTGTCCGTCAGGGATGAGCGGCAGGAGGAAGCCATGGCGGGCCTGCTGGGAAACCTCCTGCTGGCCTTCCTCCTGTTGGGGGCCCTAGCCCTGTTGATCCGCCGTTCCAGCCAGGTGGCGAGCAAGGCCCTCGGCTTTGGCCGCAGCCAGCCCCGGGTCCAGCCCGAAGGCACGGTGGCGGTGCGCTTCGAGGATGTGGCGGGAATCGCCGAAGCCAAGGAGGAGCTGCAGGAGGTGGTCACCTTCTTGAAATCGCCGGAACGGTTCACCTCCATCGGCGCCAAGATTCCCAAAGGCGTCTTGCTGGTGGGCCCCCCGGGAACGGGAAAAACCCTGCTGGCTCGCGCCATTGCCGGGGAGGCCGGGGTGCCCTTCTTCTCCATGGCGGCCTCGGAATTTGTCGAACTCTTCGTGGGCGTCGGCGCCAGCAGGGTGCGCGACCTGTTTCGTCAAGCCAAAGCCAAGGCCCCCTGCATCATCTTCATCGATGAAATCGATGCCGTGGGTCGCCAGCGGGGAGCGGGCATCGGCGGTGGCAATGACGAGCGGGAGCAGACCCTCAACCAGCTGCTCACGGAAATGGATGGCTTTGAGGACAACTCCGGGGTGATTCTTCTGGCGGCCACCAACAGGCCCGATGTGCTGGACGCGGCCCTGATGCGCCCCGGTCGGTTCGATCGCCGGATCGTGGTGGATCTGCCCGACCGAAAAGGTCGCGAGGCCATCCTCGCCGTGCACGCCCGAACCCGGCCCCTTGACGACCAGGTGTCCCTCAAAGATTGGGCGGCGCGCACGCCTGGTTTCTCAGGGGCTGACCTGTCCAATCTCCTCAATGAGGCGGCCATTCTCACGGCCCGCCGTCAACAGGCCAAGATTGACGATCAGGCCATCAGCGACGCCCTCGAACGCATCACCATGGGGCTGACGGCGGCCCCCCTGCAAGACAGCGCGAAAAAGCGGCTCATCGCGTACCACGAAGTCGGCCATGCCCTGCTGTCCTGCCTGGTGCCCCACGCCGATCGCCTCGACAAAGTGACCCTTCTCCCCAGGGCTGGGGGCGTGGGGGGATTCGCCCGAACGGTGCCGGATGAGGACATCCTGGACTCCGGCCTGATCAGTCGGGCCTACCTGCTCGCCCGATTGGTGGTGGTGCTGGGAGGCCGAGCCGCGGAACTGGTGGTGTTCGGAGCCAGTGAGGTGACCCAGGGGGCGGCCAGCGATTTGCAAATGGTGAGCAGGATCTGCCGGGAAATGGTGACTCGCTACGGGTTCTCCACCCTGGGCCCTGTGGCCCTGGAGGCCGATGGGGGGGAGGTGTTTCTTGGGCGGGATTGGATCCGCGCCGAGCCCCACTACTCCCAAGACACCGGCAAGCGCATCGACTCCCTGGTGAGGGGCCTCGCCAAGGAATCCCTCTCCACCGCCGTGGCTCTGTTGGAGCCCCGAAGGGAGTTGATGGACCGCTTGGTCGATCGCCTGATCAGGGAGGAAACCATCGATGGGGAAACGTTCCGCCAAGTGGTGGAGGAGTGGCGGAGCCAACACCCTGAGGTGCCTTGTCCCCTTCGTCCCACCCCCCAGGCCAGCCCTTCCTCACTCCTGGCCCGATAACCCTCCGGCGAAGCGGATGTCGAGGCTTCTCAAGTAGGTGTGCAGGCCCGCGTCTTGAACGGGCAGCAGGCGGGCGGTCCTGCCGCTTTCATTGACATGGGAATGCCAGTGTCCAGGTGGCGTGAGGAACACGCCCCCCGGCTCCCAATCCATGCGCTTGGGGTTGATGATGCGCCCCTCCCGGTCAATCTCCGTTCCCACGAGGGTGTGGCAGCCGGGATCGCAATCGACGATCAAGTCGATCGCCACGGATTGATGGCGGTGGGGGGCCTGGATGGCGCCCGGGGGCACCGCGCCCACCATCGCCCAAAGGGTGTGGCTGATGGTTCGGGTCGCTGGCAGATCCCTGTGGGCCAGCAACACGCTCAGGCGATTGCCGCGGGCCGCCACGGGATCCGCGAGAAGGCGACTGATCTCCTCCTCCAGCCGATGGGCCGAAAAGAAGCACGGGGTGAATCGGGCTCCCGCGGGTGCCGCCCCCAGATACCTCAGCAGGGGAGCGTCATGCACCCAGTAGAGCAGGCTCGGTTGCTGGGCGTGCAGCACCGGCTCGAAGCCATGGGGCAGAACAAAGACATCCCCCCGCGCCCACTCCAAGGAGCGGGCGGCAGCGTTGTGCTGGGCGGCCAACATCATCCGACCCTCGCCGCGGATCACGACAAACAACGAGCTTGTGGCTTCGGCCGGGGCGGGGAGGGGTTCGCCCGGGCGCACCACCAGGTAGTGGGCGGCCAATCCGGGACTGGTGGCGGGCCCCTCACAGCCCAGGGCCGCGCTCAGATCGAGGGGCACCACCCGGGACGCGGCGCCATCCAGGGTCGGAGGACTCCAGCGCTGATCCGGGATGGGGTCTGTCAGACCGGGACGGATCGGGTTCGCCGCTTGTCGATAGTCGTAAATGAGCGCGGCGTCTTGGAAGGGCGTTTCAGCCTGGGCAAGGTCGAGGTGTGGGTCCAGGGTGGACGGGGAAGTGGCCATGAACCTGACCCTCAAGTTGGAATTGCTGGAGGCTAGGGGCAACGGAGTAGGGCTGACGAGCCCCACCACGGAGATCCTCAGCCACCAGCGACGGCGGGAACGATGCTCACCTCGTCGCCATCCTGAAGAGCGGTGGCTTCATGATCAAGAAAGCGGATGTCTTCGCTGTTGACGTAAAAGTTCAAAAATCGCCGGGGCTTGCCAGTCTCATCACAGAGTTTGTCGCGAAGCTGGGGATAGGTATCCTGCAAAACAGTAATCAATTCCACGACACTTGAGGCCTCAAGGGTCAGCGTGGCCTGAGCGTCAGTGAATTTCTGCAGAGGGGTCGGAATCAGAACCTGGACGGGCATGGCTTGAAGTCGGGAGATCGGTGGGGAGGCGCGGAGGAGGCGCGGAAGGGGCGTGGAGGAGGACCACCGCCAGCTAGGCGCGGTCCGGGGCCGCCATGGCGTGCTGGGACTGGGCCAGGTCCCAAGCCGCTCGGAAACTGGCCAGCTGGGGCTCGATGGTGTAGGGATGGCCGATGGCGGAAACAATGGCCTCAGTGGTTTTCAGGCCATTGCCCGTGATGTAGGCCACGGTTGTTTCGTCCGGATCAATGCGCCCCTGAAGGGCTAATTTTTTCAGCACGGCAATCGTCGTGCCGCCCGCCGTTTCTGTGAACACTCCCTCCAGTTCCGCCAACAACTTGATGCCCTCAACAATCTCCTCATCGCTAACAGCCGCGATGCTGCCACCGGTGCGGTGAGCGATGTCGATGGCGTAGGGACCATCGGCGGGATTCCCAATCGCGATCGACTTGGCAATGGTGTGGGGCTTCACGGGCTTGATGAAATCCCTCCCTTCTTGAAACGCTTGAGCAATCGGCGAACAACCCTCCGCTTGCGCGCCGCTGAAGCGAACTGGCTTCTCCTCCACCAGACCCACCTGGATGAACTCATCGAAACCCTTGCGGATTTTCGTGAACAGGGAGCCGGAGGCCAAGGGGGCGACGATGTGGTCGGGAAGTTGCCAGCCCAGTTGTTCGATCACTTCATAGGCGAGGGTTTTCGAACCTTCGGAATAATAAGGACGAAGATTGATATTCACAAAACCCCAGCCATAGGTGTTCGCCACCTCCGAACACAACCGATTCACTTGATCGTAATTTCCCTTCACCGCCATCAAAGTGGGGTTGTAGATCAAGGTGCCGAGCACCTTGCCGGCCTCCAAATCCGAAGGAATGAACACGCAACAATCCAGTCCCGCGTAAGCGGCAATGGCGGCGGTGGAGTTGGCCAGGTTGCCAGTGCTCGCGCAACTCACTGTTGTAAAGCCAAGCTCCCTGGCCCGACTGAGCGCCACGGAAACCACCCTGTCTTTAAAGGAAAGGGTGGGCATATTGACCCCATCATTCTTGATGTAGAGAGACTTCAATCCCAAGGCCTTGGCCAGACGATTCGCCTTCAACAAAGGAGTGAATCCCGTGCCCACATCAATGGGATCGGCGGCGACGGGGAGAAAGTCGCGATAACGCCAGATGGAGGCCGGCCCGGCCTCGATGGTGGCGCGACTGACCCGAGAGCGAATCAAGTCGTAGTCATAGACCACCTCAAGGGGGCCGAAGCACACGTCCTCACAGACATGTTTGGCCCCCGCGTCGTAGGGCTGGCCACACTCCTTGCAACGCAGGCCCGTGAAGGTGGGCCCGCAAAGAGCGGTGGGGGTGAGGCTGATGGTCACATCGGAGCCGTGTTCTGAGCAGACGCTAACAGCGGCGGCGGATGGCGCCAAATAAATCCGATGCCAGAAGTCGGGATTCAGCCGTGAAGGAGTTGTCGCCGCCCTGGAACGCCCCTGCCTACGCTCCTGCGGTGGCCCTCTTCCCTCCCAGGCGCCCCTGGCGCTCTTTGCTGATCCTGGTGCTCATCCCGTTGGCCCTGGCGGCGAGCGTGGAGCTCCTGAGCCGCATGGTGGTGGAGTGGCTGTGGTTTCGCCAATTTGGCTTCCAATCGGTGCTATCGCGCCGCTGGTGGTTTCAACTTCTGGCCTTCGCCGGGGTGATGGGGGTTGGCTCCCTGTTGCAGCTGAAGCAGTTGCAGCGTTGCTGGCGATTGCGTCAGGACCAGCCAGGCAAAGAGCTCCCCCCCAGGCCCATCTTGCGGTTGGGAAGTCGGTCGCTCGTGCTCTCCCTCCTGGGGCTGATGCTGCTCCTCGCCGGGGGATTGGGTTACCTGCTGATCCAAGCCCGCGGTCTGATCGCCGCCCCCTTCAGCGGAGAGGTGATCACGGGCCTGTCCGTGGCGCGGGAACTGCCCCTTCCGGCCCTTTTGGCCTTGATGGCCCTGCTGGTCCCCCCGCTGCTGGCCTGGCCTCTCACCACCTTGCGCGTGGTGCTTTCGGCCGCCCTGGCGGCGTCGGCCACCGCCCTGGCACGGGGATGGAGCCTCTGGCTCCCCGCTTTGCTGGCGGCCCCCTTTGGCGAGGGGGATCCCCTCACCGGACTGGATCTGTCGTTCACCGTGCTGCGCCTGCCGGCGATCCATCTGTTGCTCAGCGTGGCCCTCGCCCAGATCGCCGTGGGACTCGCGGCCTGCCTCCTCACCACCTTGAGCGAGGGCACCAGCCTCTCCGATCTCACCTTTCCCGGCCTCTCCCGCCAGCAGCAGAGCGTGCTGAAGCCCCAACTGGCGCTGCTCGCCCTCACGGCTGGCTTGAGCACCGCCCTAGCGCCCTTCAACCTGATGGTGGAGGGAAGCGGAGTCGCCGCCGGCGCCGGATGGGTCGACCTCCATGTGCGTCTCCCCCTGCGGCTGCTGCTGGCGCTCCTGCTGTTTCTGACGGCGGCGGGTCTGCTGGTGCCGGTACCGGAAGGCTGGTTGCGACGGGGCGTGCTCATTCCCCTTGTTCTCACGAGCCTGACCGTCCCGATCGGTGAATGGGTGCTGGCGCCCCTGGCCCAGCGGTTTCTGGTGCAGCCCCGGGAGCTGAGCCTGGAAACCCCCTTTCTTGAGCGCAGCATTCGCGCCACCCGCAGGGCTTTTGGCCTGGAGCGCGTGCGGAGCCTCACCCTGGAGCCACGCCAGACCGTCACCCAAGCCGACCTGGCCTCCTCGCCCGGCACCCTGGACAACATCCGCCTCTGGGATAGCCAACCCCTGATCGCCGCCAACCGTCAGCTGCAACAACTCAGGCTGTACTACACCTTCTATTCGGCGGCCGTTGATCGCTACCCCTTGCAGGGCCTCTCTCCCCAGGACACCAGCCAGCAGGTGTTGATTTCCGCCCGGGAATTGGACAGCAACGCCCTCCCCAAGGGGTCGCGCACCTGGCTCAATAAGCATCTGGTGTTCACCCACGGCCACGGCTTCACCGTGTCTCCCGTCAACGCCGCCGGGGCGGACGGGCTGCCGTTGTTTTTTGTGAAGGATCTGGGGCGCGGTGCCAGGGTGCAGGGCATCGCCAAACTTGGCATCAGCGATACCGACGCCAAACAGGCATTACCCATCGGCCGCCCGAGTCTGTACTTCGCTTCCGGCCCCGCTCCTTACGTCATCGCTCCCACCCGGGTGCAGGAATTTTCCTATCCGGAGGGGGATCTCAATGTGTACACCCACTACGACGGCACCCTGGGCATTTCCCTGGCCCAGGGGTGGCAGAAATTCGCGGCGGCGGTTTATCTGCGCGAACCACGCATCCTTTTCACGGGAGCGATCACGCCGCAAACCTTGTTGCTGCTCCGCAGGCAAGTGAACAAACGGCTGGAAGCCCTGGCGCCTTTCCTGAGCTTTGAAAGTCAGCCCTACCTGGTCACCGCCCGGGTGTCTGGCGGAAAAGGCTTCCGACCGGAACAACATCAATATTGGCTGCTGGATGGCTTTACGAAGAGCCGTTCTTATCCCTACAGCGACGCTAATCCTCAGGGACTGAGATATTTCCGTAACCCGGTCAAGGCTGTGGTCGACGCCCATGATGGCCGGCTCTGGCTGTATGTGAGCGATGGGGAGGATCCCCTGCTGCAAACCTGGATCAAAGCCTTTCCAGAACTCTTTCAACCCCTGAGCGCCATGCCCAAGGCGCTGCTTCAACACATCCGCGTGCCCCAGAGCCAATTCGACATTCAATCAGAAAGACTCTTGCGCTACCACGTCACAAATGTCAGCACATTCTATAATGGTGATGACGTATGGAGCGTCCCGTTTGAAATCTACGGCACCAGCAAAACCGCGGTAAAGCCTTACTACGTGACCATGGAGTTACCAGGGGAAAATAAAACAGAATTTGTCATGCTCCTTCCCTTTACCCCTCTCAAACGTAGCAATTTGGTGGGATGGCTGGCAGCCCGGAATGACCAGCCGCACTACGGCGAGCTGCTTCTGGTGCGCTTTCCACAGCAACGCTTGTTGCTCGGCCCTCAGCAAATCTCCGCGCTTACCGATCAGGATCCGGCCATCAGCTTGCAATTTGGTCTTTGGAATCGAATGGGATCACGTCTGTTCCGGGGCAACATGCTTGTGCTGCCTATTGGCAAGGGCCTGCTGTATGTGGAGCCGATTTATTTGGAATCCAAGAGCAACAATTTGCCCACTCTTGTTCGAGTTGTGGTTTCGGATGGCAGCCGGTTTGTGATGGAAAGGGATCTGCGCACGGCCCTGGCCAAACTGACCGCGACGGTTCAAGGGACTCCCCCCCCGATTTCCGAGGCGGAACGGATGCTCAATCTTGAGCAAGCGCCATCCCCCCCACGGCCCTGAGCCCCCGC
>JBKCPG010000424.1:0-14894 GCA_046309395.1 Cyanobacteriota bacterium | reverse complement strand
CCATCGCCACCTCGTGCCTCCATTGGCGGGCCACTATTGGCATCGGTGCCAAGAGCCCCGGGCGGATTTGATCCAGGTGGGCTTGCTGGGCCTGATCCGTGCCGCCGAGCTGTATCGGGAGGCCCTGCAAACACCCTTTTCCGCCTTTGCCAGGCCCCATATCCGTGGAGCGATCTTGCACTATCTGCGCGATCTTGCCGCCACGGTGCGTCTGCCCCGGCGTCAGTGCGAGCTGCAGAGCCTTCTGGCCCGTCTGGAGGAAGAGTTGACCACGGAATCCGCGGCCCAGCCCCCCGCGGAGGGTGAGCTGCTGCGCCGCGTGGGAATCACCATGGAGCAGTGGCGGCTGCTGCGGCGACACAAGCAGCTCTGCCGTCCGGCTCCGCTGGATGCCCAGCTCCTTGATCAGCTGGCCACACCGGCCGAAGATGTCCGGGAAGACCTCGACGACACCCTCACCCGGGTGGAGGGGCTCCTGGAGAGCCTCGACCCTCGCAGCCAACAGGTGTTGCGCTGGGTGGTGGTGCAAGGCTGGAGCTACCGACGGACCGCGGCGGCCCTTGAGGTGAGCGCCATGACCGTGCAGCGGTGCCTGCATAAGGGTCTGGCCACCCTCCGCCAGCAGCTCAGCGACACCGATACCCCACGGAGCAGAGCCGAAGCGCTCAACCCTGGGCGGCGGGCTGGTCGCGCTCCATCTGTCGCTCAAGGGTGGCCATCGCGGCATTCACCGCCGCCAGCTGCCGCTCCAGCCCATCGCGCCAGAAGGTGAGCATGCGCAACTTGCGCTCCTGGTAACGAAGGCGACGCTGTCCAGGTTCCTCAAAGGAATCGGGACAACAGCCGAAGGGGGAAAACATGGGTCGGAGGATGATCTCCCCAGGTTCTAGCCCGGCGGATCGCCCCGATGAGGCCCGAAGCTGGATGTGCCGTCGGTTTGGAGGAGAGCAGTCATGATGGTTGGCTGTCCTCCTTACGACGAGTCTTCCGGCCCGACGTGCTGACGGTGTTCGCCCCCTTCCCTTCTCCCTTGCTCCTGGGCCTGGCCTGTGGGGGGTGGATGCTGCTGGGAGGCGGCGCCCTGGCGCAGTCCTACGTGGCACTGATGGAGGGGCAGAAGGCGGTGCCCCTGCGGGGACAATTCAACAGCGTGCCCGTGTTGCATTCCAATCAGCCGGAGGAGGTGGAGGGACCGGGGCTACTCATCAGCACCGTTCCAGGAGTGGCCATCGCGGCGGAAACCAATCTCCCTGTGGAGATGCCGGCCTTCACGTTCAATGGAGATTTTGGCCTGCACCTGCACCACAAGTACTTTCCGCCCTATCGCGCCTCGATCTCCCCCTCCCAACGGCGCACCGAACTCACCCTGGCGACCATTCTGGTCAATCCCGGGGTGAAACCCGTTCGGGTGAGCTTTTCCGCCGGGGCGGTGCGCAACAGTTTTGAGGCGCCCTACTTGGCCCGCTATCTGATGGGGGTTCGACCGCTGGGCCCACGCCCCTGGAACACTGGTCCAGGAGACGCCACAGCCGTGCAGCTGTTGCGGGGGCGCATGGATCCGAGGTTGAGTGAGGTGGTCACAATTCCATCGCGGGGAAGGGTGGTGCTATTTCGCACCGCCCTGCCAGCCCTTGGCATCGCGAACGCGCTCCTCAAAGGACGCAGCGATGGGCCCTTCCAAATCGCTGTCGTGGCGGCGAGGGAGCCCCAAGGGGATGAGGACCTTTTCGCGGTGATGGATCGCAGTCAATTGGCTCCAGGCCGGGTCTACCTCGCTCGAATTCCTGAGATTCACTCGGGCGCGATCTTTTCCAGGGTGGGCGGGGTGGCCCTCGGAGATCACTATCAGGCCTCCTTGAGCCACGATCTCAACCAACAGGGTCCCCTGCATGTGCCCCTCACCAGCACGGCGCGCACCCATTTCGGCACCGGCGAGGTGCAGGTGAACCCCTTGGCCAGTCGGACGGTCGACTCCTCCTTAGACAACGTCGGCACCTACGGGGTGCGCTTTGATGTCGATCTCAATTTGGTGGGCGAGGGCCCCTACGACCTGGTGTTGAGTCATCCGTCGCCCCTCGGGGGTCGACCCTTCACAGCCTTCCGGGGCTCCGTGGAAATCCTCACTCCCGAGGGACCGCGGGGAGTGCATGTGGCCCTTCAGTCGGGTCAAAGCCTCTCCCTGGCAACGTTGCGGCTGCGATCCGGGCGCCCCACACCCATCCGCGTCTCACTGGTCTATCCAGCCGACTCCACCCCGGGCCACCTCTTGAGCGTTGTGCCCGCCGCCCAACTCGCCCAGCTGCGGGAGTCGGAACGCCGTCAGGAGTTGGCGCGCTCCAGTCGCCGTCTCGCCCCGCCGCCTGGGAGTCCGCCCGCTGTGGAGCCTGGGCCGGCCCCAGCGGGGGCAGCCTCTCCGGCCTCTCGAGCTCCCGAGGCTCCACCAGCTCCTCGGGCCGTCCCCCCAAGACTGGGCCCCCTCACACCGCCGCCCGAAATCCTGCGCTCCCCCTCCCAGCCCACCTGGTTGCGGCCACCACCAGAAGTGCCGCCCTCCGGCGGGTCGAACAACGGGGGTGGGGGGAACGAGCGGTACCGGGAGGCTTTGGAAGCCCAGCGGAGCCTGCTGAACCAATGGCGACAGTCGCCTTAGGGGGAGACCCACCCATGGATCGCCCCCTGTCAGAGTCAGCCCCCCCCGCGCGTCGACGCTTCACTTTGGAGCTGTCCTTGGAGAAGCTCGCCCACATTGATGCCCTTAAGAAGGAATGGGGCCTGCGGAAGCGGGGCGATGTGTTGGAGCGACTCCTCGACGAGTTGTTTGCCGCTGGGGAGGAGGAGGGATTGCCCCCCTCCGCGCCGGAGGAATCGCCGCCAGCGAATCGAGACGCGGTGGAAGGGGATGACTCCCTGGATGACGGCGCGGCCCTGGTGCTGGTGGGAATGGGACAGGGAGCGATGGAGGGGTGGCGGGCTGAGGGGGAGAACACGGTGGTTGCTGGCTCCGCGCCAGAGGCCAAACCCCGGGGGCGGGGAATCGACCTGCCAGGTTTTGTGCGTCGTCGCTCCCAACAACTGAGGCGGAGCCTGCGGGCGGAGGGGGAACCGGAGGCCTCTCCCGCTTCCGAAACGCCCCTGCCCCGTCTCGCCGACGCGTTGGTGCTGCAGAGCCTGGAGGCGGCGGAGTCGCACTGGCTGAATTTGTTCGGTCAGGCCCCCAACGCCGCCGTGGTGGAAGCGGCCATGAGCTGGCTGGCCCATGACATCTGGCCCCACGCGGATCTGTGCGAAGGGAGGATCTTCACCTGGACCACAGCCATGCGGCTGATGAGCGAGCTGGGCCAGGGCTGGAGCGACAGTGCCCCCACATTGGAGAGGATCATCATCACGGCCGGAGTCCTCGAGGATCCCTTCAGCGCCGACACCCTGCCGCTGCGAATCCCCACGCTGATCCATCGGTTTGTGAAGCGTTTCCGCCGCCGCCAACGGGGGACGTCCTTCCAAACCCTGGAGTCGACCATGACCCTGCATGGCGCGCTGAAGCAGCTCCAGCTCCCCACGGATCCGGGGGAACGGATGACGCTGACCCAAATCCGGGACGCCTATCGAGAGATGGCCCTGAAACACCATCCCGATTCCGGGGGCTCCCTGGACACCATGCGCCGCCTGAACGAGGCCTACCAACTCCTCAAGGAGCTCTACCGGCCCAAATCCCAGGAGCCTTAAACGTCTTATTTGTCGCAGGCGGGACCCGTACTTGGTCCAGGCATGCTTCTCAGATAAGACCTGCTAGACAAGCTTTTTCTCGCCGGTCTCGCGCGAGACCCAAGACAGTCGCCACAGTTGCTCAAGCGTCGCAACCGCGACACGATCTTGGTCTCATAAAGCGCCTTAGACGAGATGGCTGATCTCGCAAAAATCGTCGATTCTGGCTGTGGTGCACCTCCAGCTCCCCCTTGCCCCATGGCCCCAGGCCGCGCCCAGGAAACGGCCGGAACGGGCCTGTCCAACGCCCTGGCCAATCCGTTGTCCAAACGCAAAGAGCCTTGTATGAGTGGGGTTTTAGAAGCCGCTGATCTGTCTCAGACACAGATCAGCGGACGGCGAAGGCTCACCACCCCCGCAAAAGCGACCCAAAGCAGCCCAAACAGCACCCGAATCGATGGCCCGGGAGCCACCCAGAAAACTGTCTCATAGCTCCCATTTGGGATTTAACATTGGACCCATACTTAGACTTAAATGAGACATATGGAACAAGTTTTCGCCTTGCCGGTCTCGCGTGAGAATTGGATCAGGACTAATTCGAAGTCTTGTTTGAGACCAGTGGGCATGGGGGCGGGGTCTGGTGATCGCCCGGCGGCGGGTCTCGCGAGCGGCGCGGGGGCTCCGTGGATGGACACAGCCCCTCGGCACAAAAAAACCCGCCTTGGCGGGTTGGTCGGCTCGGGCTGGATCACACCCGCACCCTGAGAGGTGGGCGGACCCTGCTCACGTGCTGGTCTGCATTCCTTGAATCAGGTAGTCGAAATAGGGGCCCGCCAAAGCGGCTTCCTCCGTGCTCAGCAAGGCAACGGCGGCCTCCTTCATCGTGCGCATCGCTTCCACCATGCCAGGCATCGGCACCCCGAGGCTGTTGTACATCTCCCTGGCCCCCACCAGGCCGATCGCCTGGATCTGCTCCGTGCTGCCCGCCAGAACCCCGTAGGTGACCAGGCGGAGATACCAGCTGTAATCCCTCAGGCATTGGGCCCGTTGTTTCTGGCCGAAGGCGTTGCCCCCGGGCGCCACGTACTCGGGCTTGCGGGTGAAGAGCTGCTTGGCCGCCTCATCGATGATTTTTTTCTCGTTGGCGGTGAGCACCCTCACCACTTCCAGGCGTCGGCCGCCGCCGCTGAGGAATTCCACCATCGCCCGTAGCTCGCCACTGGTGGGGTAGCGGAGCTGATCATCGGCTTGAAGGATCAGATCGCGAACGACGCTCATTGCAGCGACCAGAGACCGGATGATCTTATCGAGAGCACCCGCGGGAGCCCAGGGGGAGATGGGGAAGGTGTAACGCCCCTTTGCAGTTCAACGCCCGATAGGGTCGCATCAGCTGGAGGGGCCCATGGAGGAGGCGGGAGATGGGGACGGCGGCGTCAGGACGCTCACGGTGGAGGATCTCACCCGCGACGGGATGGGATTGGGCCGGAGCGAGGGTCAGGTGGTTCTGGTGGAGGGCGCCGTTCCCGGCGACCGGGTGCGGGTGCGGCTGGTGCGCCAGGCCCGGCGCCATTCCGTGGGCAAGCTGCTGACGGTGCTCGAGCCCTCGCCGAACCGCCGGCGCCCTCCCTGCATCCTGGCGGATCGATGTGGGGGCTGCACGCTTCAGGCCCTCGACGACAAAGGGCAACAGCGATGGAAGCAGCGCGATGTGGAAGAAACGCTGCGGCGCCTCGGCCCTGTGGAGGGGGGCGTGGGGCCCCTTTTGGCGGCCCCCCAGGGCCTGGGCTACCGCAATCGGGCCGTCATCCCGCTGGAACGGGACGGGCTGGGCAAGCTCCGCGCTGGCTACTACCGGCGCCAGAGCCATCAGATCGTCAACATGAACCGCTGTCCAGTGCTCGATCCCCGGCTCGACGCCATGATCCAGCCCCTCAAGGCCGACCTGGAGGCCAGCCAATGGCCCGTGGATCGCCACGGAGCCGCGGACACGCCAGGGGCGGGTCTGCGCCATCTGGCCCTGCGGGTCGGCCGCCGCGGCGGGGAACGGCTGCTCACGTTGATCGCGAGCCATGGGGATCTCCCGGGGCTCACCTCCTGGGCGGAACGCTGGATGGCCCGCTGGCCCGAGCTGGTGGGGGTGACCCTCAACATCCAACCGGAGGGAGGAAATCGGCTGTTCGGTGCACGCAACCACACGGTCCAAGGCCGTGGCTGGCTGCTGGAACCCTTTGCCGGCGTGGAGCTGCAAATCGGCCCCGACACGTTTTTCCAGGTGTACAGCGAGCAGGCCGAGCGGGTGGTGACGCTCCTGATGGAGGCCCTCGGTGCGCCCGGCGGGGGAATCGTGGAGGGCTATTGCGGGATTGGCACGTTTTCCCTCCCTCTGGCCCAGGCCGGTTGGCGGGTTTGGGGCATCGAGCAGCACGGCGGCGCCGTGGCGTTAGCGCGTGCCAACGCCCTCCGCAACGGCCTCAGCCATCGCTGCGACGTCCAGGAAGGCGATGTGGCCCAACGCCTCGACCAGGCCCTGGCGGAGCACCGCCCCGAGGCCGTGCTCCTGGATCCGCCGCGAAAAGGATTGCCCGAGGCGGTGGTCGCCAGCCTGCTGCGCCACCGCCCGCCCCTGATCCTCTATCTCAGCTGTGATCCGGCCACGCTCGCCAGAGACTTGGGCCGTCTCCACGGGGCGGATCGTTATCAGATCGACGGCGTGCGGCCCATCGACTTTTTTCCCAACACCACCCACGTGGAAAACCTGGCGGCGCTTCGGCTTCCCTAGCTCCCGAGAGGACCCCTGACGAGACGATTCAGCTCCGGAGTTGGGCCGCGAATTGGCGCGTCAGGGCCTCGCGGACTTTTTGATGGGCGGCCTCCACTTCCCCGTCGGTGAGGGTTCGGCGGGGGTCGCGATACCGGAGACGAAATGCCTGGCTGCAGTGGCCCGCCGCGATGGGCTCACCCTCGTAGCGGTCCACCAGGTCGACCTGTTCAAGCAGGGGCTTGCCCGCTTTCCGGATCGTGGCCAGCACCGCCCCCACCAGGGTGTCCCGGGGCACCACAAGGGCCAGATCCCGTTCCGAGGCGGGCACCGTGGGAAAGGGCTGAAATTGGGGCGTCCATCGGGCGGGGCGGGTGGCCGCCGCCCGGAGAGGCGCCATCGCCAACTGAAACAGGTGGGTGGCCTCCGGGAGATCGCCTTCCATCGCCTTGGCGGGATGAAGTTGCCCGAACCAGCCAATGGGCTTTCCCTCCAGCAGCAGATCGGCTCGGCGGCCGGGATGGAGCCACTCCGTCCAGTCCCCAGTGGGAGGGCTGGAATCTTGACCCTCCGCTGGCGGCCGATCCTCCAAGGGAAGCTGAAAGCCACTGAGGGCCTCGTGCAGCACGCCCCGGGCCTCCCAATAGGTGAGGGGCTTGGGTTTGCCGCCGCCGCTCCAGCGCTCGCCCCGCCGCTCGCCGCAGAGCACCCCCGCCAGCCATTCCACCTCCTCCCAGCCGCTGACGCCATCCCCCTCCCGAGCCAGAAACACCCGCCCGATTTCAAACGCCCAAAATCCAGGCTGGGAGGCCTGAAGATTGCGTCGAGCGGCCTGGAGGAGCTCCTCATGAAGGTTGTCGCGCAGATGGCCAAAATCCGCCAGGAGGGGATTGGCCAGGGGAATCCTCCCCGGAGCGGCACCCACCAGGGAGGGGGCGCAGGTTTCCTGCAACCCAGCGGCGCGGAGCGCCGCCCGCAGAAGGCGCTCCACCCGCTGGGACGGATCCAACCCCCCGGGCACCAGGGGATCTGGCAGGTGGGCGGCAAATTGGTCGTACCCCACCAGACGGGCCACTTCCTCGATCAAATCCACTTCCCGAGTCAGATCGAGAGCCCGCGAGGGGGGGACGTGCACCAGCCAACCCTCCTCGCGCCGCTCCAGGCGACAGCCCAGGGCCTCAAGGGTGCGCTCCACCTCGGAATCCTCCAAGTCGACAGGCTCGCCGTTCACCATCACGGGCCCGAGCAGGTTGTGGAGATGATCCCGATCCAGCTGGATCGGGGGCCTGGGGGGGATGTCCCGCCGATGGAGCCAGCGGCCCACCGGTTTGGCGCCAGCCAACTCGCGAAGGAGCGCCACCGCCCGATCGGAGGCGGGGAGGGTGGCCTCCGGGGGAAGACCCTTCTCAAAGCGCGCGCTCGCGTCGGTGCGGCAGCCCGCGGCGCGGGCCGACAGGCGCACCCGTTGGGCCGGGAAGACGGCGGCCTCCAACCAGATGGCGGTGGTGTCATCGCGCACCGCGGTCTCGGCCCCCCCGATCACCCCCGCCAGGGCGATCGGTCGATCGCCATAGGTCACCACCAGCGCCTGGTCATCCAGGGCGCGGGTTTGCCCGTCCAGGGTGACCAGAGACTCGTCGGCCCGTCCCTGACGCAGGCCGAGGGCCCCCGGATCGGCCTCCCCTCCGCCATGGGCGGCAAGAAGGCGTCGATCGAAAGCGTGCAGGGGCTGGCCGGTTTCCAGCATCACCAGATTGGTGATGTCAACCACGTTGTTGATGGGCCGCACGCCGGCCCGCTCCAAGCGCCGCCGCAACCAGAGGGGAGACGGGCCCACCCGCACGTCCTCCAAGGCCGTCATGCTGAACACTCCCCCCTCTTCCATCTGGGCCTGATCGCTGGGGGACACCGCCAAGGGTTCAGGGCTGGGCCCCTGGGGGACGGAGGGGAAAGAGGCGCGTCCGCCGGTGAGGGCGGCCACCTCTCGCGCCATGCCCTCCATCGAGAGGCCATCGGGGCGGTTGGCGGTGATCGCCAGCTCCAACACCTGATCATCCAGGCCCAACAGGGGTCCCACGGCGGAGCCGATGGCGGGAAGGCTGGGCAGCAGCTCCTCCAGAACGGCGATGCCCTCCGATTGATCCGCGAGACCCAGCTCCTGAAGGGAGCAAATCATTCCTCGGCTCTCCACTCCTCGGATCCGCGTTGGCTTGATCGTCAGGTCGACCGCCGGCAAGTGGGCCCCCAGCTGGGCCACGGGCACGTGGATGCCCGCCCGCACGTTGGCCGCCCCACAGACGATTTGAACCGGGGGGGCCTCCGGGTCGGTGCGCACCAGGCACACGCTCAGTCGCTCTGAGTCGGGGTGCGCCTCTCGGGTCTCCACCAAGCCCACCACCACCCCGGCCGCCCGGGCAGCCAGATCCTCGATGGACTCCACCTCGAACCCCGCCAGTGACAGCCTCTCCGCCAGGTGGTTGGCGTCCAAATCCTCGGCGTCGCAGATCAGGAGCTCCCTCAGCCACTGGAGCGAGACCCGCATGGTTGCCACAACAGACAGCTCGCCATCCTAGGAAGGCATGTCGCGGCGGTCTTCAGGTCTCCCCGCCCCTCGAGGAGTAGAGTCGTTTCTTGTCACTTTGCTCGCTCAGCGGCGCACGTCCTTCCATGGCGAAAAACAAGGGCGTCCGGCTCGTGATCACTCTTGAGTGCACCGAATGCCGGTCCAATCCCGCCAAGCGGTCTCCTGGTGTGTCCCGATACACCACCCAGAAGAACCGCCGCAACACCAGTGAACGGCTGGAGTTGAAGAAATTTTGTCCCCACTGCAATAGCGCCACGGTGCACAAAGAGATCAAGTGATCTCTCCCACCCCGTCCCCCGTGGCCGCTCCCCCCATCTGAGATCTTCAGCCCCCATCCCCCGGGGGGCCAAGCGGATTCACGCGACGTCTGGCTCAACCTCCAAGCCAGCGCCCAGGTTCCTGTCTCCGCTGTTTCCCACCCCAACGTCTCCACCGTTCGCCCCACACCACCGCCGATGTCCAGCTCCTTTTTCAAAAAGCGTCTTTCCCCGATCAAGCCCGGTGATCCGATTGATTACAAAGACATTGATCTCCTCAAGAAATTCATCACCGAGCGCGGCAAAATCCTTCCTCGTCGCCTAACTGGCCTCACCGCCCAGCAACAGCGCGACCTCACTAACGCCGTGAAGCGGGCCCGGATTCTGGCCCTGCTGCCCTTTGTGAATCCGGAAGGCTGAGGGCTTGCCCGGGCCAGGTCACAACCCTTCGCCTCCTCGCCCTCAGGTGGGGGATCTCGTGGGGATTCCCGTCAAAGCGGGGGAGGCCAAACTCCCCCTCATCGCGGTTGTCGGCGGCCTGCAAGGAGGAAAAGCCGACCTGCGCCTCGCCCCTCCCGCCAAAACGTTCTCCCTGCCCATCCGCCAGCTGGACCTGTTGGCATCCTGTCCCACCCCGGGGCTGGACCCGGCCCAAAACCCTGGGCAGGCCCCCTGGAACCTCACGCCGGAAGCCCTGGCGAGGGCCGCGCCCAGGCGAGCTGATCTGGCCGCCGCTTGGCAGGTGATGGTGGCCGACCTTCCGCCGGGAGCGGAGCCGGAGGACATGTCGTTGGATGCCTTCGCCGAACTGGTGTGCGGCCATGGCGATCCGCTCCCCCTTTGCGCCTGCTGGCTCTGGCTCCAAGGCCCTCAAACCCTGTTTCGCCTCAAGCAAGGGCGGGTCACCCCCCGGCGGTTGGAGGACCTCAGGCGCGTCCGCCAAGAGCGCTATCGCCTGCGCTTGGCCGAAGCCCAGCGAAACCAGTGGTCGCGTGCCCTCAAGCGACGGGAAACCATCGATCCAGCCGCCTTGGGCGAGACCCAATCGCGCGAGCTGGGCGAGTTGCGGCGCTGGGCGAGCGGGGATCGGGACCTCACCCTCAGTGAGGGGCTCCGGCAACTCCTCCAGCAAGCCCACTGTTCCACTGAGCCCGCTGAGGTGCGCCACCTTCTGGCGGACATGGGCCTCTGGCCGCGCCACCACCTCCCGTCCTTGGAGGGCACAAGCTGGCAACAGGGCTTCTCTGAGAAGTTGCTGGCGGAGGCCAACCAGCTGGCGACTTTGGCCGAGGGGAGCCTCCCAGGCGACGCCAGTCGGTTGGATCTCACGGTGTTGCACACCATCACGATCGATGACGACGACACCCTCGACATTGATGACGGCCTATCGCTGGAATGGGTGGCGGAGGGCGTGGCCCGTGTCTGGATCCATGTCGCCGATCCGGGGCGCCTGATCGCGGCCGACAGCCCCTTGGATCTGGAGGCCCGACGACGGGGCACCAGCCTCTATCTGGCCCAGGGAACCCTGCCCATGTTTCCAGAGGTCCTGGCCCATGGACCGTTCAGTTTGCGGGCGGGCCAGCGCTGCGCCGCCTGGAGCTTGGGCCTCCAGCTGGAGCCCGACGGGGCGCTGGGGGAGATGACGCTTCGGCGAAGCTGGGTGCGCCCCGCCTATCGGCTCTCCTACGCCGACGCGGATGAGCTGCTGGAGCTGGCGCCCCCCCAGGAGAGGGATTTGCTCACCTTGCGGGAGCTCATGGATCGTCGCCGGGCCTGGCGGGCGGCCAGGGGGGCCATCTTCTTGGATCAGGCTGAGGGGCGGATCCGTCAGGCGGAAGCCCCGTCGGAGGGGGATGGGGCTTGGCTGGAGATCATTGAGCCCTCCGCCTCTCGGCTGATGGTGGCCGAGGCCATGATTCTCGCCGGGGCCGCCGTCGCGGAATACGGACAGCGTCACCAGCTGGCCCTGCCCTACCGCGGCCAAGCGGCGGCCCCCATTCCCAGTGCCCAAGAGTTGGAGGCGTTACCAGCGGGTCCCGCCCGTTTGGCGGCGGTGAAGAAAGGCCTCACCCGCGGGGTGGTGGGCACCAGCGCCCAACCCCATTTCAGTCTTGGCCTGGCGGCCTACGTGCAGGCCACCTCCCCCATCCGCCGTTACGGCGATCTGGTGGCGCAGCGCCAACTGGCCTGCCATCTGGAGGGTCGGCCCCCCATGGAGGCCATGACCTTGAGCGATCTGCTCACCGAGGTGGAGGGGGGCCTGAAAGAGGGACTGGCGATCACCCGCGAGGATCAACGGCATTGGCGGCAGGTGTGGTTCGCCCAACACCGCGGGGAGCAGTGGCGCGGAGTGTTTCTGCGCTGGCTCAGGGAGGAGCATCATCTGGCCCTGGTGCATGTGGAGAGCCTGGCCATGGATCTTCTGGCCGACTGCCACGGGGCGGGACGACCCGGCGATGGCCTTCTGGTGCGGGTGCGGGAGGTTGATCCCCTGCGGGATCTGCTGCGGCTCGACGCCCGCTGCCTCTAACCCTCTCCGGCCCCCCACCCCTCCGCCAACCGAGACACCCGCAACCAGGGCCCCCAGGGATTGGCGCAACCCACCAGGGCCACCTCACGGGGGGTGGACCGCCGCGACAACCAGTCGTTCAGGGCAGGTTCCAAGGTGATCAAAGGCCAGGGCTCCCCCCCGGGACCCTCCGGGCCCCGAAGGACGAATCCTCCAAGGCCATCGGCCACCAATTCGCCGCGCCATTCCCGCTCCCCGGGCTCCCGGGGCGCCCGGGAGGGATCCGCCTCCTCCGTGCTCCAGCGGCCATGGGGCTCAAGCCGCTCAGGAGAGTCCAACAGGGCGCGCTGCCGGGCTCGCCACTCCGGATGGTGCCAAGGGGTGGCCCAAAGGGGAAGGGGGCCCGCGGGGGCCAGGGCATCGTCGAGGAGAGCCTCCTGGAGTTGGCGCACGGGAAGGGCCGCTGGCGGCAGGTTGGCCCGCACGCACAGGGCGGCCGCCAGGCCCGCCGCTTGTCCCAGATTGAGCACCAGGGGCTGGAGCCGGGTGGCGCCATTGGCCATGTGGCTCACGCCAATGGCCTTGTCGGCGGCCAGCAGATTCACCACGGCACCGCTCACAAGGGCTCCGTAGGGAATGGTGAAGGGCGTGCCGCTCCATCGGCCGCCCCAGCGGCAGCTCTTGGAGGCCAGGGGCCAGTCCTCACCTGGATAGTGATGATCGTTGGCGTAGTTGCCCACGGCGATGGCCGAGGTGTGGCCATTGGCCAGGCGGGGCAACGGGGCGATGGACGCTCCAGGCCCCATCGGCAGGAGCTGGTGTTCCACCACCGTGTCGAGGGCCAGCAGGCGCCGCCCTTCCCGCCAGTAAGGCATCAGGGCCAGATCCTCACCCCCGGCGAGGGCTCCGGTCGCCGCGTCCTCGGCGGTGGGGAACAGGGCGGCCCGTCGCAGCCGGCCCTGGCTGATGGCCATGAGGGCGTTGGCGAACGCCCGGCTGTGGCTCCGCATCTCAGCGGCGAGGTCGGCCCGCGTCTCCCCCGGGGCTCCATCCGTGGCGAAGGCCCGCTGAAGGCCTTCGTGCCAGTCATTACCGCCCAGGGGCCAGTTGAGCATCACCACCCCCCCCGGAAGGCGGCCATAGGTGAGCGTGCGGGCGAGTCCAAAGCGACGGGTCGCCTCGCGGAACGGTGGCGCGGGGTTCGCCTCGGCTCGCGACGGGGGAAAGGCGTCGCGACCGGAACCTTCCGGCCCATGGAGCTGGCCCATCACCACCCAGGTGGGGGATTGCACCGGCTGGTTCCTGAAAAAAGGATCCCGCTCCAAATCCGCCCGGGGGGGCGCGCTGGGTTCCCCCCAGGTCTCCCGGGCCTCCCAGCCCAAGCGGTGGGGCACATCAGCCAGGGGGTAGAGATCGCCGCGGTCACTTCCGTCCACCACGATGGTGGGCTCGATCCGCCAGCGGTCGCCGCGCCACGAAAGGTCGAGGGCGGTGAGCCGATCGCCGCGCCGTTCCAACGCCTCCAGCCGGGCCAGGGGCCACCACTCCAGGCGCGACTCCGCCGCCACCCACCGCCGCAAAATCGACTCGGCCGTGGCGGGCAAATACCCAAAGCAGCTCACCCAGTTGTGGTCCAACCCCCCCGGGGTCTCCGCGGCGAGGGCGCGCAGGAGGGCCCCCCACAGGCCAGTTTGCCAAGGGGTGAGCTCATTGCCATCGGGACAACAGACGCCAGCGGCGCTCACCATCCCCCCCAGCCAAGGTCCAGGGGTGAGCAGCAGGGTGTGGGCGCCGCTTCGGGCGGCCTGCAGGGCGGCGGCGGCGCCCCCGGTGCCGCCCCCCCACACCACCACGTCCACCGAACGCTGGTGAGCGCTCACGGGTTGCCCACCGCCGCATTCCGCCCGGCGGCGGCCGTCTCCTCCTTAGCCAGGGTGGTCAAACAGCGCATCCGCAACGCCACGAGTTCCTCATAGAGGGGATTGATTTTGCACATGGGAGGAATGTGCACCAGTTTGTGGCCAAACAGCCTCACCTCCCGTTCAAAGGGGCATTGGGCGGGGATGAGCCGCACGAGAAACCTCGCCACGGCTGGCTCGACGGGCTCCCAACCATCCAACCAAGCTCTGACCCGACTCAGGGGACCGGCGGTATGGGGCTCATCGCAACAGGCCTCTGGCAAGGACGCCAGCAGCTCTTCCCCCACCCGCAAGGCGGCGGACCACTGGCGCAACAGCCCCATCTCCGCCGGGCTGAGATGGCCGTCGGCCAAGGCCACAAGAAGGGCGGAGCGCAAAAACTCCTCCGCCTCCGGGGTGGCCACACCGAAGCGATGGATGAGGGCTTCGCCGCCGGGGACGGGGAAGGGCCCCCAGGGAGTGTCCGGCAGCTCACGCCGCAGCTCCCGCTCCAGCTGGGCGGCTTCCGCCTCGGAAAAATCGCCATCGGCGAGGGCGATCTGATGAAGAGCACCCAGCCAGAGATGGCGGCGCGCCATCGCGACGGACGGTTGGGGGATCGGGGCGGACATCGGGTGGAGCGGGAGGCAAAACGGGGAACGGTGGATCCAGGGCATCGAGGGGGGATGGCTAGGATCCCGACCGAGGCGGGGCCGCAGTGGCGAGCCGAAGGGGCGACACCCTCCGCGCCGATGAACCCAGCCGTCCGTGATGCCCTTCACCCTCACCTCTCCGCTCTACTACGTCAACGACAAACCCCATCTGGGGAGCACCTACACCACCCTGGCCTGCGACGCCATCGCGCGCCACCGGCGTCTGCAGGGACACCCCGTCGTCTTTGTCACCGGCACCGACGAGCACGGGTTGAAGATCCAGCGCACGGCGGAAGCCAGTGGGCTGGCCCCCCAGGCCTTCTGCGACCGCAACAGCGAGAGCTTTCGCCACCTCTGGCAGCGCTGGGGGATCAGCCATGACCGCTTCATCCGCACCACCACCCCCGCGCACCGGGCCCTGGTGGAGCAATTCTTCGCCCGGGTGGAAGCCCGGGGTGACGTGCTGGAAAGCCGCCAACAGGGTTGGTATTGCGTGGCGGGATCGTCTTTGAATTCCTCGCAGGCCACGCAAT
>JBKCPG010000423.1:0-2947 GCA_046309395.1 Cyanobacteriota bacterium | reverse complement strand
GGACCGGGTGGGTCGCCGTGGAATCCGCCCAGGCGAAGAAAGGGGGGTGGACCCCCCTCCTGTAAAACTCCAGCAGGCGTTTTCACCCCCCATGGCCCCTTCGTCCCCTCCCGATCTCAGCGCGGCCCGGCTGGGGGTGCTTGGCGGCAGTGGCCTGTACACCATGGAGGGGCTGGAGGAGGTGAGGGAGGTGGAGATCAGCACGCCTTATGGGGCCCCTTCGGACGCCCTACGCCTAGGGCGCATCGGCGACGTGGAGGTGGTGTTTTTGGCCCGCCATGGCCGCCATCACACCTATTCCCCCACGGAGGTGCCCTACAAGGCCAATCTCTGGGCCCTGCGGTCTCTGGGAGTGCGCTGGATTCTCTCGGTGTCCGCCGTGGGTTCCCTTCGGGAGCAAGTGCGTCCCCTCGACATGTTGGTGCCCGACCAATTCATTGATCGCACCCACCAGCGGCCCCTGAGCTTTTTCGGGGAGGGTCTGGTGGCCCATGTCACCGCGGCCGATCCGTTTTGCCCCAGCTTGAGCTCCATCTTGGCCGATGTGGCCGACAGCCTGATGCCTGAGGGCCGGGCCCTCCATCGTGGAGGCACCTACCTGTGCATGGAGGGTCCCGCCTTTTCCACCCGGGCGGAATCGGAGCTCTACCGCTCCTGGGGGTGCGCGGTGATCGGCATGACCAACCACACTGAGGCCCGTCTGGCCCGGGAGGCGGAAATGGCCTACGCCACCCTGGCCATGGTGACCGACTACGACTGTTGGCATCAGGAGCATGATTCCGTCAGCGTGGAGATGGTGATCGCCAACCTTCAGGCCAACGCCGCCTTGGCCCAGAAGATTGTGCGGCTGGCGGCGGAGCGGGTTGGCGTCCAACGACCCACCAGCTCCTCCCACCGGGCTTTGCGCCATGCCCTGATGACGCCCCAAGACCAAGTGCCCCTCGACACCCGACGCCGCACCAACCTCTTCACAGCCCCCTACTGGGGGGATCTGGAGTCCGCTGGGCTGGAGGACTAACTCAGGGGCGCTCCGGCAACGCCAGCTTCAAGGCTTCCAGGGTGGCCCGCAAGGAGGGGCCATGGCGCTCAAGGGCGGCGGTCGCCTCACCCCCGCTCAACCCCCCAACCGCCATCAGGAGGGCACATTTCACCGAGCCTTGGCTCTCGGCAAGGAGCTCCCGGCCCCGCGGCCGATCCACTCCCGCCAGATCGGCCAAGATGCGAAGGGCCCGATCTTCCAGCTTGGCGTTGCTCACGGAGACATCGACCATCCGATTCCCGAACACCTTCCCCAAACGCACCATCACGCCAGTGGAGAGGATATTGAGGGCCATTTTGGTGGCCGTGCCCGCCTTCAGCCGTGTAGAGCCGGTGAGCACCTCCGGCCCGGTGAGCAAACGAATATCGATGTCGCAGGGCATGGGGGCCTGCTCGCTGGGCACACAGGCCATGGCGATGGTGAGGGCGCCCAGCGAACGGGCGTGGCTCAGGGCCCCCAGCACGTAGGGGGTGGTCCCGCCAGCGGCGATGCCCACCAGCCCGTCCCCCGGTCCAAAGCCCAGCTCTTCCAAATCCTCGCGTCCCCGCTCGGGAAGGTCTTCCAATCCCTCCGAGCTGCGCAGCAGCGCGGGGGCCCCTCCAGCCAGCACCCCCCGCACCAGATCAGGGTGCGAACAAAAGGTGGGGGGGCACTCCGCGGCGTCCAACACCCCGAGCCGTCCTGAGGTGCCCGCTCCGATGTAAAAAAGCCGCCCCCCCTGGCGCAGCCGTCCCGCCAGGGCGTCAATGGCCTCAGCCAGCTGGGGGGCCGCCTGGTGCACCGCCCGTTGGGGTTCGAGATCAGCGCGACAAAACACCTCCACCAGGGCGTCGGTGGGGAGCTGGTCCAACATCTGACTGGCGGGGTTGGGCAACTCCGTCAGAAGGTGGCCCCGGTCCAGCTCGCTCACAACAGACCCTCCAACCGCCGACGGAAGGCTTCCAGCGCCGGATCCGACGGTGGGTCGGCGGCCTCCGTCCCATTCCCCGGGCCGCTTGGGGACTCCTGGCGATGGTTGAGTTCGAGATTTTTGGGCGGTGGGGCGATCAGCAGACGATCCTCCTCACTTTTGGGCAGGAAACCAGCGGGAACAAAGCGAGCTTCGTACCCCTCCTGGCTGCAAAACAGCTCCACTTCCTCCCTGTTGATGCGCTCCACGCAGGGCATGGGGAAATCCTGAGCCTCCAACAACCCCGCGTAGCGCTCCGCGTCATCCGCCTCCTCGAAGAGGAGCACCACCATGCGATCGCCAATTTTGATGGAATGGAGGCCCTCAGCGTCGCTGCCTGGATCAAACAGAAGCACATGCACGGGGGTGGCCGCGGGCTCAGGGTATGGCATCTGAAGGGCCCAAGAACGAGATGGGAAGAGGCGATCAGTCTCTCACTCGGGGGCGTCGGCCAGTTCCCGCAGGCGCCGATAGAGGGCTTCCTCGGCCTCGCTGAGCTGGGGGGGCACCACAATCCTCAGTTCGACAATCTGGTCTCCCACCCGCTCGCCCCAGCGCAGGCCCCGCCCCCGCAGGCGCAGCAGGCGACCGCTGGAGGAGCCCGCCGGAACGCGAAGCCGAACCGGACCTTCCATGGTGGGGACCAGGTGGTGGCAGCCCAGGGCGGCCTCGGCCGGCGTGAGCTCCAAGGTGTACAGCACCCGGACGCCATCCACGCGCAGGCCTTCCGGGGTGCGGACCCTGAGGTGCAGAAAGTGATCGGCTCCGCCGGGGGCCAATCCTGGCAAGCGCAGTCGCCAGCCGTCTCCCGCCAGCGGAGGGGTCCACACCTCCACCACCGTGCCATCGCGCAGTTCCAAGTCCATCCGTTCCCCGGCCAGGGCCGGTTCGGGAAGGAGATCCACCAGGGTTTCCTCCCCCACCGCCGCGGGCACCGGTGGGGGAGGAAACCCTGGTGG
>JBKCPG010000422.1:0-9953 GCA_046309395.1 Cyanobacteriota bacterium | reverse complement strand
TGCCGATCTGATAGGTGGTGAAGGCCAGGGAGAGCCGCTGCTCCGCCATCCAGGCCAGGAATTGGCGGGAGGTGGTGATCTCGAAGCTGGGCGGCGTGGCGGTCATGGGGCGGACGAGGGGGTTGGGCCACCAGCGGGCGGCGGAAGGGCATCCCAACGTGGCCCCGCTAGACACGCTTCACTCATCATCCCCGCCGCGTTGGTGGTGATGGGGCCCGGAGCTTTCCGCCTCAGGGCAAGCCATTCACCGTGATGTCCGTGTGAACGAGCAGCTGATGGGAGCCGAAGGTCCAGACATTGAAGCTGATCCCGGATCCGAGGAAACCGCCGAGGAAGTTAGCCGTGCCCGCGTTCGTCCAGGTGCCGTCGGTGACGGTGAGAGTGTCGCCGGCATTGCCATTGATCACCAGCTGATGGCGGCGCTCGACCGCCGGGAGGGCGTAGGTGCCGCCGATCAGCCCCAAACCCGCGGCGCTGCCTGTGTTGAGCCAGTTGAACCCAGCGATGCCGGCCACGTCGCGGCTGGAGAGGCTGAGGGCGTTGTTGCCCGTGCCGGTGAGATCAATGGCCTCGATGGAGTTGATCCGTGGGGAGCCACTGCTGTTGAGGGCGGCTGGATTGGCCACGTTTGCCAAGGCGAGGGACAGGCCAGCGCCGTCGAACGCCAGGATGTCAATGCCGCCGCCACCATCCACCCGGGCGAGCTGGCTGGTGTTGCCGCCGGACCCGAAGGGATTGGCCAGGGAGGTGAGATTGGATCCGTTGAGCACCAAACGGTCATTGCCCTGTCCCCCCAGGAGCACGTCGGCGCCACCCCCCCCGATGAGGGTGTCATTGCCAGCACGGCCCACAAGGGTTTCGCCCGCCGCGCCTCCGGTGAGGGTGTCGGAGCCGGGGGTGCCGGCCTGATCGACGAAGGTTTGGGAGAAAGCGCCGGTGGTGGAGCCGAAAATCACATACGAACGGCCCGCATTGGAGAGGCCCGCCGGATCGCTGTTCGGAGCTCCAACAATGAGATCAATGAGACCGTCTCCATTGAGATCACCGGCCGAACTGACGCCGAAGCCGCTTTGGTCGAACGCGCATGCTCCATTGATCACGAAGCCAGCGGCACCTGGCAGGTTGGAAAGATCAACGGCGGAGGAAGAGGTTTTGCCGAACACCACATAGGAGCGGCCGGCGTTGCTCCCCGCCGCTGGATCGCTGTTGGGGGCTCCAACAATGAGATCGGCCAGGCCGTCACCATTGATGTCTCCGGCTGAGGCGACGCTCCGGCCACTGCCGTCATCGGCGCCTTGGCCATTGATCACGAAGCCGCCCGCGCCAGCGGCAATGGTGGAAAGATCAATGGGGTTGGAAGAGGTTTGGCCAAACACCACATAGGAGCGGCCGGCGTTGAGGCCAGACGCCGGATCGCTGAAAAAAGCTCCCACGAGGAGATCAGCTAAGCCATCCCCATTGACATCACCAGCGGAGGCGACTCTGATGCCGCTCTGGTCATCCATGGCTTGACCATTCAGGACGAAGCCACCCGTGCCCGCGGCTACGGCGGAGAGTTCGACCGGTGCGGTCGCGGTGGTGCCAAAGATCACGTAAGAGCGGCCAGCCGCGTTGCCAGCCGCCGGATCGCTGAAACGAGCCCCCGCGATGAGATCCGCCAGACCATCCCCATTGACATCCCCGGCGGATGCCACGGTGAACCCACTCGCGTCGAACGCGGATTGGCCATTGATCACAAACCCGCCGCTTCCCGAGGTGATGGAGGACAAGCTGATGGCCGCAGTGGACGAGGTTCCAAAGATCACGTAGGAGCGGCCCGCATTGACGGTGAGCCCCAGATCGGCGTAGGGAGCGCCCACGATCAGATCGGCGAAGCCATCCCCGTTGACATCTCCTGCGGAGGCCAGGCTGTTGCCGCTGAAATCACCGTTGAATTGCCCCTCGATCACAAAGCCACCGACGCCCGCCGCCACGGCGGAAAGATTGACGGCGGTGGTGTTGGTTTTGCCAAAGACCAGGTAGCCACGACCGGCGTTGGAGACTCCAGCCGGATCACCGCCCGGTGCTCCCACGATCAGATCCGCCAGGCCATCGCCGTTGAGATCCCCGGCGGAAGCGACGCTGGTGCCGCTGTTGTCGGATGCGCCTTGACCGTTGATGACAAAGCCGCCGCTGCCAAGGGCGATGGCGGAGAGGTTGATGGGCGTGGCGGTGGTCGCTCCGAAGACCACGTAGGAGCGGCCGGCATCAGGGCCAGCTGGTGGATCACCGCTGGGGGCTCCGATGATGAGATCGGCTAGGCCATCGCCGTTCACATCCCCGGCGGAGGCCACCTCGCGGCCGCTCGCGTCGTCAGCCCCCTCGCCGTTGATGACAAACCCGCCGCTGCCTGCGGCGATGCTGGACAGCTGGATGGGCATGGAGAGATCGATGGCCCGGGCTACGATCAGCTGAGCCAGCCCCGTTTGGCTGTTCCAGACGGAGTAGGTACCGGAAAGGCCATGGAGGGTGCCCCGGAAGATGGCGGTGCCGGCGTTGGTCCAGCCGTCGTCGCTGAGGGTGAGCCTGTCACCGTCATTGCCATTGATGACCAATTGATAACGGCGTTCCGTCGCCGGGAACACGTAAGTTCCACCTGTTCGCCCCAGGCCCACCGCTGTGGCGCTATTCAGCCAGTTGAGAGAGGTGAGATCGGCCACGTCGTGGCTGGAGAGGCTGAGGTGGTTATTGCCCGTGCCGGTGAGATCGATGGCCTCGATGGAGTTGAGTCGCGCGGAAGCGATGCGGTTGAGGGCGGATGGGTTGGGCACATCCGTCAGGTTGAGAGTTAGGTCGCCGCCGCTGAAGGCCAAGGTGTCGATCCCGGTGCCGCCATCAACGCGGGCCAGTCGTGTTGTGTTGCCTCCGGAACCGAAGGGATTCGTGAGGGCGATGAGATTGGAGCGGTTGACCACAAAACGGTCGTTCCCCCGGCCGCCCAAGAGCACGTCGGCGCCGCCGCCGCCGATAAGGGTGTCGTTGCCAGTGTTGCCCACGAGAGTTTCGCTGGCGGCGGAGCCGCTTAGGCTGTCGTTACCGGTGGTGCCTGGCTGGTTGACGAAGGTCTGGGAGAACGCACCGGTCGTGGAGCCAAAGATCACATAGGACCGGCCGGCATTGGTGCCAGCCACCGGATCGCTGTTCAGAGCCCCAATGAGGAGATCGCCCAAGCCATCGCCATTGACATCCCCCGCTGAAGCCACGCTGTAACCGCTGCTGTCGTAGGCGCTTTGGCCGTTGATGAGGATTCCACCGAGGCCCGTGGCCACCGCCGTGAGATCAATGGCGGTTGAGGTGGTTTTTCCGAACACCACGTAGGAACGGCCCGCATCGGGTCCGGCGGAGGGATCACTGTCTGGTGCTCCAATGATGAGATCAGCTAGGCCATCGCCATTGATGTCTCCAGCCGAGGCGACGCCACGGCCGCTTCCGTCATAGGTGGATTGGCTGTTGATCACGAAGCCGCCCGCGCCCGCGGCAATGGCGGAGAGATCAATGGCTGTGGAGGAGGTTTTGCCAAACACCACATGGGCCCCCCCAAAAAGCGAACCCACGAGGAGATCGGCTAGGCCATCGCCATTGACATCCCCTGCCCCGGCCACGTTCCAGCCGCTGATGTTGTTCGAGTCTCCATTGATGACAAAGCCGCCGGTCCCCGCCCCCACCGCGGAGAGTTCAATCGGGGTGGAGGCTGTTGTCCCGAAGATCAAGAAGGAGCGCCCGGCGGCGATGCCAGCCGTGTTGCTCAGAGGGGCGCCCACAAGCAGGTCGGCGAGGCCATCGCCATTGACATCTCCAGCGGAGGACACGCTCCAGCCTGTGAAATCAACCGGGGATTGGCCGTTGATGACAAAGCCGCCCGTGCCCCCGGCCACCGAGGAAAGATTGATGGCTGTGGACCTGGTTGTGCCGAAGACCACATAAGAACGTCCGGCGTCGGCGGAGTTTGGCGTATCACTGTTGGGCGCTCCGACGACGAGATCGGAGAGGCCATCCCCATTGACGTCACCCGCTGAGGCGACGCTGAGGCCGCTGGAGTCGAACGCGGATTGGCCTGTGATGACGAACCCCCCTGTGCCCGCGGCCACGGTGGAGAGGTTGACGGCGGAGGAGTTGGTTTTGCCAAAGATCACATAGGAGCATCCGGCATAGGGGCTTGCGCCAGGATTGTTGATCGGCGCCCCGACGATGAGATCGGAGAGGCCATCGCCATTGATATCCCCAGCGGAGGCGACGCTGTTGCCGCTGTTGTCGGATGCTCCCTGGCCGTTGATGACGAAGCCGCCGCTGCCAGCGGCGATGGCGGAGAGGTTGATCGCAGAGGTGGTGGTTCGGCCGAAGACCACGTAGGAGCGTCCGGCTTCAGGTCCCGCCGCGGGATCACCGCTGGGTGCCCCGATGATGAGATCGGCGAGGCCATCGCCGTTCACATCGCCGGCGCAGGCCACGGCTCGCCCGCTGGTGTCGTAGGCGCCCTGGCCATTGATGACAAATCCGCCAATGCCAGCGGCGATGCTGGAGAGATTGATGGGCTGGGAGACGCTCACAGCCCTGGCCACGAGCAGCTGGGCCATCCCGGTTCGACTATTCCAAACGGTGTAGGTGCCGGAAAGGCCATTGAAGACGCCGCTAAAAATGGCGGTGCCGGCGTTGGTCCAGCCGTCGTCGCTGAGGATCAGCCTGTCGCCCGCATCTCCGTTGATCACCTGCTGGTGACGCTGTTCAGTGGTTGGGAGGGAATAGGTGCCTCCTGTTCGGCCCAGGGCGGCGGCGGTGCCTCTGTTGAGCCAGTTGAAGCCCGTTAGGTTGGCCACGTCGCGGCTGGAGAGGCTTAGGGCGTTGTTGCCCGTGCCGGTGAGATCGATGGCCTCGATGGAGTCGAGGCGAGAGGAACCATTGGAGTTGGGTCTGGCCGCGTTGGGCACTTGTTCCAGGTTGAGCGTGAGGCCGCCACCGTCCAGGGCCAAGGTGTCGATGCCGCCACCCCCATCGACACGGGCCAGCCGCGTGGTATTGCCTCCGGAACCGAAGGGATTGGTGAGGGCGATGAGATTGGATCCGTTGAGCACAAACCGGTCGTTTCCTCGGCCGCCCAGGAGCACATCAGCGCCGCCGCCGCCGCTGAGGGTGTCGTCGCCAGCGTTGCCCACGAGAGTTTCGCCGCTGGCGGTGCCGCTGAGGCTGTCGTTTCCGGTGGTGCCCAGCTGATTGACAAGGCTCTGGGAGAAGGCACCGATGGTGGCGCCGAAGATCACGTAGGAGCGGCCGGCACTCAGGCCTGTCGCTGGATCACTATTCGGAGCCCCAACGAGGAGATCGGCCAGGCCGTCTCCGTTGACATCCCCGGCCGAGTGCACGCTGAATCCACTGTTGTCGGAGGAGCTTTGGCCGTCGATGACGAAGCCGCCCGTGCCTTGGGCAACGGCGGACAGTTCGATGGAGTTGGCGGTGGTTTTGCCGTAGACCACGTAGGTGCGTCCAGCTTCGGGACCGGCCACCCCATCACCGTTCGGAGCCCCAAGGAGAAGGTCGCCCAGCCCATCGCCATTGATGTCACCAGCTGAGGCCACACTCCAGCCACTGTTGTCACTGCCACATTCGCCGTTGATGATGAAACCACCGAATCCAGCGGCGACACGGGAAAGATCCACGCTGCTTGCTGATGGTTTACCGAACACCACATAAGAGCGACCGGCGTCGATGTTGCCCCCTTGATCGCCGCGCCAGGCTCCGAGGATGACATCAGCCAGGCCATCGCCATTGACATCTCCGGCCCCCGCCACGCTCCAGCCACTGAAGTCGCCACCCCCCTCACCATTGATCGCGAAACCGCCCACGCCTGTCGCGATGGCGCTGAGATCAATCGCGCTAGAGGAGGTCTTGCCAAACACCACATAGGACCTTCCAGCGTCCGCGCTTCCCGCTGGATCGCTGAGCCAAGCTCCGACAATCAGATCGACGAGGCCATCCCCGTTCACGTCACCGGCTGAGGCCACGCTCCAGCCGCTGCTGTCGAAGGCGCATTGGCCGTTGATCACGAAGCCCCCGGTGCCGGCGGCAACAGTGGAGAGGTTGATGGCGGTGGGCTTGGTTGTGCCGAACACCACATAGGAGCGTCCAGCTTCGGGGAGGGTGGCTGGATCGCTATTCGGGGCGCCAACGATCAGATCGGCGAGGCCATCCCCATTCACATCGCCAGCGGAGGCCACGCTCCAGGCGCCACGGTCGTCGGCGGCTTGTCCGTTGATGACGAAGCCACCATTGCCCGCGGCGACGGAGGAGAGCTGGATGGCGGTCGACTTGGCTGTACCGAACACCACGTAGGCTCGGCCCGCCGAGGAGCCTGTGGCTGGATCGGCGCCGTAGGCCCCAACGAGGAGATCGGCGAGCCCATCGCCATTGACATCGCCCGCGGAGGCCACGCTCCAGCCGCTGAAGTCGGAAATGCCCTGGCCGTTGATCACGAAGCCGCCGATTCCCGCCGCGATAGCGGAGAGGTTGGTGGGGGTGAATGTGGTTTTGCCAAAGATCACATAGGAGCGACCGGCGAAGGGGTTGGCTCCTGGATTGTTGTTAGGAGCGCCGATGATGAGATCGGAGAGCCCATCACCGTTGACATCTCCCGCTGTGGCCACGCTCCAGCCGCTTAAGTCGGAACTGGTTTGGCCATTGATGACAAAACCCCCGTTGCCGCTGGCGATGCTGGAGAGAGCGATCGAGACGGGCGAGGCCGCTTCCACCCAGACAGGTGTGCCATCCAGCCAGACCAGGCGTAGATCGTTTTCGCTGGCGGCCGCGGCATGGGGCGTGAGGCCACGGATCAGGGCGGAGAAGAGCTCCCCCTCATCGCCAGGGGTGTCCCGCTCTCCATGGAGGCGCTGGTCGATGGCATGGCCAATCTCTTCCAACAACACGGCCTCAATGGCCGCCGTGGGAGCGTTCCGCAGCCAGGTGTGGTTCAGAAGGATGCGTTCGCCGCCCCCCGGGGCTCCGGAGGTGTAGCCGCCTAGGGCTCCGCCCATGGAATCTCCATCGAGTAGTTGAAGAGACGGGGAGAAGAGGGAGTGGAGCAGATCGTGTCTGAGGGCTCTCACCGTCTCCGCTGAAGCGGCGCCAAAAACGTTGAGTCGTAAAAAATCAAAATCGTCGGGGCTTTGGGCCCAGACGCGCAGACGGTTCGCCACGGAATCCAAGGCCACCTGCAGGTTGGGGGGCAGGGCCATGATTACGGACAATCAAAGCCTGATTCTCTCACGGGTCTAGGAGCCTGTTGTTCTGCGCCCAAGAGGTTCTTGCCAAGCCCGCGAGAGGGGGCAAAACCAGGTGACCTCATGACATGCGACCTGGTGACAGGTGATTTCATGATCAGTACTGTCCCCGTAAGGAGGGTTGGTGGCGGAGACCTTTCCTTAACGTCATCTTTGACCCGGCTTGCGGACCCGCCGATCAGGGCTTGATGACCCGGATGGCACCCGCGATCGACGCGAGTCTGGATGAAGGGAAAGGAATAGGATGGGGAACTGAACTTGAGGCTAAAAGCACCCAAGGGAAAATATGTCGAGCGATCGCCTGGGTGATCATGGGCACCGCTCCCTCAGGGCGCCCATGAATGCTGATTTGTCGCGCAACAGCCTGAAGCTGGCGGTCGCCACCCTCATCACGGCTGCCCTGGCGACCCACTTCGAACGGTTGAGCTTTGCCTGGTACCCGCTCTTGGCGGTGGTGATCGTGGTGGATGACAACGACGAGCACACCTTCCAGGCCGCCAGCGGGCGCATCCTCGGCACGGTGTTGGGGTGTTTGCTCACCTTTTTGGTCCACAGCGTGGTGAGGGGCTGGCCCGGGGTGACGCTCTCCTTGCTGTTGATGGTGCCCCTGTTGCGGATGCTGGGCTGGCGGAGCGCCCTGGGCACCGCGGGCTTGATCCCCATCGTGTTTTTGATGCTTCCAGATCAGGGCCCTCTCCAGTGGTCGGCAGTGTTCAACCGGGCCCTCGACACCTCCGCGGGCTGCGCCGTGGCCCTGGCGGTGGGGTTGCTGTTTTGGCCACGGGATGGCCTGAGCCGGTTGCGTGAGACGGAGGAGGGTCTGCTCAGGCTTCTGAGAGACCAGCTGGCTGCCTATCGCCACTGGCTGGCGGGGAGCAACCCACGGCCCGACCCCCTCCCCCCGGCGGCGTTGAGCGCGGCGGTGGAGCGGATGGAAGCACTTTTGGCCCATGAGTTGGCCGGACCCCGCTGGCGGGCGCCGCGCTCGGGCGACTGGCGACGGCGGCTGGCCCTCTGGCGCGGTCTGCGCCTGCACTGGGTGCGGTGGGAGCGGCTGTTGGCCATGGGTGATCCGCCTGTGCCCGCCCCTGGTCGCCCGAACCCTGTCGCGGCTGGCGTGGCGGCTCTGGCGTCCCAACTTGAAGGCGACAGCACTGTCAATCCTCCCGAGCCAACCCTTGAGGCCTGGACAGAGCTGGCCGAAGGGAGCGGGCGTCCCCTTCTCACCCTGCTGGCCCTCTCCCAGGAACAGCGGCCGCTCCTGGCGAGCAGTCGCCAGCTGGCCCTGTTGCGACAAGGTTTGGCATGACCTTGATCACCCGCTCCGAGCTGCGGTTGGTCCTGACAACCGGTTTGCTGACCGGTTTCGCCAGCCTCAGCTCCCTTCCCTTCGGCTACTACGCCCCCATGGCGGTGTTGGCGGTCTGCGCGGGGTCTTACGGCAATTCCCTGGAGCTGGGCCGCCAGCGGATTTTGGGGTCGGTGCTCGGGATGGGGGTGCTGGTGCTCAGCCTGAGGGGGTTGGCCGGGATCCCGATGCCCCTGGGCCTGGGGATGGCCCTGGGGGCCATGCGGCTGATCGGGGGAGCCGTGGGATTGCGGGTGGGCTACAAGGTGGGCGGGATGATCGTGGTGATGGGCTGGCTGGCGCACGACCAGCAACTCGACGCGTGGGTGCCCCTGCGGCTGTTTTGGACCGTGATCGGCATCTTGGTGTCGTTGCTGAGCCTGAGCCTGCTGTGGCCTAGCCGGAGCCGGGCCGACG
Source organism: Cyanobacteriota bacterium (assembly GCA_046309395.1). Taxonomy (GTDB): domain Bacteria; phylum Cyanobacteriota; class Cyanobacteriia; order PCC-6307; family Cyanobiaceae; genus Cyanobium. The sequence goes on along the minus strand of JBKCPG010000422.1, from coordinate 881 downwards.
CCCAGGCGCTTCTGGCGGGGATGTTTGTCGGGTTGGCGGAGGATTTGGAGCGTGAGGCCCTCTCACCCGCCCACCTTTCCAGGGGGCGACTCGCCGAGGCGCGCGACGAGCGGCGGCGGGCCCTCCAGGAGCTGAGGGCCCTGCTGCCCGCCCTGGCCAGCGAGTTGGGCGACCAGCCGCTCCGCCATCCGGCATTCCGGTTGGTGGAAACCCAGGAAGAGGCGGCCTCACGACTGATCGGGGCCGTGGAAGACCTCGCGACCCATCCGGCGCCTGGCGACGCCGAGGCGCGAGAGCTTCGGCGGGCGGAGTCAGCCCTGCTTGGGGCCTTGGCGGACCGCCTGCGGACGTGGAGCGGGCTGCTCCGCGAGGCGGAGGCCGCGATGCCCCAGCCCCCCGCCACACCCTTTCTTACGCCTCCGGCCTGGCTGGCGATCGAGGAGCATTTCAGTCACCCCGCCCTGAACGGCCTGCCGCCGCGGCGGTTGGAGCGGCTCGCCGCCCGGCTCACCCTCTGCCGCCAGGCGCTGCACGCGATCGAAACGGCAGAGCGGGATTGGGCCGCCCTTCGCCATGGCCCCTCCATGGCGATGGCGCCGCGGGTTTCCTCCAGACTTCCCGCCGACAGGACTCTCTCCGCGGGATGAGCAGCCCCGGGCTCAAGCGACGGCTCCCGCGGGTCTGGCGCGGCGTGGTGGTGTTGGCGTTGGCCCAAGGCGCCGCCCTCCTGGGGACCATCGCCGGAACTGGGGCGGGGGGTGCCCGCACCCTCGACTCGGCCCCGGGCTCCACGGCTGGCCTGGAGCGCGGCTGGCGGGAGTTGGAGCGACAGTTGCGGCTGCTGGATCGTCTGCTCCCCCTTGATGCCCTCCCCGCCCAGA
>JBKCPG010000421.1:0-15483 GCA_046309395.1 Cyanobacteriota bacterium | reverse complement strand
GCTGTAGATCGCCGCCGCCCACTGTCGCCAGCCGCGGCGATCTACAGCCGATCACAGCCCCGATGGTGGGAACCTTCTACCGATCGCCCGCCCCCGGGGAGGCGCCGTTTGTTGAGCTGGGCACCCGCATCAAGGCGGGGCAGACCGTCTGCATCCTCGAGGCGATGAAGCTGATGAATGAACTCGAATCCGAGGTGTCGGGTGAGGTTGTGGAGATTCTTGTGGAAAACGGAACCCCCGTGGAATTCGGGCAAGTGCTGATGCGCATTCGCCCCTGACGCCCAGAGGCGCCCCAGCGGTTCATCTCCTTCCGTTCAACCCAGCTCCAGCGCCGTTGCGATCGCCGCGACCATGCTGGTGTCCCGGGCCACTCCGCGTCCGGCGATCGCGAAGGCGGTGCCGTGGTCTGGAGAGGTGCGCAGGAAAGGCAGCCCCAGAGTGGTGTTCACCGCCCGATCAAACGCCAACAGCTTCACGGGGATCAACCCCTGGTCGTGATAAAGCGCCAAAAACCCGTCCGGTCCGCCGTCGCCCTCGCCCCAAGCCCGGGCCGCCTCCAGCCAGCAGGTGTCCGGTGGCAGGGGGCCCTCCAGGCGCACCTCCGGGTGGCGCTCCCGCCAGCGCCGCAGGCAGCCCTCCAGCCAGTCCCGCTCCTCCTCCCCGAGGGTGCCGTCCTCGCCGGCATGGGGGTTGAGCCCGGCCACCACGAGATGGGGCCTGGGTTGGAAGCGACGGCAAAACTCCAGCAGACGGTCGAGCTGGACATCCACCAGCTCCGGGCCCAAGGTTTTGGGCACCTGGGACAGGGGAATGTGGGTGGTGGCCAGCAGGGTGTTGAACCGCCAGGGGCCCCGTTCCGGCCGAGCGGTGAACAGCATGGAGGCCCGGGACACCCCGCAAAGCTCCGCCAGACGTTCCGTTTGACCCGGATAGCGATGGCCCGCCGCGTGCCAGGCCGCCTTGGCGATGGGCCCCGTCACCAAAGCGCGGCCCTCCCCGGCGTTCACGAGTTCCCAGGCCCGGCTGAGCCAGGCGAAGCTGGCGGCCCCTGAGGCGGCGGTCCCCACCCCGGGTGTCACCGGATCCTGAAGGGGAAGGTCGTCCACCCTCAGGTTGGCGGGATCGGCCAAGGGTGTGTCGCCGCGGCGTTTCAAGCGCCCATGGGTGTCCTCCAGCCATCGCCTGCAGCCCACGATCGTCACCGGCCAGCCAGCCGCCTCTGGCCTGGCCAGGGCCTTGAGCACCACTTCCGGGCCAATGCCCGCCGGGTCTCCCAGGGCGATGACAAGCGGACCAGGCGTGCGGTTCGATGGAGAGATTCCTTGGGAAGGGGCACCCATGATTCGGTGGTTGCTGATGGGGCTGCTGCTCTTTGGCCTGGGAACGGGCTTGCAACGAGGATGGTTGATCGTTGATTGGAATCGGTTGAATCAGGATCTCAAGATTCCCTCCCTCGGAACGGGCAAATCCGGGGAGCAGCCCCTCTGGTAACCCTCCCTGTAGCTGGGATAGAGCAGGCGATAGCCCAGCCCATCGCGCGACAGGCGGCTGTCGGCGCGCCGGTTTTCCATCCAGAAGCTCCTCGCCATGGGACTCATGGTGTGGGCAATGTCAGCGAAACGCTCCACTGAGGGCAGTTGGCATCCCAGGAGATGGGCGGCGTAGCCCAGGGTTTCGCTGGAGGGGCAGGGTTCCGCGTCCGCCAGGTTGAGGATGGCCGGGCGGTCCCGGGCGGGCAGGGCCAGGCAGTGCGACAGAGCGCCCACGATGTCATCCACGTGAATTCTGGAAAACACCTGACCTGGCTTGTGGATCAGCCTGGCTCTCCCCTCCAGGAGGGCCTGAAAGGGACTCCGCCCCGGCCCGTAGATCGCCGGCAGTCGAAACACCTGAACCGGCAGTCCGCTTCCAAGCCAGGCCCTCTCGGAGAGCAGACGGGCCTGGCCGCGTCCCGGGGACGGGTTGAGGGCGCTCCCTTCGCTCACCCACTGGCCCTGGTGGTCGCCGTACACCCCGGTGGTGGAGAGCACCCCCACCCAGGTGGGAGCGATCCGCGACAGAAGGGATCCCAGGCGGGAGAGCACCGGGTCGTCCCCCGTTTCACGGGGCGGGATCGTCACCAGCACGTGCGTGGCGTCGGCCAGATCGCTGGCCCCGGGCACGATGCCGGCCTCGGAATCAAAACGCGTCCACAGGGAGGGGGGGAGCGACGGCGAGGGGGGGGGAAGCGGTTGTCGGTGGGTGAGGGTGACCGGCACCCCCAAGGCCCGCAGGGCCAGGCCAAACCGCTGGCCGGTGTAGCCCCCCCCAAGGATCACCATGCGGCCAATGGCATCGGGGAGGCCCCCGTTGACGGACACGGCTGGGATTGGTACGCTTGTACTAGAGCTTGTTTCGCTCGTCGGTTCCGTCACCCCGATCTCCGTGGCCATTGTGCTTCCCTCCATTCTTCTGACACGCTCGGCTTCCTTGGAGGCCTCCATCCCCTCCGGGCGTTCCTCGCGGGTCGCCGTTTCCCCAACCCGTCGCCCATCCCCGCCAGGTTGTTCCTCTCCTCGAGGCCGACGGGTCAGGGGCGCGCGGGGTGGTTCCCTCGCCCCTGGAGTCCGGGTGGCGGTCGGGCCGGGAGCGCCGCTGTTGCTGGCGGCCGCGCTGCTGACCGTTTGCGCCCTGGTGGCTCCTGAGCGGCCCCAGGATCAGGAGGCGATCTGCCAGCGCCACAGCGGCGAGGCGGCCTGTCGCGTCTGGTGAGGCGGGCTGGGCTCTGGGGCGCCCGCGCTTCGCGACAACCCCTCTGGCCGGCTCCAGGACAGGAGGCGCTGGGCCAGGCGGAGATCCCCATCCGTCCAGGCCTTCAAGGCCATCGCCCGCCGAGGGTCGTAAAACGCTTGCCGCCGGTACCAGTGGAAGGCGTCACTGTCACCTTTGCTCCCGTTGCAACTCAGGCACGCCGGAACGCAGTTTTCGGTCACGCTCAAACCGCCATGGCTTTGGGGCCTGACGTGGTCGATGGATTGGGAGGGCTGGCCGCAGTAGAGGCAACAGCGACCGGTGATGTGGTGAAGGCCGCGTCGCCAACGTCGGGCGTGCGATTTGGGGCAGAGGTCTTCCAGGAAAACACCATCCCTGGCCAACATGCGGGTGTCTCAAGTGAAACGATTCTGCACGGGGTGTTTCCTCTGGCAATGTGTCGCTGACATCACTTTCCCTGTTTGGTCACCCATCCGGGAGAGGCTCCCCAGATGCGGCTGGGGCCTTCCGGCCTGATCGAGGTGCGCCTGCCCTTTGATCCGGTCACCTCCGCCCAACTCCGCGCCATTCGCCCGGCGGGCCGCTGGCTGCCCTCCAGGGGCTGCTGGCAGTTTCCCCTGGAGGCCGCCGCCGTGTTGCGGAGAAGCCTGAACGGGCGTTTTCCCCTCACGGCTGAGTTGCGGCAATGGTGCGAGTGGCTGGACCAGCCCCTTCCCCCGTTGCCCACCCATGCCGAACTGGTGGCCGCCGCCGCTCTGGGGGGCCCCCTGGAGGACGGACGGCGGCTGTTTGCCCATCAGCGGGTGGGAGCGCGCTGGCTCTTGGCCCGCCGAGGGGCCGTTCTCGCCGACGCCATGGGGCTTGGCAAAACCCTCACCGCCTTGGCCGCGGCTCGGGCCATGGTGCGCCTGGCCCAGTGCCGGGTGGTGGTCGTGGCTCCCAGCGGTTTGCACCACCACTGGCGGCAAGAGGCCTTTGCGCTCGGGCTGGCCCTGGAGTTGCACAGTTGGGCGCGCCTGCCCTCCGAGTTGCCCTCCGCCGGTTGCGTCCTGCTGGCCGATGAGGCCCACTTCGCCCAAAGTCTTGCCGCGCAACGCACCCAGGCTTTTCTCAAGCTGGCCCGCCATCCCCGGCTGCGTGCCGCCTGGTTGCTCACGGGAACCCCGATGAAAAATGGTCGGCCGGTTCAGCTGTTTCCGTTGCTGGCGGCAATCGGCCATCCCTTGGCCGCCGATCAACGCCAATTTGAGGAACGCTATTGCCAGGGCCATTGGCGGGAGCGGGGGGGACGTCGCCAATGGGAGGCCCGGGGGGCGAGCCGGCTGGATGAGCTCCATGGCCTTGTGCGGCCGTTGGTGTTGTTTCGCGCCAAACACCAATGCCTCGATCTTCCCCCCAAGCGGCGCCTCAGCCATCCGGTCGAGCTCCCCGCCGAGGAGGCGGAGGCGGTGGAGGACCGTGTGCGGGAGGCTGTGGCCGCCTATCGCCAGCGGGTGGCGTTGGGCCTGGTTCGCGGAGACGCCGAACCCCTGGCGGTTTTCACGGCCCTGCGGCAAATCGCCTCCCGGGCCAAGGTGGCGGCGGTGGTCCACCTCGTGGTGGAGTTGCTCCGCCGCGGAGAAGCCGTGGTGGTGTTCACCGCTTTTGTCGCCACGGCCCAAGCCCTGGTGAACGCTCTGTCCAGGGAGGGGCAAAGGCCCACGGCGCTCACCGGAGCTGTGCCTTCCAGCCACCGCCAGTCCCTGGTGGATGCCTTTCAACGGGGCGACCCCTCCGTGTTGATCGCCACCTACGGCACCGGTGGACTGGGCTTCACCCTGCACCGGGCTCGCCATGTGGTGCTGGTGGAACGGCCCTGGACGCCGGGAGAGGCGGAACAGGCGGAGGACCGCTGCCACCGCATTGGGATGGGGGCCTCCCTCACCAGTCATTGGATGGTGCTCGGCTCGGCCGATCATCTGGTGGATGAGCTGCTCGCCAGCAAAAACGAACGGATCTCCGAGGTGTTCGCGCCCGCCAGAGCCCGGTTCCAGCGCGAGTTTCAGCAACGCCTTCGTCAGTGGCTCGAACGCTTCTGATCCGGCGCGGAACGGCGCGTGCAGCTGGCCAGGCGCAGCTTCAGGTCTTGACGGAGAAGCTCATCCGTGGGCGGGGCTTGGGGCCGCCGGGCCAGGGCGTTGGCCCGCACGATGTCTTGGCAGGCGGCGCGCCTGTTTTGATTAAGGGTGTGCAACAAAAACCGCTCGTTGAGCGGAAAGGGGTCTCGGGGGAAGGCCGCCACAACCGCGTCGCAGCGGCTGATCGCTTCCGGGAGTTTCTTCATGTCCATCCCCCGCAGGCAATCCTCCCGGCTCAATTTGGGCTGGGGCAGCGGTTCTTCCGCACAGCCAAAGAGGCAGCCCGCCACCAGCGAGAGAAGGGGGAGCAGCCGACGGGCCTTGGTCCGCCGCTGGCCGATGGGCTCAATTGCCGTAGCGCTCACCGCGTGTCATGCCACCTCGCCCAGCTTGACTGCCCGATGGCCCGGGAACTGTGGAGGAAGGGTCATTCGCTGGCGTTGGCTCGTTGGCGGTTCGCACATGGGCGCTGTAAAGATCCCCGAGATAACGGCCGCAATTGGGGAAGGAATTGGGATTTTGCACCAACGCTTCCGTGATCATCACCGCCGCGTGGGTGGGGGATGTTTTGAACAAGCTGGAGCTTTGCCGCTTGATCAGGGAATAGGCCGCCGTCCAGCTCACTTCATGGCTGTTGCCGTTGCCACGCATGTAGCAGTACACCTGAGCCCCCTTGACCCCGGGAGACTCCGCCTGCGCCCGGGCCCCGGGGCCGTGGGCCACCGACAGAGCCCCGCCGAGGGCCATGGCCAACAAGGAAGCGCCAAGCCTGCGGGGTTGGAAAAACCTCATGGCCATCGAAAAGTCGGCTCCAAACCTATCGAGTTCAGGACAACTGTCCAGATCTTCCCTCTCAGCTTCCGGGGGGGACCCCGTGTCCCGTGCCGGGGGCGATCCACTTCACCACCAGGGGCAGCACCAGAAGCACGGTGATCAGGCGCATGGCATGGAGCGCCGCCACGGCCGCTCCAACCCCAAATTCCGCCCCCACCAGACTCATGCCGCTGATTCCCCCCGGGGCGGCCCCCAGGAGGGAGACCACGGGATCAATGCCCAACAGGCGGCTGCACCACAAACCCACCACGACACCCGTGAGCACCAGCGTCAGGGTGATGAGCAAGGCCGGTCGCCAAAGCAGGCGAAGCTCCAGCACCGTGTTGTGGGTGAGGGTGGTTCCGATCACGGTGCCGATGGCCAGCTCCAGCGCGGTGCGGGTCCCCGCCGGCCACTGGGCGGTTTCCACACGTCCGCTCATGCTCAGCAATCCGGCACCCAGGAGCGCGCCCGCCAAAGGGGCCGCGGGGATGCCGGTCCGCAGGGCGAGCAACCCCGCCGCACAACCCGCTGAGGCATATATCAGCAAGGGCCAGGGAAGAGTCATGGGGGTGGCTGCTGGGGGAATCCACCAGTTTGCTCGGCCAGGCTTTGGCCTCCTTGAGGATGGCAAGACCGTGTGTTGTTATTCGCCCATCGTTGCCCTTCTTTCATGACAGCGTCATCTGTTTCCTTCCGCATCGCCAGGCACACGGAAGATCTGGCCCAGACCATTCACGCCCTCTCCCAACGGCTCGTGCGGCTCGAAGAGCGACTGGCCGCCCTGGAGGTTCAGCTCCAAAAGGCGGAAGAGGAGGCTCACCCTGAACAGTTCACCAGCCTGGCGAATGTGGATCAACTTCTGCGCGATTGTCGCGAGCTGTTGGCGGTGGATTCCCTGGGTGGCGCCCCCATCAAGAACGTCACTCCCCCCCGGTCGACCGGCCCCGTTGAGCTGGATCAGGTGGCCTGAGCCTCCGCTCCACATTCTCAACCCCCTGGTCTGGGATGGCAGAATGGGAAGAAAGTGACCATGTCATTTCCTTCCTCCAATCCGTCCCGCAAGCTCAGCGCTCCGGGCTTGCGCCACGGCACGCCTCCAGCCTCCAGAACGATGTCTTGCCATCCCTTGGAGGGTGAACACCAGCTGGAGAAGCTGGAATTCGCGTTGGCCATCGCTCTCACCCGAGGCGACGACCAACGGTCCAGCCAGTTGCGTGAAGAAATCGCCAAGCTCGGGGGGAATCAAGAAGAGCCTGGCACTTGAGGATAGCCACGCCATTCCGCGCTGGGGCTTGGCAATCTGAATCAAAACCGCTGATGTTCGCGGCCACAAACTCACACTGCAATCGCCCTTGCGGCCATTAAGATAGAAATGCCTTGTCTAGAAGGCCTTCGGTAACAAAACCGTCGAGCTTCCACATTTCACGGTCGTCAGATTCTTTCGTTGCGACCACATTCTTTTATGGCCGCCCTCAGTACCCCCACCGCTCCAACGTCCACCCCACGAACCTTCCATGCCCCCCCCGCTCCGATGGAGACGTCCGAGCGTCACCATCTGTTGCGGCGGGCGGAGGAGTGTGATCACCAGGCCAGGTTGAGCGCCGATGCCGGCGACCTCACCACCGCCGCCCGGCTGATTCTTCAATCGTTGGATTGTGAGCGTCGCGCCGGCGGGTTGGGCCCCCAGGTGTTGCAACTGATCAAGCCCCGTTAAGGCGGGCAGGCAAGATCCATGGGGAACGCCCACATCGATGCACCCGATCCATCGCCATCGTGAACGCCACACCACCCACCGGGTGGGGTGGTTGAGGGCCGTGGTGCTGGGTGCCAATGATGGGGCGATTTCCGTTGCCAGCCTGGTGGTGGGCATCGCCGCCTCTGGAGCCGCCCGACCGGCCATCCTGCTCTCTGGTCTGGCGGCCACGGTCGCCGGAGCGGCCTCCATGGCGGCGGGAGAATTTGTTTCCGTCCAGAGTCAGGCGGATACGGAACAGGCCGACCTGGCCCGAGAGCGTCAAGAGCTGACGGCCAACCCGGCGGCCGAGCTGGAGGAGCTCACGAGCATCTATGTGGATCGGGGCCTGTCTCGGGAGTTGGCGCGCCAGGTGGCTGAGCAGCTCACCTTGCGGGATGCCCTTGGGGCCCATGCCCGCGACGAGTTGGGAATCACCGAAGCTCTGAGGGCCCGCCCGATTCAAGCGGCCCTGGCTTCGGCCGGCAGTTTCTGCCTGGGGGCGCTCTTCCCGATCCTGATGATCCTGCTGAGCCCGGCGGGCAAGATTGCCCAGGTGACGGCCTTGGTGGCCTTGCTGGTGCTCACGGGATTGGGTGCGTTGTCCGCCTACGCGGGCGGGGCCCCCATCGCGCGCGCCGCCTGTCGGATGCTGGTGTGGGGCGCGTTGGCCTTAGGCCTCACGGCGCTGGTGGGCCGGCTGTTTGGGCCTGTGGTGTGACATGGGGACGGAGCCGCGCTTCATCATTCGGGTTTGACGCGTTGGGCAGAGAGGCTTGGATCAGCTGCCGGCATCCCGCTCCAGGGAGCGCCGCGGGTGGGCGGCGCTGGCGGGAGAGCGGAGCAGATGCACCGTTTCCATCAGGCTGTTGTGGGTCCGGGTGATGAGGGTCCCATCGGCATCGGCTTCCACGCGATCGAGCACCGCCTTGAAGCTCTCGCGGGCCTCGGAGAAACTGACGACCCGCATTGCACTGTCCAATTGCCTGTACAACAGCAGGGGGGTGGCTGGCCTGGCGAGGCTGTTCACAGCAGCCTCAGGGCCTGCTCCTTCAGCCAGGTGCGGTGGAGGGCAAAGGCGGGGCAATGGCGTTCCACCAGCAGCCAGAACGCCCTGGAGTGATTGGCATGCACCAGATGGGCCAGCTCATGGATCACCACGTAATCCACCACGGGGTGCGGTGCCTTGATGATGTGCCAGTTGAACACCACCCGCCCCTGGCTGTCGCAGGAGCCCCAGCGGGAGCGAAAGGCCCGCACGCTCACGCCCGCGGGCGTCAGGCCCATCTGCCGGGCATAGCGATCGGCTTTCTCCCGCAGGCGTTCGAGCGCACGGCCGCGATACCACCGCTCCAGGTAGAGGCGGATGCGTGTTTCGCGCTGCTCTCCCCGCTCGTGCGGGCGAACGGTGGCCAGGAGGATTCCGCCGGAGAGGCACACCCCCACGGCGTGCCCCTCCCGCACCTTGAGGCGGTAGTGGCGGCCCAGGTAGGGGAAGGATTCACCGCTCACCGCTTCCCTGGGCCGATGGGGCGGCAGCTGATGCAGCAGGGCCACCTTGGAGCGGATCCAGGGGCGTTTCTGATGCAGGATCGCGGCGACCCGGTCATCCGCCAGGTGCGCGGGCACCCGCACCTGCAGCTCCGAGCCCACGATGTGCAGAGCCGCGGTGCGCCGGAGCGAGCGCACCACCGCCACCCGCAGCCCCAGCAGCTCCGGCGGAATGGCGCTCACCGGAAGTGCCTCTTGCCCAGCTCCATGAACCGCTGGGTCACGGCCGCGACCAGGGCCTTGCTGCCGAAGGGTTGATCGAGGATCGCCCGCTTGATCTGCCGTTCGATGCGTTTCACCTCCTCCCACTTGTCGAAGAAGCCGACGATGCGGGTGGCCTGCTCGAACTCCCGCACCAGCTCGCGGGTGAGAGCCAGCACCTGCGCATGGGTCTGCTCATCGGTTGTTTCGTCGCCTGTGGCTTTGGCGATCTCGGCCAGCAGCACGCCATGGAAGGCATATTCGGTTTCGCTGAGGCCCAGCTCGCTCGCCTGCTGGCTGCGTTGCCGCTCCATGCCATCGCGGAAGAGCAGCAGTTGCCGCATCAGTTCCGCCCACTTGTTTTCGTATTTCTGGATGATCTCTTCCAGGCGGCGGGAGAGGGATTGGTAATACTCAGGGTCATCCTCCAGGTTCACCTTGAGATGGGCCCGGATGGCGTGTTCCACCTCGGAGGCTTTGGCCCGGTCGCTGGTCTGGGCGGCGAGCAGCTTCTCAAACTCCACATCGCCCAGCATCAGCTGCGGAGCGAAGCGCAGACAGCTGCATGCTGTTGTTAGCCCGCAGGCTCATAGTGCGGCTCTTCCTCCCTTGCGACGACTGTGTCGTACAAACCGTAGTGTGTCAGACCCGGGTGGCTGTCTATTCCGGTGTAGCGGAGCGAAGCGTCTTCGTACCGTCGAAACGCGAATACCGCTTGGTTCATCTGTTCAGTATTGAACACTCTGAGACGAACAAGCAGGTGGAAATCTTTCACTGTCAGGCCAGTAACTGCAAGGAACAAGTCTGGCTCGAGCTTGGTGATGACGTCTTGTAGCGTGTTTTCGCGGAAGTCGGTCAGATACATGAAAGCGGGAATCCGCGTCGCGAACTTGATTAGCTTCTCCTGCACAAGCTTGCGCTTTGACTTGTATTCCTTTTCCTCGTCAGTAAGCTGCTTCTTTTGCTTATCGTTCAACTCCTTGTCCTTGGCCTTATTCTTGAGTTCTTTGACCTTCTCACTCTTGTTGATGATGGTCTCGATGATGTTGTCACCAAGCGACCGCCAGCCCTCGATGCGCTCGACGGCCGCCATCGCCTCTGGGTTGTCCAAAATTCGGCGCAAGGTGTCGTTGTCCACGTTCACCAGAAGCGCACTTTCCCACTTGCGGGCCAGAAGCGTCGCAGAGGTGCCCGCCATGGCGATATCGAGAATGCCACCCGCATCTATCTGCGTCATGTTCGCGCCGTCATAGGCCAGCACCGGCAAGAACGAAACCAGGTCTTTTAACGCATTCTCGGGGTTCGGCTCATTGGGTGACAGACCAATCCCGTACTCAGAGAGTTGCCGTAGCGCGCGCGTGGGTGCGAAGTCGAACACGAAGCAGACCGGCTTAAGGTTCTCCTCCTCGTTTGGGTTGTCGCCGTTGGGATTCTTGATGGACCACGGCGACTGCACGCGGAAGGCAGACTGAAAGTAGGTCTCAGGTGACTTGAGGTTGCGCAGCATCAGGATGGACGTCCACTGCGGCACGGTTATTCCTGTTGTGAGCTTCCCGCAGGAGAGAGTAATGGTCTTGGTGTCGAAACCGCTCCCGATGGCCTTTCGCACGGGCGGCAGCGCTTCTAGTCCTATGCCTGCAGAGGCGCCGGCAGCAACAACCACCTTGTAGTCGCACCAGAAAGTGTTCTGCCGCTCGGCCAGCAGATTGGCCATCGCGTAGCAGGAGGCCACGTTGGGAAGAAACCAGAACGAATGCTGGAGATACGGCAGCAGGCGCACATCCGAATACGGAAACGGCGGTCGCGTTCCCGTCTTCAGGTGGTCGACCGCCTTGGGCGCGTACTCGCCACGGATGATGTCCAGCCATTTCTGCACATCGTTCTTGTGCTTGAACCGCACCTCGCTGCCAGTGCCAGATGCCTCGAAGAACGCGTTGAGGTCGAACTCGTCGAACTCCCCGGCGCTTGCGACGGCCAGCAGCTCATCCGGCATTTGGTAGGTGAGCAGGCGCATCTGTGGTAGGGAGCCGTAGGGGTTCCACTGGCCAGGATTCTTGGCTGAGAACGCTTCCTTGGCACGCTGCTCGTCGGTGTACGTCCAATTAAATATCTGCTCTTCGATGAATTCGCCAGTGGCTAGCGCCCTAAATGGGGTTCCGGAAAGGTAGAGGTAAGCCTTGGTCGTGATGGGGAGGAACTCGGGCTCTTTCTCTGAGAGAACGGTAAGGTCTTCGTTTACCTTTTCCAGCCCGGCCGCGTACTCCAGGTTGGCCTCCATTTTGGAAACCGCTGCTTCCTCGCCCTCGAATAATTCCTTCGCAGTGTCTCTCCATGCTCCGAAGTGGTACTCGTCGAACACCACGAGGTCCCACTTCACCTTGTGGAGCCATTCGTTCTTGGGCTTGATGTTTCCCGCCGTGTCGCGGCCGAGTAGGTCCTGGAAGGAGCCAAAATTCACCACCGGGTTCTGCGCGCTGATCTCCCTGGGATCGCCATCGGAGTTGCGGGAGAGGTATTGCCAGCCATCGAAGTCCGCGTGATTTTCAAGGTCGGTCTGCCACGCATCCTCGACTGCGGGCTTGAAGGTCAATACGAGGATGCGCTTAGCACCGAGTTTCTTGGCGAGCTGGTAGGTAGTAAACGTCTTTCCGAAGCGCATCTTTGCGTTCCACAGGAAACGAGGGACGGAGTGCATATCCTCCTTCCAGATGGAATGGAAGTAGGCGTGCGTCTTGACCACGGCCTCGACCTGCTCCTGGCGCATCGCGAACGTCTCATGATGAGTGCCTTTGAACCGTTGGCCGGTGCGGAGCTCGGTCAGCACGGTCTTCACATCGTTGACTGAGCAGCGCACCCACTCCAGTTCGGCGCTCTCGAAGCCCTTCCTGATAAGAGCTGCGCGGACTTCGTGGTCACTGAAGATGGACCCGTCGTGGCGCTCGGCGGTCTCGTCCAGCTCGATTCTGTAATTCTTGATCGCGGCAGTTTTTAGCTGCTCGGCGACGCGCTTCTTCACGTCGCGCGCGGTTTGTCCCACCTTGAGAAGCCCCTTGTGCGCCTCATCGGCAATCGAGTACGCGTAGATGTGAGGCCGGGCTTCCGGCTTCGGAGTGAGGATTTCCCCGATGGTCTTAGTCATCGTCGCCGTTGTCCGTACCCGTATTGTCGAACAACTCGCGGTCGTGCTCAGCCACCATCGACTCGATGAATGCGATCTCATCCTTGGTGAGTTCGTAGCGCTTGTAGAGCTGGGCGTCCGTCCACTCCTGGTTCAGCGGCAGGTCGGGAACAAAGGCATATACGTCACGTGTAGCGTGCTGCGTGGCCTTGCGAAGTGACACAAGGAACCGAACAAACCGGGAACGCAGATATGCCGCGAAGTTCTTTGCCTCCACTTCATTGTCATAGTGTCCGGCAACGAGGTAAGTCTCTGTACAAGCGGTGCCTGGCTCCGCGATGATGGGTTTACTGAGGAACTTCGATTCGACTGCCGCGCTCGTGCCTTGGACAGCTGTCATCAGCACCTTCCATTCGTCGATCCATTCGGTGTTGACAGTGATATCCTTGCGCTCGATCCAACTAATCTTCCGCGAGCCGAAGAGTTTCACTGGCTTCTTAAGGCCATTTGCCACTGGCTTACCATGAAAAAATGTGCGCAGGCCGAACGGTTTTCCGCTGGAAACACGAGTGGCGAGCGTGGGTTCACCCTTCGCCCTGACCTTCTCCAGAATGGGCACAGCTTCATTGCGCCGCACTAAGATGTCGTAGGTATCGAGATGCCGTGCGACTGACGGGCCAGTCGGCTGCCCGTCCCAGATCGTCTGCACCTCGCACGGGCCTCTGTGTTCTCGGTCCCACAGGAAGTACGAGATCCCTCCGCGAATTTTTACGCCCGGGAAACCCTCGTAAAGCTTCGGGTAGTCAACAATGCGACGCATCCGTTTGTCGGACAGCATGCGCTCGCGGAACTGGTCGAGGCCCTTGCCACCAGCCATCCAGCGTGACGGCGTCACGAATGCTGCGTAGCGCGGATCTAGCTCGAGTGCCTTTTCGACAAACAATTGGTAGATGGGCGCGGCGCTCGAGCCGTAGCCACCATCGTCGAGCTGGTATGGAGGGTTCCCGATGATTACATCAAATTGCATGCCGGCTCCAAACAATTCAGCAATTCTAGCCCTGATGTCATGTGTGTGTATAAAGGCATAAGCGTGGCTTTCGAGTCTTTCACCTCGGTCGAGCGTCCTCTGGCTTGCCCCGCAAAAAACACACTTACCATTTAACCAAGTGTGCTCCAAGCGTTTGAACCAAACATTACCCGAATCACTTGTAACGTCTTTGACTATGGAGTGCACACTCTGGGCATGCTTCGAACAATAAATGCTCCTGCGAGCCAAAAGGCTCGTGAGGTGCGTAATTCCGATGCCGAAAACTTGATTTTTTAATACGTGATTGACACGCTGTCCGAGATCTGGCAAAAGGGGTTCAAGGCCCCTAGTGAGACGGATAGTGATTTCGCGCAGGAAGATTCCCGACTTCGTACACGGGTCGAGAAACCTCACATTTTGGTTCGACCAGATATCTGCTCCGCCATGGGCTTCTGCCCAGGAATCGGTAAGGGTATCCAACATACGATTTGCAAACTCAGGAGGAGTAAATACCTCGTCGTTTGAGAGATTCGCAATACAAGTTAGGACATCGGGATTGCGGCCGCGGAGCGCAAAACTAGCCTGAGCACTCATATTGCTTCCCTCATGCAGCTATTATTGAATGCTAAAGCCAACTCTCTTATCGTCATCGGAGAGTAGGTCTTGATTGGATTGAAAATCTCATGCTTGCCGAGCTGGGAGAAGAGAGAGTCTTCCGCGCTGAAGCTTGAAGAAAGTGTGAGGGTATCAAGCCGAAAGTCACGGCGCTGGAACCTCCCCTTGCCGAGATAACCCCATTCAGCGAAAGTGATTGGCCGTTTATCTCGAGTTTGCATCTTCAAGGCATCGCCATGGATAAGGTTCTGAGACAAAACGTAGGCAGCAGCGCGATAGAGATCATCTGACTTATGGAGACCTAGGTATTCGGCCAAGACGCTCATCATATTTGCCCGGCATTCTTCAATATTATCAGCCAGAAGCTCTATTCCATATGTACACATGACAGCCAGAAGCGCATAATGCTGTTTTTCAAATTCTGAGTTGCTGAACTTGAGTTCAACTGCAGCGAGCTTCTTATGCAGTACGGGAACAAGGAAATTCCCATTCCCGCATGCAGGCTCTAAAAAGCGCGAGTCAATCCGCTCCGTCTCCTCCTTGACTAGGTCGAGCATCGCTTCGACTAGCCACGCAGGGGTGAAGACCTCACCGTGATCTGCGACCCGTTGTTTTGACTTCACGTTGTGCATGCGCCGATTCTATTCAGTCGGTAGGGGCTTGAGGTCACTGCGGGCTAACAAACAATTTGGTGGGCGGCACCCGTGGATCCACGCCGGTGGCCCGCACGTGTTCTTCGATGAGGGCCCGCACCTTTTCGCCGCAGCCCAGGATGTCGAGATGGGGATCGCGATAGCGGTTGCGGCAGCCGATGATCACCTTGCCCAGGGCTTTGAGATCCGGCAGGAAGGGCAAGGCGGCGGGATCGGGCAGCACGATCTCCACCTGCTTGGCGAAGGTGCGGAAATCGGTCTCAAAGCGCTGGCGTTTGAGTTCGTCTTCGAACCGCTCGATGCAGGCCTCGATGTTCCGCGGATCAAGGCCCCTGAGGTGCTGCATCACGCGGGTGTGGGCGGCCTGCAGGTTGGGGATCTCGTCCTTGAGGCTCCGGAGCGCCCCTTGCACATCGGTGGAGGAAAAGGCTTTGAGGGCGTCGGCCAGGTAATCGGTGAGGCCGTAGTAATCCACGATGTAGCCGCACTGCTTGTTGGGCGCGGTGCGATTGACGCGGGCGATGGCCTGCAGCAGGGTGTGATCGGTGAGTTTGCGATCGAGATACATCACCTGGCAGATCGGGGCGTCAAAGCCTGTGAGCAGCATGTCTTTGACGATGAGCAGCGAGAGCGGGTGCTCGCTCATGGGTTTCTTGAAGTTTTCGATCGCTGTTTTGTGATCCGCGGGATTCGTCCATTTCGCCAGGTGTGGGGGATCGTTGTGGCTGCCGGAGATGATCACGGCGGATTGGGGCGCGCCTGGGATGGCCTCCAGTTTCTGTTGGTAGAGCACGGCGGCCTCGCGGCTGCCCGTCACCAGGATCCCCTTGAAGCCATTGGGCAGGATGGTGACGCGAAAGTGATGGACCAGATCCAGACTGATCCATTCCAGCCGCTGCGGG
>JBKCPG010000420.1:0-3334 GCA_046309395.1 Cyanobacteriota bacterium | reverse complement strand
AGCGGTGGGACTGGCGCTGGTGATGGCCCTGATCTGCGCCCCCAGCCTGGCGGCTCTGGCGGGTGCCACCAGCCTGAGGCAGGCGCTGCGGCGGGCGGCCCTGATCGGGCTGGTCGTGAGCCTGGTGGGGTGTGTGCTGGCCGTGGGCCTCAACCTGCCCCCGGGCCCGCTGATGGCCAGTTGTTGCCTGCCTCTGCTGTTGCGACGCGGAAACGTCACGGGCTGAGGATGCACGCGCGCACCAGCGGCGCCAGCAGTGCGAACAGCACCGCGAAGGGGATCAGTACCAGGGTGGGATTGATCCCCAGCAGGATGCCCAGGCAGGTGCCCAGCAGGGCGGAATGGCCCAGGGCATCACTGAAGAACGAGAGCTGGCCACCGAGCAGGGCCCGCTGCATGAACGGCTGGCTCAGCACCACCAGCAGCGATGACGGATCAGCCATGGCCACCGACGCCGGCGTGGTGATGGCGGTAGGGCACCACATTGGGCCCATCGAACTCAGCCAGCCGCTCACCACGGCGAACGCTCAGACCCTCCACCAGCAGCACTGGGGTGTGGTCTGTCATGGCCCGAAGGCCTGGCGCAGATCGGCCGCGTTGCGGCGCATCACCGACAGATAGGTGGCCGGATCACCGGAGGCCCGCTCGCTGGCTGTTTCCAGCGGATCAAACGCCACGATCTTCACGCCCAGATCGCTGGCCAGGGCGTTGAAGGAGCGGTTGCCCTCCTGCGGCTCGCTGACCAGGGCCTTGAGCTGGCTGCTCCTCACCGCGGCCACCACCCGCCGCAGATCCACCGGCGAGGGATTGATCTCAGGCACATCCACCAGGTACTCCGCTTTGAGGCCATAGCGCTGTGCGAAGTAGGGGGCAAAGTCGTGGAAGGCCACGAACGTCTTGCCCCGATAGGGCTGGAGCTGAGCGGTGATCTCGCTGTTCAGCTTCTTCAGCTCGGCGGTGAAGGCTGCCGCGTTGCGCCGGTATCCCTCCGCGCAGCTGGGATCGGCCTTCACCAGGCCATCGCGGATGGTCTCCACCTGCTGCACAGCCCGCAGTGGATCCAGCCAGATGTGGGGATTCACCGCGCCGTGATCATGGCCATGGCCGTCGTCCTGGTGCTCCGTGTCCAGGGTGGCGACGCCGCGGCTGGAATCGATCACCTGCAGCTGGGGATTGCCGGCGGAAGCGATGAGCTTGCCCAGGAAGCTCTCCATCTCAAGGCCGTTCTTCACCAGCACCCGGGCCTGGCGCAGGGCCATCAGGTCGCCCGGTTTGGCCTGGAAATCGTGGGGGCCAGTGCTGGCGGGAATGAGGGGCGTCACCGTGGCGCAGTCGCCGGCCACGGCCCGGGTGAACAGGGTGATCGGCAGGAAAGTGGTGACCACCTTGAACGCCTTGCCTGCCGCGGCGTCAGGAGGCTCCTGGCGGGGCGCGCCGCAGGCGGCCAACAGCAGGGCCCCGATCACCACCCCGGATCGCATCAACAGGTCCTGGAGCCCGGCGGGAGCACGCATCCGCGGCCTTGCTGTGAGAGCGGTTCTCATTCTAAGCCCGAGACCGGAAGCCTGCCCCGGCGCGCTGGCTCTGTCGTTCGCGCCCTGGCACCGCCACCGGCCACAGCCACCAGCGCCCGTTGGCGTCGCCGGCCGCCAGGTGCCGGCCATCCGGTCGCCAGGCCAGGGCGTTGAAGCCGCTCCCCTGGCCCTCGAGAGGCTGCAGCAGCCGGCCTCGGCCATCCCAGAGCGCCACGCTGCCGTCACTGGAGGCACTGGCGAGCAGGGTGCTCCCCGGAGCAAAGGCCAGGGCATTGACGCGGCGCTCATGCCAGACCAAGGGCTCCGGGCTCCAGGCCTTGGACCCCCGGTTCACCTGGGTCCACAGAATCACCGCCTCCGCCGCGGCGCTGGCGAAGAGCGGCGCCAGGCGTCCGGGCACCTCGCTCCAGGCCAGGTGGCGCACCTTGGCGGGAAACCCGCTGAACTGCCAGGGCTGGCCCTGGCAATCCTCCGGCCACAGAAGCAGGGAGCGATCCAGCATCCCGCAGGCGAGGTGCTGGCCTGGCCCCGAAAACGCCAGGGCCAGGCCGGCTGAGGCGATGGGGGTGCGCTGGGGCGGTTCGCCGGGGGAGCCCACCCCCGGCCGCCACAGGACCACCTCGCCGTGGCTCGTGGCCGCCAGCCGCCGCCCATCGGCGCTCCAGGCCAGGGCTTGGATGGTGCCAGGCAGCTCCAACGGTGGCTCGCGCCACTGACGACGGGCCCCATCCCAGAGCCGCGGCTCACGCCCGGCCGCCACCGCCAGCAGCAGGCCACCCGGCTGCCAGGCCGCCGCATCGATCCAGCCGCCCCCTAACGGGATGGGATCCATGGCCAGCGGCCGCATCCCGGTGCCCCCCAGCTCCCAGAGCAGCAGCTCGCCGCTCTGGCCGGCGGCCATCAGGAACTGGCCATCGCCGCTGAAGCCCACCACATCGAGACTGCTGTCGCGGTCGCCGCGCAGCAGCTCCTCGCAGCCGGCGAGGAAATCGAGCAGCAGCAGTTCACCACCGGCGCTGGCGATCGCCAGAAACTCTCCGTCGGCCGACCAGGCCAGGGCCGAGATCGGCTGCCGCAGATCGCCGTGGAGCCGTTCGCTCACCAGTGGGGCCGGGGGTGCCATCGACAGCTCAGGCGACACAGGCCAGGAAGCCGGCTCGCAGGGCCTCGGCATCGAGATCACGGCCGATGATCACCAACTCGGTGCGACGCGGCTCCGCGGGCTTCCAGGGGCGATCGAAATCGCCATCCAGCAGCATGTGCACCGACTGGAACACGTAGCGACGCGCCTCTCCCTGGAGCTGGATGATGCCTTTCATCCGGAATAGATCAGCACCGCGCTCGGCCACCAGATCCGACAGCCAGCGCCCCAGCTTTTCGAGGTCCATCGGCCGTTCCTCCACCAAGGCCACTGAGCCCACGGCATCGTCGTGCTCATGGGCGTGCTCCTCCGCCAGGAACCCTGGATCGAGGCTCAGGGCCCGCTCCAGCTCAAAGGCTTCCACCCCCAGCAGCTCCCGCATCGGCACATCGGCGTTCTCGCTCGTGATCAGGCGAGCCACGGGGTTGATGGCGCGCACCCGCCGCTCGATCGCCGCCCGATCGGCATCGCTCACCAGATCGGCCTTGTTGAGCACCAGCACATCGGCAAAGGCCAGTTGCTCCTGCACCTCTTCTGTGTCCCAGTGCAGCTCCACGTGCTTGAGATCCACCAGGGTGACCACGGCATCGAGGCGCAGCTCATCGCGCAGGTCTTCATCGACAAAGAAGGTCTGGATCACCGGCGCCGGATCGGCCAG
>JBKCPG010000419.1:0-2583 GCA_046309395.1 Cyanobacteriota bacterium | reverse complement strand
TTCCACCGCCGCCGCCAGACGGGGCTCGGGAGCGGGCGTGGCAACGGCGAAGCTCGCTCCGTGATGGCGGGTGATCGCTTCGGGAAGCGCAACGAGCTGGCGTGGCCCGAGGGCTTGCAGGCCCGCCTCGGCGATGGCCTCCACCCAGGGCTGGGCGGACCCAACCAGCAGGGGGATCTCCTCCCCGTCCACCCAGATCTCGGCCTGGCTGACGCCGGTGCCCGCCAACGCCGCGAGGAGGTGCTCCACGGTGGCGAGATGGCGCTGGCCCAGCCGCAGCGCGGTGCACAGACGGGTGTCCACCACCTGATGGGGGGAGAGGCGCAGCGGGCTCTCGCCCGGGGCCGAAAGCCATCCCACCCAGTAGCCCTCCCGGGTCGAGGGCCCCAGGCGCACCCGACAGTGGGCTCCCGAGTGAAGACCCACCCCCTGACGCTCCACGGGAGCGGCGAGGGTGTGGGCGGTGGCGTAATCCGCGGGCCAAGTGCTCACTAGAACTTCCAGCCCACGCCGAGGTTGAAGCGCCAATCGCCGGTGAAATCCTTGCTGGCCACCTCCAGCCGCAGGGGTCCCACGGGGGTGGTGACAATCAGACCGGTGCCCACGGAGAAGCCCTGGCCGGGTTTGTTCAGCAGTTCCCCGGGCTCGCCGGGCACGTTTTTCTGGGTGCCGAAGGCTGAGCCCCCGTCCACAAACAACTCTCCGCTGACGATGCTGAACAGGGGGAAGCGATATTCGATGGTGGCTTCCCCGAAGCTCCGGCCCACCCCCAGATCGCAGTCGTAGTAACCGCGCACGGAGTTGCCGCCCCCGATGCAGAAGGCCTCGTAGGGGGGCAGGCTGCCGATGTTGGTGCCGGCGGTGAACTGGAAGGCCAGGGCCTGCTTGCAATCCGAGGTCTCGCCGGGCTTGGCGCGGCAACCCTTGTAAAACTTCAACCAGTTGACGGGGATGTAGTGCGTGAAGCCGGCCCGCAGGCGATTGAAGGTGGGGGAATCGGGCCCCACGGAAATGAACTGTTCGGTGCCCAGGCTGAAGAAATTGCCTTTGGTGGGGTTGCGGGGATCGTTGAGGGTGTTCATGGTGGCGGCGAGCCGCACCCCCACGAGTTGGTTGTTTTCGGCGCAGTTGTAGGAGATGCAGATGATGCCGTTTTGTTCCGTTTCGGCGGCATAGTTGTCGCCCTGGAAGGCATTGGTGGACACGCCGTAGGGCATGCTGTCGCCGGAGTAGTTGATCGGCGTCACCTGCTGGGCGCTGAGGCCCACGATCACGTTCCAGGTGGCTCGCTTGAAGGGATTGCCACCATTGAGAGGACGCACCACTTGGATGTTGCCGCCCACCCGCTGGATCACCACTGAGTTGCCGTCAAAGTCGAACCAGCTGGTGCTGTCATCGGCATCCTGGGCTTCTTGAACAGAGCCGAAAACCTTGCCTTCGGGGTTGTTGTTGTTGTTGATGTTGTAAGCCACCGATTGGCCTGGAGCCTCGTAAAAGTCGGAGGCGGTGTAGATGTTGCCGCTGTCTTGGCTTTGGAAGATCTGGGGCACATCGCGGCTGATGAAGCCCTTCAGCCGCAGGGCCGTGCGGAAGGGATCCCCCTTGATCCAGGGGTCGGTGAAGGTGACATCCGCCAGGCCCCCGAATTGGCCATAGGTGAAACTGGTGGCCACGTCCCAGGCCCGACCCAGCAGGTTGCTGTCCTGCACCTGAATCTGGCCGAACACGCCCTGGCTCTGGCTGTAGCCCAGGCCGCCGGAGAGGGAGCCGGTGGATTGCTCCACGATGCCCAACACGATCGTGATGCGGCCGGGATCGGAGGCTTCGGGGCGCAGGGTGACCTTCACGTCACTGAAGAGTCCGGTTCCATAGAGACGCTTGATGTCGTCCTCCAGGTTGCGGCGGTTGAAGATCTCGCCGGATTTCATGGAGATCTCCCGGGTGATCACCCAGGATTTGGTCTTGCCGCGGATGGGCTGGCCCTTGTCGTTGGTGGTGGATCCCTCCTTGTTGAGGAACTGCACCTCCACCCCGTTCACGATGCCCTGCCGCACCCCCAGCACCAGCTCGCCCTCCGGGCTCACCCGGCTCGGGCCGCTCACCCGGGCCAGGGAATAGCCCTGGTCGGTGTACCACTTCTGCAGTTCCTGAATGCGGCCCTGGAGGGTGTTGAGATTGATGGTCTTGCCGAAGTCGGCCGCGAAGGTGTCTTGCACCACGGTGGCCGGCAGCTTCGCGTCTGGCGGATCCAGGGTCACCTTGGAGAGCACCGGGTTGGGCACCACCTTCACCACCAAGCGCACCCCGAGGGCGGAATCGATGGGTTCGATGCGCACATCGGTGAACCAGCCCGTCGCGTAGATCGCCGCCAGATCTTTGCGGAGATCAGCGCGGGTAACGGCGGTGCCCGGGGTGGTGACCATGGCGCCATAGGCGGCGCGCTCGATCCGTTCCCGTTCAGGGTGGCCCTTCAGGCCCTCGATCACCACCTCGCTCACCATCACCCGCGGCTCCGAGCTGGGGGTGGCCGGCTCGGGCTTGGCCAGGGAAGGCGTGAGGGGAGTGGAGGTGGGGGGCTGGGCG
>JBKCPG010000418.1:0-14748 GCA_046309395.1 Cyanobacteriota bacterium | reverse complement strand
TCTTCTCCTTGAGCCTGGCTATTCTCTCTTGTTCGTCCCAGAAGCCTCTCTGACCCACAGTTGGCTCGATATTTTCCAACCATATTATACGCCGGGCCGCGACAAGGCCAAGCAGCATTTTGATTTTTCGAGGTGCCCTTGCTGAGTTCATTGTTTTTTTTGTTAATCTCCTCCCCCTTCGCCTGTTGTCCGGCGGCAAACTTTTCTCGCTGTTTGCAGCGGCAACCGCCCTCGCGCTGTATTCCTCCCCTCCCACCCTCGCCTCCGCAAACGGCTCCAATGGTTCGCCAGGCTCGGGCTCTGGTGGCGGCTTAGGTGGCGCCGGTGGCGCTGGTGGCTTGGGCGGCGCTGACGCTGGAGGCAACATCGGCGGCAACGGCGGCAACGGCGGCAATGGTGGCAATGGGGCCAACAGCGGTGGAGCCGACGCCAATGGAGGCAATGGAGGCAATGGGGGCAATGGGGGCGGGGCCAGTGTCAATGGGCCTAACCCCGGGGATGGACTTGGCAACAATGGGGGTTTCGGTGGTGTGGGAGGTCACGGCGGCAACGCCTTCTGCGCGATCCCCGGGGTGTGCACCATCGGTGGGGCTGGAGGCTTGGGCGGTAACGGCGGCAAAGCGGGCGACGCTGGCGCCTCTGGTCTTGCCGGAGTCACTGACGGCGATGGAATTGAGATCGGCGATCCTGGCGGTGGCGGCCAGGGCGGCAACGCGGGCTTTGGTGGTCCTGGTGGCAAAGGCGGAAATGGTGGCAATGGCGTGGCTGGGGCCCCTGGCGCCAAAGGCGGCGACGGCGGCAAGGGCGGCAAGGGCGGCAATGGCGGCACTGGTGGGCTGGGTGGCGATGTCTTCACCACAGACGTCACAGGCATCGCGATCGGCAACGCCGGCGCAGGGGCCGCGGGTGGCAATGGTGTGAGTGGAGGGAACGGTGGGGGCGGCGGCGATGCCTCGGGCAGTACCGCTGGCGGCAACGGCGCCGACGGTGCCGACGGCACCGACGGCTCCATGGGGGCCCAGGGAGGTTCGGTAGCGTCGATGGGAGTGGGTGCCCTCGCGATCGGCAGCGCCAACGGCACGCTGGACGGGGCCGTGGCTGATGGAGATGGCGCGACGGCGATTGGATCCGCTAACGGCAACCCCATGGGTGATGGGGGTGCCAAGGCTCAGGGCTCCGGCACCGTGGCCCTCGGATCGGGGACCCTGGCCCGAGGAGAAGGGGCCATGGCCCTTGGCGGAGCCACCAACACTTGGGATGGGGCTGACGCGGATGGCTCAGGAGCCATTGGCCTCGGCTCCGGCTCCAACGCATTCGGAGATGGCGCCATTGCCATCGGCGGTGCGATTTCTTTTGGCGAGCCGGCCCGGCGCGACTCCGAGTCTCCCCTGAGCTACAACCCTGCTTACGCTGAGGGGCTTGGAGCCGTGGCCCTCGGCACTGGCGCCTACGCGCTTAGCTCTTACGAATTGGGTGGGCCAGCGAAACTCCCCTACGCCTCCACGGCCATCGGCTTCAACGCCACCGCCACCGGGGGAGGGGTCTCCATCGGGGCGGGAGCCCAATCGGGTGATCCAGGCACCGCGGTCGGCGTCCTGGCGAACGCCACCGGCACGGACGCTGTCGCCGTTGGCTTCAACGCCAGCGCCACCAACGCCAATTCCATCGCGATCGGCGCCAACGCCACCACCGGGCCCTTCACCAACTCCGTGGCGATCGGCACCGGCGCCAAGGCGACGGCCAATAATCAAATCATGCTCGGCAGCTCAAATCAAACCGTTGTCGCTCCCGGGCGGTTGACGGTGAACGGGGCCACCACGCTGAACGGTCCAACCCAGATCAACAACAGCCTGAACGTCACCGGCAACACCAACTTGTCGGGCCCTCAGATCACCATCGGCGCCGCCAACGGCAGCTCCGTGGTGACCATCCCCGGCCTGGCGACGGGTGGGGAGGATCGGTTCCTCACCGTCAACAGCAATGGCACCCTGGGCACCAGTCGCTATTCCATTAATGACTACACCAGTGCCCTCCGGGCGGTGGACAATCAGGTGGGTTCGGTAGGCGCCATGGCGGCGGCTCTCACCGCCATCCCAGCCATCACCACCGATGGGAAGACGGTGGCCTGTGGTGTGGGCACCGGCGCCTTCGGCTCCTCCTGGGCGGGGGCCGTGGGCTGTGTGGGCAAAGTCGCCAGTTCTGTCTGGGTGAATGGAGCCCTCTCCTTTACTCCCTCGGTGTCCACGGAATTCGGGTCCACCGCCTCCGTTGGTGGACGACTGGGCCTGTTCTTCCAATTCTGATGGAGGTCTGACACCCCAGGCTCCAGCCCGGCCTTTCCCAGGCCGGGCTTTTCTATTTGGTGAGTGCTAATCTCAACAAAAGTGAAAACATTCTTCGCGCGGATGCATCGCCCAACGCTTTTGCGCGTCAGCCTAAAAAGTTTCCTCGCGGCCGCGCTGGGCGCGGCATCGCCCTCTCTCGCGGCGGCCCAGCCAATGGGCGCTCCCCACTCCGACCTCCACATCGGGTCGACCCAGTTTCCAGGAAAGCTCTCCGCGCCCCATCCGGACCGAGGCGATGGCCGCCACCCCCTTCTCGTGGCCCAACGCGGGGGCGGTGGAAGTCTGGCGGAAACGATGAGAAAAGCCGCCACAAGTTTCGGCCAATCGGATTACACCGCCGCCATCGCCCTCTGGACTCAGGTGATCACCTCCAGCCCAGGAATCGGCCTACTGAATGAGGCCCTCATCAACCGCGCCAAGGCCTATCTCATCGTGGGTCAGCCCCTGCTTGCCCTCTCCGATCTGGACGCCACTCGTTACCAGCCCAACGAAACCAAAGCCTTGGCGGACCTTTGGCTCTTGAAAGGATCAGCTCTGCTGCAAAACAAGCAATATCCCGAAGCCATCGCCGCCTTTGGCAACGCGGAGAAGCTCCAACCTCCCAATCCGATGTTGCTGGCGAACCGCTCGGTCGCCTACCAGTCTCTGGGCAACATGGCAGCCGCCAGGGCTGATCTACTGGCCGCCATCCGCCTGCAACCCAATCTCTCCAATTACTTCAATCTCGCCGTCATGGAGAGACTGAGCGGCAACTACGCCTCTTGCCAGAAGCTCTTGAGCGAGATCATCGCCAAGAGCCAACCCTTCTCCAAGCTCTTTGTTCAACGCGGACTCTGCGCCGCCCAAATGAATCAACATGACGCGGCCATCGCCGACATGCTGAAAGCTCTCAAGCTCGAGGAAAACAACGTTGAGGCGATTCAACAGATTGGCATGTCGCTGGCGGCCAAGAATCAAAAAGAACCAGCCAAACAATATCTCCTCAAGGCCTCAAGCCTCAGACTAGCCAGCGGCCAGATTGAAGAATACAAAAAATTGATGGCCATCATCTCTTCTCTGGAGAAACGTTGAACCCTCTCAACTCAACTTTGTCGACCTGATCAGTGACCTAGGGATTGGCCCTCCTGCAGGCTCGAATCTCAGGGGCCATCATCAGTGCGATGAGACGGGAATTCCGAGGAGACTCCGCACTCAACCGCGCGATCTCAAAGAGGTCTTGAGGGGCAAAACGCTGGGCAAAGGAAGCGGCGTAGCAATTGCAATAGCCGCGAGAGGACTTGGAATTAGAGGGGGAATTAGCCAGGCAACCTTTCACCACATCTCGCTGAAAATTAGACACAAATCGATCCGAATTCCCTTGCGATGTCTTTCTGGTTGGCGCTTGCGCTTTTACTTCTGGCGGAGAAGAGAGTGGCTGGGCGCCAAGGGGCGTTGCCAGGGAAAGCACCGCAAGGACAAGGAGGTTGGAAAACTTGTTCATTCGTTAGCCGGGATGTTGATGTTTCCGTGAAAATCTTTAGCACTCTAAGGCCACACCCACCGAATGCATCCTCACCAGATCAGGGTGGGCGAGTGTGCCGCGCAGGGCCACGCTCTCCAGGGGCGCCAGCTCCTCCAGCCGGGCCACCGTGGCCTCGCGCCCGAAGCGCTCCTCGCAGAGCCCCCAGTAGAGGCCGAAGTGCCGGGCCTCGCTGGCCAAAAGGTCGCCATAGAGGGCGCGCAACGCCGGATCCGGGCTATGGGAGGCCAGTAGGGCCATGCGCTCGTGGCTTCGGGCCTCAATCAGCCCCGCCACCAACAGGGAATCCAGCAAGCGGGCCGGTTCCTCCCGGCGCACCTGGGCCCTGAGCGCCGCCCCATAGGCCGGTGCCGGCAGGGGCCGAGGGGCAATCTCACGGTCGCGCATCAAGGCCCACACCCGCTCGTAGTGGCTCAGTTCCTCCCGGGCCAACGGACTCAGCCGTTCCCCGAGATCCCCATCGGAGGGATAGCGAAACATGAAACGCAAGGCCACACCCGCCGCCTTGCGCTCGCAGTGGGCATGGTCGATGAGCAGCAACTCCGGTCGGGCGATGGCCTGCTCCAGCCAAGACGCGCTGGAGGGGGCTGTCAGCCACTTCACCTTGGTGGTGGTCTCTGGACGGGCCATCAGGGACGGCTCCCGAGATGATCCACAAGACCCCGCAGGGCAAGGCTGTAGCTCGCGGGGCCAAAACCACAGATCACGCCGAGGGCTTTGTCCGCCAGGAAAGAGTGGTGGCGAAAGGCCTCCCGCCCGTGGATGTTGCTCAAGTGCAGCTCGACAAAGGGGAGGGCCACCCCCAGCAGGGCATCCCTCAGGGCGATGGAGGTGTGGGTGAGGGCCCCGGCGTTGATCAAGATGCCATCGGCCTCGCCCCGTGCGGCATGGATGCGATCCAGAAGGGCCCCCTCGTGGTTGCTTTGGAAGCACGTCAACTCCACCCCCAGGCTTTCGGCCAGCCGGCGCAGCTCGGCCTCGATCGTCTCCAGGGTCTGGGCCCCGTACAGCCCCGGTTCCCGCAGGCCCAACAGGTTGAGGTTTGGACCATTCAGCAGCAGAACGCGCAACACGGAGGGAACGGGCGGGAGGATGGCACACCTCTGAAGCATCGTAGGCAGAGGGCGAGAGGCCAAACCGGGGCTCCGCGAGGATGGGGGGGACCAGCCGGCTGGTAAATTTCCGAGGTGTGGTTCGGGTCGGTGCCCGAGTGGTTAATGGGGGCGGACTGTAAATCCGCTGGCTCTGCCTACGTTGGTTCAAATCCAACCCGGCCCACCTTCCACACGCCCTTGTAGCTCAGCGGTAGAGCACTCCCTTGGTAAGGGAGAGGTCACGAGTTCAAGTCTCGTCAAGGGCTTTTTGAACGATGGGTCTGGCCCCGAGGCGGGGGAGGAGGGCCAAGGCCAGATCGCCAACTTTCCCGCCCATCAGGCTTCACGCGAGTTGCCAACCATGGGACTGACGGCGACTGAGTTTTTCGATGCAACGTCGAGTGTTCACTGGACTTCCAGAGCCGCCTCCGCCCTTGTGGTGGACCTTTGGCTTGACCGCACCAGCCCAGACCGTGTCCATCCGCCCTGACAGGGCCATCCCCCTTCCTCCCAACATCGGACCCTTGATCCTTGGGCCAAAAATCACGCTATTGAAGCCAAGCCCGTCAGATTTTCTCGTGCCTCCCCTCCCTCGCGGGACCAACCCCAAGCTCCACAAGAGCGACACAAGTGTCTTGGCCAATGCGGCTATTGAGCGCGACGATTGGGAAACGCTCAATCTGCCTTCCGCCAGGACAACCGCCAACTGGTTTGGCAAACGTTTCGCTTGAGGCTGTTCCACCCTCACCGCGCCTGGCTGGTCTTCAGCGAACTGATCGGGATGGAAAAAATGAGATGTTCTGATGGATGGGCGGCTGGCGAGAACGGATGCCCGGCCCCCTGACCACGACGGGGACGGCCTGGCCCGGGACCGCGGCCGGCGATTGCGCCTGCCCATCCTCGACGCGGAATCAGCTACTGCCGGTAGCACACGTGTCCGTAGGGCAGGGCGGGGCCGAGGGGCCGAGGACGATCCCCCTCGCCGTTCTCAGCCATGGCCTGGAGGTAAAGAATGGTGTGGACGGGCACCCGCACCACTTCCGGGGCCAGGGCCCAGGGGGTGCTCGGATCCAGGGCCCCTCTCACCTTGAGGGAACCAGGCCGTTGTCGTGTTTGCCGGACCATGCGCCGCACCTCCCTGCACTGGAACGCCGCGGCCCCTAGAAGGGGACCACAAAGAAAACGCTATGAAGCGATCCCAAGCTTCGACTGTGGCGATTGCTACCAAATTGTCCGTGGTGGTGGCCTCTCTCCTCGGTTGCTCCCCTCCCGTCACCGCCACGCCTGAGGTGTGCGTGCTGGCGCCCCACATCGAGCCCAGCCGCTCCCCCCCGAGCGAGGGGCCTGGGGCCGTTGTTCCGATCCGCCGGCCCACCCTCTTTGTGAGAGAGCCCTTGGCCGAACTCCGCGTCGAGCGGGGAGCCAGGGTGCTTTGGAGCTGGCGGGCCGAGGGCGGCGACGCCCTGGAGGGTCCCCTGGCCTGGCCCCTCCAGCCCCTGGAGCCCGGCCAGGTGGTGACTGTGCGCCTGCGCCCCCTAGGCGCCTCCCCCGACCATTTCGCCTCCATCCATTTGAGAGGGGCCCCCCTCCCCCGCCTGAACGAGGGGGAGGGGCTTCTCCAATCCCTGGCCTCCAAGCCGGCGGCGTGGCGTCCCACCATCGACGGGCTGCTGGCCAAAGGAGATCGCTCCCTGGCCACCGCCCTCCTGTTTGCCCAGGAGGGTCCCAACGTGCCCGATCTCAACGCCCTGCGGCTCCTGGTGGCCCAACAGAGCTGTCCCTAACCCCTGAATTCCCATGCCCTCCCCCGTGCCTGAGGCCGCGCCCCTTTTGTCCCTCCCCATCGAGGCCATGCGCCAGCCCGTCCAGGAGGGCGCCACCCGCCCCCTGTCCTGGCGCCTCGAACAGCTCGGCCGGGTGGACGCGCTCCTGACGGAAGTGGAAGCCGACCTGCTGGAGGCCCTGGCCCAAGATCTGGGCAAACCCCCGCTGGAGGCCTACTTCGAGCTGGTGGGGGTGCGGGAGGAGCTGAAATTCACCCGCCGCCACCTCAAACGCTGGATGGGGGGCCACCGCGTCCAGCTGCCCGGCTGGAGCTGGCCCGCCCGGGCCCGGGTGCGGCCCGAGCCCCTGGGGTGCGTGCTGATCCTGGGGCCCTGGAACTACCCCTCCAGCTCTGCGTCCAGCCCCTGATCAGCGCCCTGGCCGCCGGCAACACGGTGGTGCTCAAGCCTTCGGAGTTCGCCCCCACACCGCCAACCTGCTCGCCCAGCGCTTGGAACGGCTGTTTCCCCCCACGATCCTGCGGGTGGTGCTGGGCGATGGCCTGGTGGGGGCCCAGCTGTTGGAGAGGCGCTTCGACCACATCTTCTTCACCGGCGGAGGGCGGGTGGGTCGGTTGGTGATGGCGGCGGCCGCCCAACACCTCACCCCGGTCACCCTGGAGCTAGGGGGGAAAAGCCCCGCGATTGTGCTGGCCGATGCCCCGATCGCCACCACGGCCCGCCGCCTGGTGTGGGGGAAGAGCCTCAACGCCGGCCAAACCTGTGTCGCCCCCGACCATCTCTTGGTGGTGCCGGAAGTGATGGCCCCCCTGCTGAAGGCCATCGACGACCAGATCCGTCAGCTCTACGGCCCCAACCCCCTGGCCAGTCCGGATCTCGGCCGGGTGGTGACCCTCCAGCATTTCAATCGGCTCGCCGCGCTGGTTTCCCGCGCCCAAGAAGGGGGACAGGTGCTGCTGGGGGGACGGATGAATCGGGAGGAGCGGCGGATCGAACCGACCCTGCTGCGAGTCGACGATCCCGAGAACGACCCCCTGATGCGAGAGGAATTGTTTGGCCCTCTCCTGCCCGTGGTCCGCGTGGCCAATCTGGACGCGGCCATCGCCCGGGTGCAGGCCGGCCCCAAACCTCTCGCCCTCTACTTGTTTGGCCAGCGCAAGGAGGATCGGGAGCGCCTGCGGCTGCGCACGAGCTCCGGCAGCCTGGCCTTCAACGACGTGGTGGTGCAGGTGGGGGTGCCCCAGTTGCCCCTGGGCGGGGTGGGCGAAAGCGGCATGGGGGCCTACCACGGGCACACCGGATTCCTCACCTTCTCCCACCAGCGGAGCATCCTGGAGCAGAAGTTCTGGCCTGACATCGCCTTTCGCTACCCGCCCTACACGGGCAAGCTCTCCCTGGTGAAGCGTCTCCTCGGCTGAGGCTGGGCCGTTGGGCAAAGCGGAGCAATCAGGCCTCAGGGACTGGATGGGAACCCAAAGGGTCCTTATGGTGCGCCGAGCTTGACGTTGATCGATTTCCCATGCGTGTCGCAGTTGTCGCCCTGGCTCTGGCCATGGCTCTCCCGTTGCCCTCCCTGGCGGGGGCGGTGAAGGTGCAACCAGGGGAAACCCTCTCGGAGATCGCCGACCGGCTTGGTGTGAGCGTGCAACGGCTCATCGAGCTCAACAACATTCAAGATCCCGACCATGTGGAAGCCGGAACCCAGCTCAAGGTGCCCGGGGGCGCCACCGTCGCCAAGGCCTCGGCAAGCGGCACGGTGACCGTGGGGGCAGGGGAAACCCTCTCCGACATCGCTGATCGCCACGGCATCCCCGTCACCACCCTGGTGGCGCTCAACAGCCTCTCCAATCCCAACCACGTGGAGGTGGGCCAGGTGTTGAGGGTGAAAGGCGGCGGCAGGCCCGCCAGCGCCGCCAAGTCGACCCCCGCGGCGGCGTCCTATGCCTACACCCCCGGGGCCAGCGACCATGTGGTGCGCAAAGGGGAAAGCCTTTCGGCCATCGCCAGGGGATATGGGCTCTCCCTGAGCCAGCTGGTGGCCCTCAACGCCATCAGCGACCCCAACGCGGTTCAAGCCGGCACCACCCTTCGGCTGAAGGGCGGCGCGGCGGCCACCCCCGTGAGCCCGTCCACCACCAGGCCCGCCCAGGCGCGCACGCAACCGCGCCCCGCCGGCGAACGCCGGCCCCAGCCCGCCACTTCCGTGGCGGCCGCCCCCGTCCAGCAGGCGGCCAGCGGCAAGAGCGATTGGCGCACCTACGGCCCGCTGCAGGTCGACTGGACCAGTTGGCAGCCGATGGGGGGCAGCATGGTGGCCGCCACCATCAACACCAAGGGGGAGACGCTCTACACCGCGATCAACTGCGGCGCCCGCAAGATCAACAGCACGAGCTCATCCGGCCAATGGGGCACCTGGAATGATCCGGCCTCCGAGGTGGAGACAAAACTCGTCAACGACTACTGCGCGCGCCGCGCGAGTTGATCAAGCCGCCCAGTGCAGCGGCCAGGGCGACCGCAGAAAGTGAAGGCCTGTGGTTTTGATCCAGAGGCGCTGAATGCCGTCGTCGCTCTCATCGATCAGGTGCTCCTGCACCAGTCGGCGACTGAGCCAGCTCCAGTGGTGCGGCTCCCCCCCGTACTGACCCGCGAGCAGCTCCACCAGGTTTTTATGAGACTGTCCCTTGTGGTCCCTCAAGACCGCGAGCAGGAGGGAAGCCTGGTCTGACCAATCGCGGGTGGGTCGCTGGCTGGCACACCCGTCGCAACGGCCGCAGGCCCCCACCACCTCCCCGACCGCCCGAAGCAGGGCCTGTTCGCGGCACTCGTCCCCCTCCGCGATGGCTTCCATCCGCCGAAGCTGCCGCTGGGCCTGGGCCACCCGCTGGGTTTCCGCCTCTGAGCCAGCCAAGGCCCCGACTGGGGTGGCGGAGGAGCGGATGGCCCAGGCCAAGCGCTCCCGATCCGCGGGATCAAACAGCAACAGGCATCTGGCGGGCTGCCCATCTCGGCCAGCCCGCCCCGATTCCTGCAGATACCCTTCCGGGCTCGCGGGCAGATGGAGATGGAGCACCAAGCCCACATCGCCCCGATCCACCCCCATGCCAAAGGCCACGGTGGCCACCAGCACGGGGCGCGGATGGGTCTGAAAGTGCTCCAGCGCCTTGGACCGACTGGGGGGGTCCATGCCGGCGTGGTAAGCGATGGCCTCCACAGCCGCCTCTCGCAACCGGCTGGTCCATTCCTCCACCGAGCGGCGGGTGCGGGCATAGATCAACACCGCCCCTCGGGCCTGGGCAATGGCCTCCAGCACCTCAGCCAGGGGATCGTCCGATCGCCTCCGCATGGCGTAGGAGAGATTCAGGCGACGGGCCGAGCGCACCTGCACCAGGGGTTGGCGCAACCCAAGCAGCCGAATGATGTCCGCCCTCACCTGGGGCGGCGCCGTGGCCGAGAGAGCCACCAGGGGCACCCCGGGACACAGATCTCGCAAATGCCCGAGGCGCCGGTAGTCGGGCCGGAAATCATGGCCCCAAGCGCTGATGCAATGGGCCTCGTCCACCGCCAGGGTGACCAAGGCGCCGCTCTCCAAACTCTCTTCCAGCAGTTGGCGGGTGCTCTCCACGTGGAGTCGTTCCGGGGCCAAATACAGCAGCCGCAAGCGCCGTTCCTCCACGTCCCGCCGCAGGGCGCGAAGGTCGGCAAAGGGAAGACCTCCATGCAAACAGGCCGCCGGGATGCCCTTCTGTTGCAGCTGCCGCACTTGATCCTGCATCAGGGCCACCAGCGGTGACACCACCACGGTGAGTCCACCCCGCACCAGGGCGGGAAGTTGGTAGCACAGCGATTTGCCCGCCCCGGTGGGGAGCACAGCCAAACAGTCGCGACCCGCCAGAAGCGCCTCCACCACAGGCCTCTGTCCATCCCGGAAGGCGGACCAACCGAAATGGCGCCGAAGGGCCTCAAGGAGGGGGTCCTCCAGCAAGCTCACACCACTAGTAGCGCCTCTGAAGCTTAGCCTCCCCCACCGGTGGACAGAGTGGGGGCCTCCAGTTGATCCGCGCCCTCCTCCACCAGTTGAAGGCGCACCCGTTTGCCCCCGGCCAATTCTCCGAGCGACACCCGTAGGGTGCTGCCGCTGAGGGTCTGCAGGGCCTGCAACATGGTGCGCAACTGGGGCGTGCTGCTGCCGCTCTCCAACCAGAGTCGCTCCTGCAGCAAGCCAAGCCGACGCCAACTGGTGTGCAGCTGGAGCACCGCGCGCTCCAGCTGGCGAGCCTGGGCCACCGCGTCGGCCAACACCCCCAGGGCGTCAAGGCGCTGGGCCTCCAAAATGGCCTTTTCCAGGTTCAAATCTTCCCGCTGCAGGGCTCTGACGGCCAATCCCGCCTCCGTGGCTTTTTGGAGCCACCGGGCGGTCAGGGTCACATCCCGCACCCTCTCCAACTCGGGCTCCTCCCGCAGCTCCCGCCGGAGCGACTCCCGCTGGTCATCGGGCAATTTCGCCAGCTCCCGCACCAGGGGGGCCACGGCCTTCGGGGGGAGGAGGTTGTCCGCGGTGCGCTGGCGAATTTCCTCCGGCAGCAGGGAGCTGGTGGAGGCGATCACCTCATCGTTGAGCCGTCGCACCTGCTGCCGTGTGATCCGCTGACCCGATTGGGCGGCCTCGCTCACCAACTGCCTCACCTCCGGCCCCGCTTGGGCCGTCTCCAGAAACGCCCGCTTGGAGAAACGGTTGACACTGGCGTCATCCAGAAGGCCTTCCTCCATGAGGTTGTCGGCGGAATCCGCCAGCTGGATCAGCGTGTAGGCCCGGGTTTTGCTGATCTCATGATCTCTCAACCACTGCAGAAAGCCCATCCCCCTCCCCTCGCCGCCGCGCTTTTCTCGGTCACGCACGGCCCTCAGAATGCGGCCCCGCCAAATCTCTGTCTGCAGGTCAAACCGGTCGCAGACGGCCCAGGCCTCCTCCAGGCGGGCCTCGAATTCCATGGCGCTGATGTCATCCCTGTCGGGGTCGGGCAACTCCAGGGTGAACACGGGGGATTCAGCGGGGGCGGAGGCAGTCACCAGCGATAGGGAGGAGGGTGTAGCGGATGCTGCCACGGTGGCTCGCCCCGGCCGGGCGACGAATCGTGACGTCAACCCCTTGGAGCCCATGGACACCGGTATGGTCTTTCCGATCCTTCCGTGACCCGCTCTCGAGCAATGGCCATCTCCCGCGGTGACAAAGTGCGCATCAAGCGTCCCGAGTCTTACTGGTTCAATGAGGTCGGCACTGTTGCCTCGATCGACACCTCTGGCATCCGCTACCCGGTCGTCGTGCGGTTTGAAAAAGTGAATTACAACGGCTACAGCGGCTCTGAAGGCGGTATCAACACCAACAATTTCGCCGAAAGCGAGTTGGAAAAGGCCTGATCCTCCCTAATCCTTGCCAGAGCTTCCCGAGGTCGAAACGGTCCGACGGGGCCTGGAGAAGCAGACCCTTGGACGCGATTGGGTATCCATTGAGGTGCTCAGGTCCCGGGCTGTGGCCAGTCCCTCTGATCCAGCCCTGTTCTGCTTAGGGTTGCGCGACACCCACGTCAGCCGCTGGCGGCGTCGCGGCAAGTATTTGCTGGCCGATCTCCATCACGCCGATGGAAGTGAGGCTGGCCACTGGGGCGTTCATCTGCGCATGACAGGCCAGTTCCTTTGGATCGAAAGGCCCACACCCGTGTGTCGTCACACCAGGGTGAGGTTATGGAGCGCGTCGGGCCAGGAATTGAGATTCGTGGATACGCGTAGCTTCGGCCAAATGTGGTGGATTCCTCCGGGCCAATCTCCTGAAACGGTGATGGGCGGCATGGCCCGTCTGGGGCCGGAGCCTTTTTCCCCTTCTTTTTCTGTGGTCTATCTGCGACAGCGGCTGGCGACCACCAAAAGGGCGATCAAAACGGCGTTGCTGGATCAATCCCTGGTGGCCGGCGTGGGCAATATTTACGCCGATGAAAGTCTCTTTGCCGCGGGGATCCGTCCGCACACGCCAGCCAATGAGCTCAACCTTCAGCAAGTGAAACGGCTGCGGGACGCGCTCTTGGAGGTGCTGGAAGCCAGCATCCAGGCGGGTGGCACCACGTTCAGCGATTTCCGCCATCTCTCCGGGGTGAATGGCAATTACGGTGGAGAGGCCTGGGTGTACAAACGGGCTGGGCAATCCTGCCGGCGCTGTGGCCGTTCCATCCGCGTGGATCGACTGGGCGGGCGGGGCACCCACTGGTGCGCCCACTGCCAAACCTGATCCCTCCCCTTGTGGCCCACCTCCACGACCACTCCCCGCTGACCGCCGAACTGCCACCGCTCCAGGAGCAGGAGCTGGAGGTGGGTGAGGCCCTCTGTGAGGTGATGGCGTCCATCCATCGGCGGGGCTGGTGCGAGGGCACCGGCGGCAATTTCAGCGCGGTGCTGGCTCGCTCACCTCTGGCGTTGCTCATGGCGCCGAGTGGGGTGGACAAAGGAGCCGTGACTCCAGAGCACCTGATTGTGGTCGATGGAGAGGGGCGAATGATCCGCGGCCAAGGCCAGCCGTCCGCGGAAACGAGGCTCCATCTGGCGATCATTGAAACCACCGGGGCCGGAGCCGTGCTGCACACCCACTCCCAAGCCGCCACTTTGCTCTCTCGCCTGCGGTACCCCCTTGACGAACCACAGCGGACGCGACCGGATGAGATCGGCGATGGGCTCAAGAATGGCGATTGGCTCAGGGGGCATCTACGACTGGAAGGGCTGGAGATGCTGAAAGGTTTGGAGGGTATACGAACCCACACCAGCTACATTGCCATCCCCATCCTGGCCAACAGTCAGGAGATGGAGCTCCTGAGTAACGCCGCCCAACCCTTTCTCCCTTCAGCACCCCATGGGTTGCTCATCGCTGGGCACGGACTCTATGCCTGGGGAGCGTCGCTGACGCAAGCCTGTCGACACCTGGAAATTCTGGAGTTTCTTCTCGAACAATATTGGCGCCAACTCTTGCTCGAGGCCGCGCTCAACCAAGCACACCCATCGGCATTTTCATGACAAAGTCCAAGCCAATTCGCCACGTTCTTCTGGATATCGAGGGCACCACTTGCCCGGTGACCTTTGTCAGTGAGGTGCTCTTTCCCTATGCACGCCGGCAGTTGATGCCCTTTTTAAGAGAGCATCAAAACGAAGCACGGGTCCAAAGACTACTGGCCGAAATCAACACCGCCTGGCAAAACGACCCGGCAATGGAAGGCGCGACGCGGCGAGCGATGGCGACCGGATCGCCCCCCGTGAGCCCAGACCCCCTTGAGCCCATCGGCGAGTATTTGGATTGGTTGATCCAAACCGACCGCAAGATCACCCCACTCAAAGATTTACAGGGAATGATCTGGGAAGAAGGCTATCAACGTGGCCAGCTGGTCGCGCCCCTCTTTGCGGAGGTCCCTGAGGTGCTGCGTCAATGGCATGGTCAAGGAATCCAACTGGCCATCTACTCCTCCGGATCGGTGCAAGCACAAAAACTTCTGTATTCCCACACTAAAATTGGCGACTTGAGCCATCTCTTCAGCCACTGGTTTGACACACGAACTGGCCCAAAAAATCAGCCTGCCAGTTACGAAACCATCGCTTTAGCCCTTCAGGCCAAACCAGAAGAAGTCCTGTTCGTGAGTGATGCGGTGGCCGAGCTGGAGGCGGCCAGCCAGGCCGGAATGGCGGTGGTGTTTAGTCAACGGGCTGGCAACCCCCAGCAGGACCCTCAGGGCTATGAAAAGGTGGATGATCTACGCCTTTTAAAACTGTAAACCGCCACAAAAAAAGCCGCCCCAAGGCGGCTATCAAAGATTACAGCGAAAGCTGTATCGATTTAATCAAGGAAAAAGTTTTATCCTGGCATTGTGCTATTTTCGCGAGGCGCTACCACCTAACTATCGTCGCCGCTGCTGCGTTTCACAACCGAGTTCGAGATGGATCGGTGTGGTTCCACAGCGCTATGAACACCAGGAAAA
>JBKCPG010000417.1:0-8139 GCA_046309395.1 Cyanobacteriota bacterium | reverse complement strand
GGGGCGGGCCTGGCGGCCCTGGCCGGCCACATCTGGCCGATCTGGCTGGGCTGGCGGGGGGGCAAGGCCGTGGCCACGGGGCTCGGCATGCTGCTGGGGCTCGCCTGGCCCGTCGGCCTGGCCTGCCTCGGCCTGTTCCTCGCCACGCTCAGCCTGAGCCGCGTCGTCTCCCTATCCAGCATGGTGGCGGCGATCAGCCTGCCGTTGCTGATGCTGGGCTGGTTTCCCCAGAACGGCGGATTCCGCCCCGCCTACCTGGCCCTGGCCCTGCTCACCACCGCCCTGGTGCTCTGGCGCCACCGGGCCAACGCCCAGCGGTTGCTAGAGGGCACCGAACCCCGTCTCGGAAGCTCCAAAGGGGAGGCCTAGGCCAAATCCCGGCTCCGTTGGGCGGCGGCCACCACCGCCTCCAGCAAGGCCGAGCGGAGGCCGCCGCGCTCGAGCTCGCGAAGCCCGGCCATCGTGGTGCCGGCGGGGCTGCTCACTTTGTCTTTGAGCTGGGCGGGATGGAGATCCTTCCCCGCCAGCAAGGCCGCGGTGCCCGCGAGCGTGCCCCGAGCCAAGTGCAGGGCCAAGGGCCGGGGGAGACCGGCGGCGACGGCTCCATCGGCCATGGCCTCGGCCACCAGGGCCACAAAAGCGGGGCCGGAAGCGGTGAGGGCCAGGAAGGCATCCAGCTGCCCTTCCGGCAGGGCCCAAACCTCTCCCACCCGACGAAACAACCGCTCCACCCACTCCCGTTGGGCGGGGGTGGGCTCCGGGTCCCAAGCCAAAGCGGTGAGTCCGGAACGCACCTGGGCGGGGGTGTTCACCACGGCCCTGACGCAGGTTCGGGTGGGGAACAGCCGCCGCAACCGATCGAGCCGCACGCCCGCCAGGATCGAGATCAGCAGACGATCCGACGACTCCACCACCCCCTCCGCGGAAACGGCGCTCGCCTCCCTCGCCGCCTGTTCGAGGTGTTGGGGTTTGATGGACAGGAGCACCACCTCGGCTTGCCAAGCGGGAGCGGGGTCGGTGCCCACCCGCAACGGTTGACCGGCGAGGGTGGCCCGCTCCCATCGCCGGCTGGAGGCCTCGCTGGCCACGACGGCGCGCACGCTGGCGGCGGAGACCAGTTGGTCATCGATCCAGGGCTCCAACAGAGCTTGGGCCATTTGGCCCAAGCCCACAACCCCGAAGGTTTGGGAAGCGAAGGTCAACCGAGCAGGTCGGTCCGACCCCAGGCGGGACTGGGCGCCGCCTCTTGACGGGGTTCAGCGGGGATCGAGCGCTGGTTCGACGCGACGGAGGGGGAGGTGACCTCCTCGGCACTGGCCGCAGTGACGGTGACGCAGCTGGGGGCGAAGAGAAAGATGCTTTCCCCCACCCGCTCCTGGTGGCCATCAATGGCATAAGTGCCGCCCGCCACGAAATCCACCGCTCGCTGGGCTTGGTCAGGCTCCATCATCGTGAGGTTGAGGATGACGGTTTTGCGGTCACGAAGGGCCTGAATCGCCCGGGGCATCTCATCAAAGCTGCGGGGCTCCATCAGCACCACCTCCGCGGCGGCATTGGTCAGGCCTGGCATCCCGATCACGTTGGTGCCAGCGAACGGATCCTCTGGGCTGGGGGCGAAATCAGCGCTCAATGCCAGGGCCGAGGAGCCGCGGCTGGTGGGGGGAGTGGAGTCGAGAGCGTCGCCGGGGTCGTAATCCAACTCATCGTCGTAGGCGCCATCGAGGTAATCGTCACCTGAGACGACGGCACGGAGACGGGAGAACAACGACACGAGTCAGCCTCGGAGTGGAGCTTTGCACCTGGATAGCGTCCCACAGGGCCGCTTGCAACCACCTGTGGTGTGGTCGTCAGATGATCCGGCCACCTTAGACGGGGGGAGGGGACCGGTCGCCGAACAGACCAGACCCCACACGAATCCAGGTGCTGCCAGCCTTCACGGCCTCTCCCCAGTCTCCACTCATGCCCATGGAGAGGTTCCGCGCCCCCAGCTCGCTCGCCAACTCGGCGCACCGCTGGAAGAGGGCCAGTCGCTCTTCGTCCCCCAGCCCAAGGGGGGCCATGGTCATCAGCCCCTCCAAGCGAAGGGGGGCCATCGCCACCAAGCGGGGCCACCACTGGCGCAGGGAGTCGGGATCGAAGCCTGTTTTCCCAGGGTCCGGGAGGAGCTTCACCTGGGCGAACACCACGGGCGACACCCCCTCCTCCTCGGCGACGCGCCGCAGCCGCTCGGCCAGGGGCATGGAGTCGAGGGAATGCAGGGTGCCGAAGTGACGGACCACCCCCCGGGCCTTGTTGGCCTGCAGGCGCCCGATGAAATGCCAGTCGAGGGGCGGCAGATCGGCCAGCTCCCGCTGTTTGGCCACCGCCTCCTGGAGACGGCTTTCCCCAAAGCTCCGCTGGCCCAAGGCCACCGCCTCACGGATGCGGGCGGCGGGTTGGCCCTTGCTCACGGCCAGCAAGCGGCAGGTGGGGGGCAGCTCGCGGCGCAGGGCGTCCAAACGCTCGGCCAGCGGGCTGAGGACGGCCATGGACCTCAGAGAAAAGTTTGATCAAAAAGCTGACGCCAGCGGGCATGTTCCTGCTGGCCCTCGCGTCGGGCCCTGGCCAGGTTTTGCTCAGCCACATGGCGGGCGTCCGCCAGGGGGATCACCTCAAAACTGGCTCCCCTGGTTTGGAGGGTGACCAAAAAGAAAATTCTCTGTGCGTAAAGCGTAGCGAAGAGATCTCTGTTCTCCCCGGCTGGAGCGACCCGATAGAGCATCCCGAAGGTGGGATGGCTGAGATAACGCTCTGCGCTCACGAGCAACAACAAACTTCAGCCATTAAAGGTCACGGCCCACCAGGAGCGCGTGGGAGGCCCTTCCGCCTCAGGAGACGCCAACCACCAGGCGCAGCGCCAACAGCACCGCCAAAGCCAAAGAACCCACCAGGGTGGGAAGGGCGGCGTTAGCCTGGGGCTGGTGCAACAGATCCGGCGACAACCACTGGCCGCCCCGGGCCACGAGCGCTTCGGCTCCTTGCTCGGATCGCAGCAAAACGTTAGCCAGGAGGCGCTCGCCAACGGCCAACACCAGGCCCAGACCCGCTTTCCAGCCCAGGGATTTGAGATTCACGGCCCGGGTGGCCAGGGCACGCAGGAGATTTTGCAGTTCCTCCTGCACCAAGGGCAGAAATCGCAGGGCCAGCAGGAGCGTGAAGCCAAGGCGCTCCATCGGCCAACCCAGCCAGGCCAGGGGGCGCAGCCACCAGTGGATGGCCCACACCAGGGCCTCGGGCGCCGTGGTCAGCAGCAACAGGTTGGCGCTGTGCACCACCGTGAACAACAAGGTGGAGGCGTTGATGCCCAGCTCGGCGGACTGGCGCGTCACCACCAAGGGGCCAAAGGAGAGGGGCCCCCAGCCCACTGGGCCCCAACGGGCCAGCTCCCACGGCAGGCCAGCCCGCTCCGCCGGGGCTCCGCTGGGCGTGGGAGCGAGGACAATCTCATTCGGGGGGCGCTGCGGGCCCGCGCTGGGAGCCGGTGCCGCCGGCAACACCAGAGACAGCAGGCCCACCAGCACCGCGAAGGCGAGCAGGGAGGGCATGGATCGCCGCCAGAGCCGGGCCGGCACCCCGCTGAACAGCGTGACCAACAGCAGCAGGCCCACCAGCGAAAGGCGCCAGGTGGGGCCCGCCAACACGGGCGTCACCAAACACGCCAAGGTCCAGGCCAGTTTGAGTCGGGGGTCGAGGCGATGGAGCCAGCTGGTCGCTCCAGACTCCGAGGTCTCCACGAACTGCCCGATGGGGATCTGGCGCAGCCAGTCCATCAGCGCCGTTCCACCCCGTGGCGCGCCTGATCCCGCTCCGCGTCGCGCTGCTGTTTGCCCCTCCAAAACAAACGGATGGGGGTGCCCTCAAACCCCAAGCCTTCCCGAATCTGCCGCTCCACATAGCGGCGATAGGTGTCGCCAAAGAGCTTGGGATCGTTCACAAACAACGTGAAGCTTGGGGGCCTGGAGGCCACCTGGGTGCCGTAGTACAGGCGGCCCTGGCGCCCGCCGCGGGTGGCGGGGGGCGAACGCCACCGCAGGGCTTCCTGAAGCACCTCATTCACCACCGAGGTGCTCACCCGGCGGCGATGCTGATCCACCGCCGTGGCGGCCAAGGGGAAGATGCCCCGCACCCGCTGGCCGGTGAGGGCGGAGGTGAAGAGCATCGGAGCCCAGTCGAGGAAGTAGAGGCGACTGCGCAGGTCTTTCTCCATCTGGTGAAGGGTGTGGCTGTCCTTTTCCACCGCGTCCCATTTGTTCACCACCACCACGCAGGCCCGGCCAGCCTCCTCGATGTGTCCAGCCAACCGCTGATCCTGTTCCGTCACGCCGTCGAGGGCGTCGATCACCAACACGCAGATGTCGCTGCGATCGATCGCCTTGAAGCTGCGGTTGACGCCAAAAAACTCGGGGCCGTACTCCACGCTGCCGCGCCGGCGAATGCCCGCCGTGTCGAGCAGTTTCCAGGTGCGGTCATCCTGGATGAGGGTGGTGTCGATGGTGTCGCGGGTGGTGCCGCGGATGGGGCTCACGATCGCGCGGGGCTCGCCGCAGATGGCATTGAGCAGGCTCGATTTGCCCACATTGGGTCGGCCCACGATCGCCAACTGGATGGGCTCCTCCCCTTCTTCCTCGGGGGAAGGAGGCAGTAGGGACACCAGCTGATCGAGGAGTTCCCCGGTGCCGGCGCCGTGGATCGCGGAGATGGCGTAAGGCTCGCCCAGCCCCAGGGTCCAGAATTCAGCGGCCATCGACAGGCCCCGCTGGGGGGATTCGCACTTGTTGACGGCGACCAGCACCGGCACCTTCTGGGAGCGGAGCCACTCGGCGATGCTCTCATCGGCGGCGGTGATGCCCTGCTGGCCATCCACCACCATCACGGCGGCGGCGGCCTCTTCCAGGGCGAGGCGCACCTGCTCGCGGATTTCCGGCAGAAACTCACTGTCATCGGCGAACACCAGCCCCCCGGTGTCCACCACCTTGAAATGGTGGTCCCCCCAGAAGGCCTCCTGATAGGTGCGATCTCGGGTGACACCGGGCTGGTCGTGCACGATGGCCTCCCGGCTGCGGGACAGCCGGTTGACGAAGGTGGACTTGCCCACATTTGGGCGCCCAAGGATGGCCACCACCGGAAGAGCCACGCTGCTGAACCCCACCCGATTGGCGCTCGCTCGACCCTACCGCGCGACGCCCGACCCCCGCGTACGGCCCCTCCACCTGGCGAGATCCCACCCGCAAACCTGAAACCTTTTGGTGCGGACCCGCATGGGTCTCGCGCGACACGTCTAGGGATTGGTGATCTCCCCCGTCGGAGGCTTCTTGGAATGGTTGAGATCATCGCCAGCATCGTCGTTGATCTTTCAGAGCAAAAGCTCTACGCCTACAACGATCAGAAACAGCTGGTGCGCACCGTGCTGGTGAGCACCGGTAAGCCCTCCTCTCCCACCCCGACCGGCTTCGGGAAGGTGCTCAGCAAGCACCCCAGCATCACCATGCGGGGTCGGGGCTACGTGTCCCCCGGGGTGCCCTGGGCGCTGTGCGTCAGCGAGGACGGCAACATTTGCCTCCATGGGGCCCCCTGGCAGGAGCAAGCCGGGGAACGCTTTGGCGTGCCCCGCAGCCATGGCTGCGTGAGGGTCCCCAGCCCCCATGCCCGCTGGCTCTTCGAGCGCACCCCCTTGGGCACCCCGGTCACCATCCAGAGCTGAGCGCTCGCGCGGCCTGAGCCTTGGGGCCTCATCCGGCGGGTGGGTCGCCCGGATGCCCCCCCTTGGGATCGGGGGGGGGCTCCAGCAAGGGGGGCAACGGGCCCGTCTCCGGAAGAGGCTCGCCCCGCTCCGCCAGATCGGCGAGCAACCAGTTCACCGCCGTGGCGCGGCGCGTGCGCCGGGGGTAGAGCTCGCCGACGCGGTAGCCCCCGAAGCCCAGCCACTGTTTCAGAAGCTGCTTGTGGGCGGCGGGCACCGAGCGGGTGAGGGCCACGCTGGCCCGCCGTTCCGCGATCACCTCGGGGGCCCGGGGGAAGGCCTCGGCCCAGGAAGCGGGGGTGGCGGGGCCCGCCAGCCATGGAGGCGAGACACCGCCAGCCTCGCTGGCGGGCTGGTAGCCCAGCCGGCGCCACACCAGCTCACAGACGAAACGGTCGCTGAGGCGATCCTCCAGCACCGCCATCAACAGGGCACGGCTCAGGGGATAGGCGTCGGCCATCACCATGGTTGGGCTCCGGGAAGCACCTCCGGCCAGGTTTGCCGGATCAACAGGAGGGAAAAGTAGGGCTGGGCGTCGGCCGGCACGTCC
Source organism: Cyanobacteriota bacterium (assembly GCA_046309395.1). Classification (GTDB taxonomy): domain Bacteria; phylum Cyanobacteriota; class Cyanobacteriia; order PCC-6307; family Cyanobiaceae; genus Cyanobium. Next base: position 1,810 of record JBKCPG010000417.1, on the reverse strand, counting down.
TCCGCGGGAACGAGTCGCTCATCGGGCCAGCCCACCCGACTGGCCAACAGGGTTGTGGCCAGAAGGCGCCGCTCCTCCAGGCAAGCCCGCACCCAGCTCCAGCGTCCGCCGAGCTTCAGGAGAGCCAGAACGGTGTCGGTGGCGGCCGCCCGCTCCAGGAGCCGATCGAGCTGGGGGGCGGTGTCTGGGGTGGGGCGGATCAGCAGGCCCTCCCGCTGCAAGGCCAGGGGATAGGGCCGCCCCCGGGTGGAGGCCGCCGCCGCCGCGGCCCCCACCGCGCTGATGCCCGGCACCACCCGCACCGGACAGACGGGGTGGCGTTCCGCCAAGGCCAGCGCCACATAAGACGCGCTGGCGAACAGGGAGGGATCGCCCTCGCAGAGGAGCGCCACCGCCAGGCCCTGGCCCACCTCGGCGGCCAGGGCGTCGGCGGCGTGGTGCCAGGCCCGCCGGCGGGGCTCGCTCTCCTCCACCATCGGGAACACCAGCGGCAACCGCCGTTGGCCCTCACCGATCCAGGGTTCGGCGATGCGGGCGGCCATGCCCTCCCCCCCCGCTTGGGCCACCGGGTAAGCCACCACGGCCGCCTGGGCGATGGCCCGCACGGCCGCCACGGTGAGCAGGTCGGGATCGCCCGGACCCACGCCCACCAGGGTGACGCCAGGCGTTGAGGGGTCCATGGCTCCTCCGAAGGCCCGCCGGAAGGCATCAGTCGTTGGGGTGGTCACGCGTTGGGGTGGTCACGAAGGAGAGCTCCTCAACAGCTTTTTAAAGTGAGGAGCCTTGGGCTGAGCCGATGAGTCAATTGGAGATCCACGCCGCGAGCGGCTCTCCCGATTCGCTCCCTATCTTCTCCTCCCACGATCCACTCCGCATCCGCGAGGCCCTGGCGGAACGGGGCATCGGCTTCGAGCGCTGGACGGCGGGGGTGGAGCTGGCACCAGAGGCCAAGGAGGCGGAGATCCTGGAGGCCTACGCCCCCCAAATCGCCCAGGTGCGGGCCACGGGCCGCTACCCCACTGTGGATGCCATCCGCATGGCGCCCGACCATCCAGACCGGGCGACCCTGCGGCGCAAGTTTCTCAGCGAACACACCCACAGCGAGGACGAGGTGCGTTTTTTTGTGGAGGGGCGAGGGTTGTTTTGCTTGCACATCGGTGAGGAGGTGTTGCGGGTGCTGTGCGAAACCAACGACTTTTTACGAGTCCCCGCGGGCACCAAGCACTGGTTCGACATGGGGGAGGAACCGCGCTTCACCGCGATCCGCTTTTTCGATAATCCCGAGGGCTGGGTCGCCCAATTCACCGGAGATCCGATCGCGGAGCGGTTTCGCCCGCTGGATGGGGCGCCACTGGGGAAGAAGCCCGTCCAATGAGCGCGGGGCTGGCTTAGCTGTCAGCGCTTGCGAACCCCACAAATCGTTACATTTTCAGACGTGCGTCTTGAAGGCCCATCCCGGGGCCCAATTCAGCGGCGGAAACGCCGCGTATGTTCAGCGTTCGCGGTGGGCGGTGGCCTGGGCTGGTCAACCCCACCGGCCAGGTCCCCTGGTTCACAGTGCTTTTCATCGGGCCTACAACCCTGCGGAAGGATCGAGAGATGAAGGGGTCCACTAGTTTCGGCGCCACATCGCGGGCCCCAAGCGGATAACGACGCCTTATCACTTTGCGGGCACCTCGAAAAATTGGTATTTTGCCGCCGACCTGCTGCTATGAAAAAGCCGCCATGGAGGCGGCCGGGAGGAGAAAAGATTAGCGGTGCGCGAATAAATACGCCAAGTCATGCTTGCTTTGCCTAAAGATTCATGCAA
>JBKCPG010000416.1:0-3196 GCA_046309395.1 Cyanobacteriota bacterium | reverse complement strand
ACCTTGCTCACGGACCCCCAACGGCAGCCCAATGGCTCCTGCCAGGTGCTTCTGCAAACCGCGGGCGGTCGCACCGAACTCCTGCTCGATCCCTGCCGTGAGCTGCGGGAAGGCTGGCGGGCGCGGGTGAGTGGCGTGCTGGAGCGCCCCGCCAGCCTTCCCGCAGCTCACGGCAGGGATCGAGCAGAAGTTCGGTGCGACCACCCGCGGTTTGCAGAACCACCTGGCAGGAGCCATTGGGCTGCCGTTGGGGGTCCGTGAGCAAGGTGCCGTGCAACACCTGGAAGGAGGGAGCGCCACCCTCCAGGCGCCACAGCGGATCGTCGGGACCGGGCTTCAAGGGGCGACCGGCGGCCCAGAGCACCAGGGCGAGCCCCAGGGCCAGGGCCAAGACAGTCGACCAAGCCCGCCCTCGGGGCCGCTTGTGATCCATGGAGCCAGGGCGTCGCGTCTTCCCAGAGGGTTCCCGCGGTCACCCCGGCCTTACGCCTCGGTGGTCGTCTCCGCGCCCAACCAGGCGTCACGCTCCTCGGGGCCCAGAAGCGGGAAGCCCAGGGCCCGGCGCTCCGCCAACCAGCCCTCCGCCACCAGACGGGCCAGGTGGCGGATGCGGGCGATGGTGGCGGTGCGCTCCGTCACCGAGATCACGCCCCGGGCTTCCAGCAGGTTGAAGGTGTGGCTGCACTTGAGCACATAGTCGAGCGCGGGGGCGGGCAGACCGGCTGCCACCAGGTCGGTGGCTTCGGCCTCGTAAAGCGCGAAGAGCCGCTGAAGCCGCTCGGGATTGGAGGCTTCAAAGTTGTGCGCACAGTGGCCCTTTTCAAAGGGCAGCCAAATCTCGCCGTAGGTGCGCCGCCCATCCCAGCGCAGATCCCAGATGTTCTCCACATCCTGCAAATACATGGCCAACCGCTCCAGGCCGTAGGTGATCTCGATCGCCACGGGTCGGCAATCGATGCCCCCGCACTGCTGGAAATAGGTGAACTGGGTCACCTCCATGCCATCCAGCCACACTTCCCAGCCCACGCCCCAGGCGCCGAGGGTGGGGGATTCCCAGTTGTCTTCCACAAAGCGGATGTCGTGATCGCGCTGCTGAATGCCCAAGGCTTCCAGGGAGGCCAGATAGGTTTCCTGAATCCCATTCGGGGAAGGCTTGATCAGCACCTGAAACTGGAAGTAATGCTGGGCCCGGTTGGGATTATCGCCATAGCGCCCGTCCGTGGGCCGACGGCAGGGCTCGGCGTAGGCCACCGCCCAAGGCTCAGGACCGATGGCGCGCAACACCGTGTGGGGACTCATCGTGCCCGCCCCCTTTTCCGTGTCGTAGGGCTGGAGGATCAGGCACCCCTGATCCGCCCAGAACCGCTGAAGCGTGTGAATGAGATCTTGAAACAGCACGATGCGAACGTTCCAGCTCCCTCAAGCCCGGGGGATGCGGATCTTCTGGCCAGGGAAGATCAAATCAGGGTCCTCGATCACCTCCCGATTGGCGGCGAAGATTTCGGTGTAGCGAGAGCCATCGCCATAGGCCCGTTCGCTGATGCCCCAGAGGGTGTCACCGTCTTCCACCAGGATGAATTCCGACTCCACCGCTTGGGGTTTGGCCACCGCCGACGCCTCAACTTTGCCCACACCTTCCACATTGCCGGCGATCAGCACCGCCTTCTCAAAGGCCGCCTGATCGTTGGCGTTGCCACTGATCGTCACCACATCCTCATTCAGGGACACATCCAGGTCTGTGATGCCGGGGTTATTTTTTTCAATGTGCTCCTTGAGTTTTTTTGAGGCGTCGGCATCGCCCCGCTTGAACACCTTTTTGCCGATGTTGGCGGCAAAATCAAAGAGAGGTACGCCCATAAACCCAACAAATCAGCGAGTAATCAAACACTCAGGGGGTCTGTTCTCACTGGAAAAAAAACGGAAGAAACCACACCTACCCCCCTCAGGCCACCAGATCCAGCCGACCCATCGTGCCAAACGCCATGGGCCAGTGGCGGGCCCGGGAGAAGCCAGCCTCCCGGGCGAGTTGTTCCTGCTCGGGGCCGGTGGGGAAGCGCCGCAGGCTGGCTTCCAGATAGGCGTAGTGCTCGCCCAGTCCCGCCAAGTCGGCGACGGGCACCACGATTCGCCGCAGGTAGGCCAGCTGAAAGCGGGTGATCGCCTCCGCCGAGGGATCCGACGGATCAGGCCGGTTGAAATCGAGCACGGCCGCCCGGCCCCCCGGCCGGAGCACGCGGCGCAGCTCCACCAAGCCCGCGGCCGGATCAGCCAGGTTTCGCAAGCCGTAGGCCATGCTCGCCCCATGGGCCCATCCCGCGGGCAGCCCCGTGGCCAAGGCGTCGCCCCGCAGCCAGCGCACGGGTAACCAGGGCTGCCGGGCCGCGCGGCTAGCGGCCCGGGCCCGGGGAGCCGCCGCCGCGTCCAGCCCCAGCACCTCGCCGCCCGGCCGAACCCGCTCCGCCAACAACAGGGCGAGATCGCCTGTGCCGCAGCAAAGATCGAGCCAGCGCTCTCCAGGGCCGGGGGCGAGGGAGGCCACCATCACCCGTTTCCAGTGCCTGTGCAGCCCGACGCTGAGGAGGTCGTTGAGCTGGTCGTATCGCGGAGCGACCCGCTCGAATAGCTCCCGCACCGCCTCGGGGGTGGCGGACGTCAAAGGGGAGGAGCCCCCTGGAGGGTGATGGCGTCCCACGGGGCCTCGATCACGGGGGGGGCGGATGGGAGCGGCGAGGATGGGTTGGGCAGGGTGGCCCACTGGGTGCGGTAGGTGTCCTGGTTGGTGAAGGTGAGCACCATCACGGTGGAGAGGCCAACGGCGGCGGAACACACCATGCAGCCAGCGAGCATGAGAGAAAACTCCCGCCGATCGGTGGCGGCTTGCATCAGCTGGAGGGCCCAAGCCACCAGGGCGATGACGGCGCCGACCATGAGAATGGCCAGCAGGCGCATCAGGGGAGGAGGTAACCCGAAAATGGCGGACACAGCGGACCTTTAGAAGCATTACGGATCGTTGATTGATGTTACGGAGCCAGGGGGGTGGACTGAGGGCCCACCTCCAGGGGGCGCACAGCCAATCCCCGCGCCAGCAAGTCGGTTTTGATCTCCTTAAGGCTCAAAACCCCATCGTGCAGCAGGGAAGCCAGAAGCGCCGCCGAAGCCCCCCCCTCCCTGAGCGCCTCGGCGATGTGGGCCAGAC
>JBKCPG010000415.1:0-17175 GCA_046309395.1 Cyanobacteriota bacterium | reverse complement strand
CCCCATGCCCCCCTCCACCGCCCAACCCACCTCCGGCCATGGCGGCCAAGGCCTTCCCGTGCTGAGCGTGGATCCCCTGGTGGAGGGGGTGCTCCGCGAAAGGTACAAGAGGTTTCTGGCGGACGTGGAACTGCCGGGGGGGGAGCTGGTGACGGTCCATTGCCCCAACACCGGCCCGATGACTGGCGTGCTCCACCCCGGCGGCCGGGTGCGCCTGCGACACGCTCCAGCCCCCACCCGCAAACTCGATTGGACGTGGGAGCAAGCCGAAGTGGCCGGGATGGATGGCCAGCCGGTGTGGGTCGGGGTGAACACGGCGCTGCCCAACCGCCTGGTGCGAGCAACGATTGAGAGGGGGTACCTCGAGCCCTGGCTCGGCCCGATCGGCTCCCTACGGGCCGAAGTGCCCTACGGGAAGGACAAGCGAAGCCGGATCGACCTCCTGCTTTCTCCAGCGGCGGACAACGACGACCCAAGGCCGATTTACCTGGAGGTGAAGAACACCACCTGGTGCTGGCACGACGTGGGTCTGTTCCCCGACACGGTGAGTGAACGGGCGCAAAAGCATCTTCAGGAGCTGATGGGGGTGCTGCCGGAGGCCCGGGCCGTGCTGGTGCCCTGTCTGAGCCGATCCGACGTGCGTCGCTTCGCCCCGGGGGACAGCGCCGATCCCCGCTATGGGTCGCTGTTTCGCGAGGCCATGGCGGCGGGAGTGGAGGTGGTGCCCTGCCGCTATCACTTTGGCGCCAACACCGTGCTGTGGGAGGGAGTCGCCCCCGTGCTGCCCCACCAGCCAGGGGACATCCCATAGAGTCTGGCTGGTTTGCCGCTACCGCCAATGGATACCCACGCCTTCAAGCGTGCCCTCCATCATTCGGAGCGCTACAACCGCCGGGGATTTGGGCTAGGCGAGGAGGTGGCGGGCAATCTGAGGACGGCCTACCAAAGCGATCTGATCGCCGGCATTCGCGACAATGGGTACACCCTGAGGGAAGGACGGCTCACCGTCCGACTCGCCGAGGCCTTTGGGTTTTGCTGGGGCGTGGAGAGAGCCGTGGCCATGGCCTATGAGACCAGGCGTTTTTACCCCAATGAACGCATCTGGATCACCAATGAGATCATCCACAATCCGTCGGTCAACCTCCATCTGCTGGAGATGAATGTGCGCTTCATTCCCGTCGAGGAAGGGGTGAAGGATTTTTCTGATGTTGCCTCCGGAGATGTTGTCATTCTCCCCGCGTTTGGCGCCACCGTGCAAGAAATGCAGCTCTTGAATGAACGTGGCTGCCACATTGTCGACACCACCTGTCCCTGGGTGTCCAAGGTCTGGACCACGGTTGAAAAGCACAAAAAGCACGAGATCACCTCGATCATCCATGGCAAGGTCAAACATGAGGAAACGCTCGCCACAAGCTCTTTCGCGGGCACATATTTAGTCGTGTTGGATCTGGCTGAGGCCCAGGTGGTGTGTGATTACATTTTGGCCAGCGCCGCGGAAGGCGGTCCCACGGCGGAGCAGCGGGAAGCCTTCATGGATCGCTTTTCCAAGGCCTGTTCTCCAGAATTCGATCCCGATCGTGATCTCAAACGCGTGGGAGTGGCCAATCAAACCACCATGCTGAAAAGAGAGACCGAGGAAATCGGTCGGCTCTTTGAGCGCACCATGTTGCGTCGCTACGGGCCCGACAGCCTCCACGACCACTTCGTGGCGTTCAACACGATTTGTGACGCCACCCAAGAGCGCCAAGACGCCATGTTTTCCCTGGTGGATGAGCCCCTCGATTTGATTGTGGTGATTGGCGGCTACAACTCCTCCAACACCACCCATCTGCAGGAAATCGCCATCAGCCGAGGCATCCGCTCCTTCCACATCGATACCCCCGAACGGATCGGTCCCGCCAACGAGATCACCCACAAACCCCTGGGCGGCGAGCTGACCACCGAACGCCCCTTCCTGCCGGAGGGGCCCATCCGGGTTGGCATCACCTCCGGTGCCTCCACGCCGGATCGGGTGGTGGAAGACGTGATCCAGCGCATGATCCAACTCAGCGCCGCCTGAGGGATCTGGGGGATGGGTGTTCAGAGCCGCGGGTGGGCTTTACATTCCCTAAAGGTTCGTGGCGGGTCTTAAGGTCGCCACCCTTCCCATTCCCCGGGCCCCTTCCCGCCCCAGCGCCGACCTCCATCCACGGAGCCCCGTTGCCCTCGCCATCCCTGGTGTCACCTTCAACGATTGACAGCCTTCCCGAGCCAGACCGTCCCAGGGAGACTCACCTCCCCGGGGCGCATGCCCCCTCGGAAGACTTGGGCCTGCGCCACGCCTTCGGCGGCGACCCCCAGGTGTTTCGCTACGCGAGTGCCTTTTCCGACCTGATGGAAATGCGGGCTCCCGCCTCGGTGGTGGCTGGATACCTGGATGAGCACCAGGTCTGGTTCCAGAGCTGCGCCAGCCCCATGGGGGTGACCCCCCTGGGAGAACGGGGCTACGTGTTGAGCTTGGGGCGTTTCGGGAACTTTGGCTTTGAGGTGGAGCCCACGATCGGGCTGGAACTCCTCCCGGAGGAGAACGGGGTGTACTCGATCATCACGGTGCCCCAGCCATCCATGGATCCAGGCCTGGCGGGGGTGTACGACGTCGACTTCAACGCCTCTCTGGAGCTGGACGAAGCGGGTCCAGAGCGATCCCATGAGCTCTCAGACGAGGATGTCGATCGGCTGATGGCCCACACCCTTGTGCGTTGGCGGCTCGACCTGGCGGTGTGGATCCGCCTCCCCAGCATGATCACCCTGCTGCCGGATGGGCTGCTCCAGAGCAGTGGCGACCATCTGCTACGCCAAATCGTCCGTCAAATCTCCAGACGCCTCACCTGGAAGGTGCAGGAAAATTTCCACGGTCGCCACGGCATTCCCTGTCCCCCCCGGCGACGGGCCCAGTTTTAATTCTTTGCGGAATCGGTCCGGCCGGGGCGGTCAGGCCGGCGCGGTCGGGCCCCGGCCACTCCCCAGATGCGGGGCTCAGGAGCTGGTGAGGATCTTGTTCACGATCTGCATGCCGGTCACGGCCTGCCAGAGGAACAACGTCATCATGGCCATGTTCAAGCCCACATGCACTTTGCGGGCCACCAGATTGCCCTGCTGCATCAGCGGGGAGAGGGCGGCGGCCATGGCGATCATAGAGGTCATGGCCAGGCCCACCAGCAGGTGGGGCCCGACAAACAACTTGCCATTGTTGAGGTAGGTGACGGCCATGCCCCCCACCGTGCCCAGCACCATCAGGGCGAGCAGCAGGCTGCCCAAGAGGTAATGGCGCCTCGCGAATTGACCTTTGATCAGCTGTTTTCGCTCCTCAGGGTCGGCCGTGCGGGTTTTTTTGGCCTTGATCCCCAGCAGCATGGAGTAGGCGGCCAACCCGAGCAGCCCCCACATCAGCAAGGGGTGAAGGAAATTGAGGTTGTGGGCCACGGAAGGGGGGATCAGATCGCTCATGGCAGGGCCACTCAGATGATGGCGAAGCTACATCTGGCTGGGGATCGGTGTCAGTGCAGGAAATGGCGACGGCCTGTGGTCACCATGGCCAGCCCGAGGGCGTCGCAGGCGGCGATGCTGTCCCCATCGCGGAGGCTTCCCCCGGGCTGGATCAGAGCCCCAACCCCCCACTCAGCGGCCAGGCGAACCGTGTCGTCAAAAGGAAAGAAGCCATCGCTGGCGAGCACAGCCCCCCGGGCCCCGCTCCCCGCCGCCTCCAAGGCAAGCCGGGCCGCGCCCACCCGATTGGTTTGGCCCGCGCCGATGCCCAGGGTTTGTTCCCGGGTGGCCACCACGATGGCGTTGGAGCGCACATGGCGCACCACCCGCCAGGCAAAGCGCAGATCCCGCCACTCCTCCTCGGTGGGCCCGCGCTGGCTCACCACCTGCCAGGTTTCCGGCGTGATGGGCTGATCATCGGCGTCCTGCGCCAGCACCCCCCCCAGGAGCGAGCGCACCTGTTGGCGCGGCGCCCCATCCACGGCCTCGCCGGGTAGCTCCAGCACCCGCAGGTTGGGCTTGCTGAGGAGGCGTTCGCGGGCGTCCTCGCTGTAGGCGGGAGCCACCACACATTCCAGGAAGAGGCTCGTGAGGGCCTCCGCGCAGTCGGCATCCACAGTCCGGTTGAGGGCCACGATGCCGCCAAAGGCCGACACCTTGTCGGCGTCCAGGGCCCGTCGCAGCGCTTGCGCCGCGGTGGCCGCCGTGGCCACCCCGCAGGGATTGGTGTGCTTGATCACCACCGCGGCGGGACTCGCCAGGGGGCCAGAGGCCCGCGGCCCGTAGCCAAACTCCCGCACGGTGGCCAGGGCGGCCTCCAAATCCATGAGGTTGTTGAAGCTGAGTGCTTTGCCCTGCGGTTGGCGGGCCGCTCCCCAACCCACGGAGGGGGAGCCATACCAGGTGGCGCTCTGGTGGGGATTTTCCCCATAGCGCAGCGACTGCCGGGCCGGGAGAAGCAGCGTGAGTGGCCCCCTCTCCCGCGGCTCCCCAGGCTCCGGCGCCTCCTTGGCCTCCTCTTGGGCCAGACGCTCAGCCCACCAGGAACTGATGGCGGCGTCGTAGGCGGCAGTGTGGCGAAAGGCGGCCAGGGCCAGACGGCGGCGCAAGGCCCCATCCACTCGCCCGGCTTGGAGGGCCTCCAGGAAAGAGGGATATTGGGCCGGATCCGTGAGCACCGACACGTGGGCGTGGTTCTTGGCCGCCGCCCGCACCATGGCCGGCCCGCCGATATCAATTTGCTCCAGCGCCTCGTCCCAGCTCACCCCTGGCTGGGAGACCGTGCGGGTGAAGGGATAAAGATTCACCACCACCACATCGATGGGATCAATGTCCTGGGACTCCAGATCCCCCTGGTGCCCAGGATCGTCTCGCTTGGCCAAGATGCCGCCGTGAATGCGCGGATGGAGTGTTTTCACGCGCCCGCCCAGGATTTCCGGAGCCCCGGTCACGTCCGCCACCCGGGTCACCGGGAGGGAGGCGGCGGCGAGGGCGGAGGCTGTGCCACCGCTGGAGATCAGGCGGTAGCCCTGAGCCAGCAACGCCTTGGCCAATGGCGTCAACCCCTCTTTGTCCGACACACTCAGGAGGGCGGTGGGGGCCATGAAGCGGGAGGGGTGAGCTGAAGGGCCAACCTAGACAGCGACCGCGACTGCCTCCGATGCCATCCACCCAACCTGCCGGCCCTGGGGAAAGGGCCCCCGAGACCGCTCTCATGGAGGGTCCTCCGGGGGCCGATCGGCGCCTGGTGCTGCTCCATGGCTGGGGGGCCGACGCCGATGATCTGATGGATCTGGGCCACCAACTGCTCGGGCCTGACGCTGAGAAGGTGAGCGTGGTCGCCCTGCGCGCTCCCCTACCTCATCCTGGAGGGCTGGGTCGACAGTGGTATGACCTGGGGCGGCCAGACTGGACCCAGCTTGCCGCCGCCAGGGCCGACCTCCTGCGTCGCCTCCAGGGACTGGCGAGGGAGGTGCCGATGGAGCGCACGGCCCTCCTCGGCTTTTCCCAAGGAGCGGCGATGGCCCTTGATGTGGCCATCGGCGCGGAGTTGCCCCTCGCGGGGGTGATCGGCTGCAGCGGTTATCCCCATCCGGGGTGGGAACCGAGGCCCACCCGGACGCCCATCCTGCTCACCCATGGAACACAGGACCCGGTGGTGCCCCACGAGGCTTGCGAGCGCCTGGAGCGATGCCTCCAGGACAGCGGCGGGTCGGTGCGGCGGCTGTCGTTTTCCGGCGGCCATGGCATTGATCCGGAGCTGTTCCCCGCCATGCGCGACTTTCTCATCGACGCCTGGCGGGAGTGAGCCCGCCCGCGGCCCTCACACAAAGGCGTATTCGTACTCTTCCACTTCCTCCCAATCGTCGGCGGCCAGGGCCTCGATGCCCTCAAAGAGCACGTCTTCCCCGATCCGATCGACGATGAGGCGCAGGGAGGGGAACAGAAAATGGTTTTCCTCGGCGTACTGGGCGCTGAAGAGACCCTTTTCGCCCCAGAAGAAACGATCGGTGGTGTGCTCGTTGCGACGAACATTGAGGATGGCTGGAGCCTGAAGCTCAGACTCCGCGATGAAGCGGCGCGCCGCCGTGACGGGTTTGTGGGAGCCGGTCTCCAGGTTGAACGTGGGCACATGGGCCAGCACGCGTTGACCGGCGAGACGACGGCGGCTGATCCGCTTGCGCTTCTTGGACATGGGGGAACACTCCTGGAGGGGAGTGGAGAGAGAGGAAGTGAGGGAAGGGCTGGCAAGCCAGGAGACGAGCGCGAACTCGACTCGCGGGTTTGCCGGGTCGTCCAGAGACGGCCCACGGCCCTACGTTCTGTCGTCCGGGAAGCGATCGGGGAGGATCGCAGCCATTCGCCGAGGGCGGAGGCCCCCTGGCAACAGAAGCATGCACCTGCTTCTGCTGTAGCCTGGGTCGCAAGGGCTTTGCAACCTTGGCCGCGAAAGCTGGACAACTCCTCCCGGCTGAGGACTGGGAAGTAGTGGTCGATACTCGGAGTTTAAAGCTTTTTTTTGGATTCCCCAAGCCCATCAGGTCAACTTTTTTGAACTCTGGTCCTCCCAGCGGGGACCTCCCGCCGTGACCCCAGTCTCCGAGAGGTTTTTGACGCTCCTGAGCAGTCAACTGGGTCAATTTGTCGATTGTCCTGACGTGGAGGCCCTGGTGGTGTACGTCACCCATCCCGGACAGGGCAACATCCCGACGTTGATCCCCCTTGGCCAATGGCCTGAGGCCGCCCGCCAGCTTTCGCCCGTGGGCACCGACAGCCAATTACGGGTGCCCGCGGAGGAACGGCGCTGGCTTCCCCTCCGCGACGGCACGGCCCTGCTGGGGGCCCTGCAAGTGGAAACTCGCGGAGCCACCTGGTCTCCCCAGTTGCGGCAGCGGCTGCAAGGGGTGGCGCTGTGTCTCACCGAAGCCCTCCTGCTGGATCTGGAGCAGAGGCGATTGCGGCGTCGGGTCGAGGCCCAGGAGGAGCGGCTGCGGATGTTGGTGCATCAGCTCCGCAATCCCCTCACCGCCTTGCGCACCTTCGGACATCTGTTGTTGCGTCGCCTCAAAGAGGACAGCGACAGCCGCACCCTGGTGGAGGGTCTGCTGGCGGAAGAACGGCAACTCAACAAATACGTGGAGGCCATCAGCGCCCTGGCCCAGCCCGATGCCCTGTTGGCACCCCCGGCCAACCCCGATCCCCTGCTGTTGCCCCCCCTGCTGACGGGGCCGGAGGCGGAGGTGCTGGCGGATCTGGTGACGCCCCTTGTGCGACGGGCGACGGCCACCGCGGCCCTGCAGGGGCGTCGCTGGGTTGGGCCCGACGCTCTGCCCGACTGGCGGGGAGATGGGGGCGCCGTGGCGGAAATCCTGGCCAACCTGCTGGAAAACGCGTTTCAGTACAGCCCCCCGGGAAGTCCGGTGGGCCTGCACTGCGGCTCCACCCCATCGGGACCTCGCCTCACGGTGTGGGATGGGGGCCTTCCCATTCCTGAGGAGGAGCGGGAGCGCATCTTTCAGCGCGGCGTGCGCGGCGCGCGAAGCGAGGGAAAGCCGGGCACCGGCCTTGGGCTGGCCTTGGCGCGAGAGTTGGCCCGCCATCTGGGGGGCGACCTCGACCTGGTGAGTCCCCCGGCCCTGGTGGATCCGACGCTCCCGGGCCAGGGCAACGCCTTCCGCCTTACCCTGCCGGCCCGCTGAGCGCCACCGCCCCGGCGATCACCCCGGCCATCGCGCTGACGCCCAACGCCATGACTTCCGTCCACTCCACACAGGCGCCGTAGCTGTCGCCGCTGTGTCCCCCCAACCGACGCCCCAGCCAGCCCGGCACCAGCAACGCTGGCAAGGCCCCGGCCACCCCCAGGAGAGGCCACCCCCTCGACAGGCTCAGCAGCAGAAGGGCCCCGATCGCCAGCAGACCAGGCCTGGCCTCCGGGAGCAAGCCAGCCCAGTGCCGCCGGTGAAACGCCGCTGAGCCGCGGGGATGCAGGTACGGAAACCAGGCGACGGCAAGCAGGGGCGCCATCCGCCCCCACAGGGCCGCCCACACCAGGGCTCCGGGGGCCCCGGAGCCCAAGGTGGCCAGGGCGGCGGCTTTCAACAGCAGCACCAGGGCCAGGGCCTGAGCCCCGCTCGCCCCCACCCGGCTGTCGCGCATGGCCTCCAGCATCCGCTCGCCAGCGGCCAGGCCATCGGCGGTGTCCATGGCCCCATCCATGTGCAGCCCGCCGGTGAGGAGCAGGCCAGCGGCCAACACCACACACACCTGAGCCAGGGGAGGCGCATGGCCCTCAAGGGCCCACCAGAGAAGTGCCTGAAGCCCGCCGATCACCAGGCCCACCCAGGGGGCAAAGCGGGCAATGCGCTCAAACCGGGGAGGCACGCCAGGCCAGGGGGGCAGCACCGAATAGAAGATCCAGGCCCCTGCCAGATCCTGGAGCCAGGAGGGAGGAACGGGTGGCGTGGCGGAGAAGCGGGCGGGCATCCACCACCCTGCCATGACCCACCAGACAGCGGGCACTTAGGGTCGAATCCCGTGGCCAGGATCTTTGGTCGACCAGGCTTTCGCCTTCACCATCACAGCCCGCTGTCCCCGCACGGGCGCGCGCGGCGGTCTCTGGCGAACGCCCCACGGCACCGTGCGCACTCCCCGTTTCATGCCGGTGGGCACCGCGGCCACCGTGAAGGGCGTCACCACGCCCCAACTGGAGGAGACGGGGGCCCAGATGGTGCTGGCCAACACGTTTCATCTTCACCTGCAACCGGGTGAGGCCGTGGTGGCGGAGGCGGGGGGTCTGCACCGCTTCATGGGCTGGAGGGGGCCGATCCTCACCGACTCTGGCGGGTTCCAGGTGTTCAGCCTGGCGGCGATCAACCGCATTGATGACAGCGGGGTGGCGTTCCGCTCGCCGCGTGACGGGTCCCCGATCCTCCTCACCCCGGAGCGCTGTATGGCGATCCAGAGGGAGCTCGGAGCCGACGTGGCCATGGCCTTCGACCAATGCCCTCCCTATCCAGCGTCGGAGGCCCAGGTGGCCGAGGCCTGCCGGCGCACGCACCTCTGGCTGGAGCGCTGCGTCTCTCACCACCAGGGAGGATCGCAGGCCTTGTTTGGCATTGTGCAGGGAGGCTGCCACACCCACCTCCGCCAGGAATCGGCCCGGGTGGTGGCCTCAATGGACCTGCCCGGCATCGCCGTGGGGGGCGTGAGCGTGGGGGAGCCGGTGGAGGAGATGCATCGGATCGTGGCGGAGGTGGCCCCCCTACTTCCGGAGGATCGGCCCCGTTACCTGATGGGCGTGGGCAGCCCCCGGGAAATGGCGGTGGCGGTGGCCCATGGCTTCGACCTCTTCGATTGCGTGCTGCCCACGCGCCTGGGACGCCACGGATCCGCCCTGGTGGGTGGAGCCCGCTGGAACCTGCGCAACGCCCGCTTCCGCCACGACCACACCCCGTTGGACGAGGGCTGCCCCTGCTTGGCGTGCCGCCAGCACACGCGGGCCTACCTGCACCATCTCCTGCGGGGCGACGAGATGTTGGGCCGCACCCTGCTGAGCCTCCACAACCTCACCACCCTGCTGCGGTTCACGGACGCGATGGCCCGGGCCATCGCGGAGGGGTGTTTTTCAGAGGATTTCGCTCCTTGGGAGCCCCACTCCCCGGCGGCGCACACGTGGTAAGTTCCAGTCACCGCAAAGGATTCCTTCGGCATGGTCGTTCCGCTTCACGCTTTCGCCCAGCTTCCTGAGGCCTATCAGGCCTTTGCCCCACTGGTGGACATCCTGCCCATCATTCCCCTCTTCTTCCTGTTGCTGGCTTTTGTGTGGCAGGCCTCGGTGGGCTTCCGCTGAGGACGGCCCTCACAAACGCTGGCAAGGCCAACATGCGGCGCCAACGGGAAGGCTCCTGGATCAGCCGGTAGAGCCACTCAAGGTGGACCTGCCCCATCCATTTCGGGGCCCTTTTTTTGGTGCCAGCCCACACATCGAAGGTGCCACCCACCCCCATCCACAGGCCGAGCAAGGGGTGGGGGAGGGATTGGATCCAGAGTTCCTGGCGAGGCACCCCCAAGGCCACCAGGGTCAGATCCGGCCGCATGGACAGCAACCGCCGCTCCATATCGGGCCAGGCCTCGGGGTCGGCATAGCCATGGAGGGCGATCACCAGACGCAGCCCCGGGATCTCCCGCCTCAGGGTGGGGCAGAGCTGTTCGAGCACCTGGGGGCTGGAGCCCACCAGGGCCACCCGCCAGCCCACGCGGGCCGCATATTCGAGCAGTTGGCGGGCCAGCTCAATGCCAGGCGTCCGACGCACCCGGATCCCCTGTCGCCCCAAGGCCCACACCACGCCGGCGCCGTCGGGAATCACCAGATCGGCCCCGCGGATGGCGCCGGCAAGGGCCGGATCCGCCAGTGCGGCCATGGTCATTTCCGCGTTGAGGGTGACAATTTGGCCGCCTCGGAGGGTGTGGAGCTCCACGGCGGCCGCGAGAAAGTCGTCACAAACATTCACCGGTAGTCCTAGCACCTTGTTCTGGTGGGGGTTGGTGACGCTTGTTGCCATGGGAAGGGGCATCGCGGAAGAGAATCTATGGCTGCGGATGGATCAGTCAGCCAGTGGGGATGCGCACCAGCGAAGCGACCAGCGATGCGACGGTCCGAGCGACAGCGGAGGGAAGAACCGCCCCCCCCTTCACCCCGCCAGGGTTGGACGACGGGGATCTCCGCCAGCGCGCACGGGGCTCCGCCGAGGGATTGAGCCTGGAGGCGATGGCCCTGCTCAAACGCCTCGACGCCCAGATCGACGCGGTGGTGCTTTCCAGACAGCATCCGCTCACCGGCCTGCTTCCGGCGAGCACCGCCAACACGGTGCACGGCAACTACGGCGACGCCTGGGTGCGCGACTGTGTCTATTCGATTCAATGCGTGTGGGGCCTGGCCATGGCCCACCGGCGCCAGAGCGGCCCCTGTCGCCGGGCCTTCGAGCTGGAGCGGCGGGTGTTGCTGCTGATGCGGGGGCTCCTGGCCGCCATGATGCGCCAGGCGCCCAAGGTGGAGCGCTTCAAGCGCAGCCTCCGGCCGCTGGATGCCATCCACGCCAAGTTCGACACGGGATCGGGAGCCACCGTGGTGCCCGACGATGGTTGGGGGCATCTGCAGCTCGACGCCACCGCCGTCTTCCTGCTCCAGCTGGCCCAGCTCACCCGCTCCGGGTTGGTGTTGGTGCAGACGAGCCACGAGCGCGACTTTGTCCAAAACCTGGTGTACTACGTCGCCCGGGCCTACCGCGTGGCCGATTACGGCATCTGGGAGCGAGGCGATAAAAGCAACCATGGCTTGCCGGAGCGCAACGCCAGCTCCATCGGGATGGTGAAAGCGGCCCTGGAGGCTTTGGAGGGCATCGACTTGCTGGGTCCCCATGGCGACGGCAGCTACCGCCTCACCATTCCCCAGGACGCGATTGTGCGGCTTCGCCGGGCCCTGGCGAGCCTGCTGCCGCGGGAATCCGCGAGCAAGGAAGCCGACAGCGCCTGCCTGTCTGTCATCGGCTACCCGGCCTGGGCCGTGGACGACGACGATCTGGCGCGCCGCACCCTCGCCAAGATCCGCCAAGACTTGGGCGGCCGCTTCGGCTACAAGCGCTTCCGGCGCGATGGCCACCAGACCCTGATCGAAGACGTGAGCCGGCTGCACTACGAGCCAGAGGAGCTCGCGGAGTTTGAACACATTGAGTGTGAGTGGCCGCTCTTTTGGGCCTACGAACTGCTCACGGCCTGCTGCGAGGAACGGTGGGAGGAGGCGAGGCGGTGGCGGGAGCGGCTGGAGAAGCTGAGTGTGGAGGTGGAGGGGGTGCCCCTGTTGCCCGAGCTCTATGTGGTGGCGGAGCACGCCATCGCCGCGGAGCGGCGCAATCCCGGCAGCCAACCCCGCCTCCCCAACGACAACGTGCCCCTGCTCTGGACCCAAAGCCTCACCTGGCTGGCCGATCTGCTGCTGCATGGCCTGATCACCCCGGACGACCTGGATCCCATTGGTCGGCGACACCGACGGCGCCTGGGGGCTGAGCGGGTGTTGGTGGCCCTGGTGCCCCAGGATCCCTCCATCGCCGAACGACTGACCGCGTCCGGTCTGCCCGTGCACAACGCCAATGGGGGCGGTCCGCGGGTGGCCAGCTCCCGGGCGCTGGCCACCCGCATGGCCACCGTGGGGGCCAACGCCAAACTGGGCCTAAGCGGCCATCCGCCCGTGCGGATGGAAACCATGGCCACCGCCCGGCTTTACCGCCACAACGGGGAGGCGCTGGCCTTCCAGCCCGCCGTGCTGGAGGAAGACACTTTCTACCTGGCGGACGATCCCCTGGGGCTGGTGGACACGGTGGCCAGTGAACTGAGGCTGTTGCGACGCCACTGGCGGGGGGGTGGCCTGCCGCTCCTGCTGATCCCGGTCGCCAGCGGGCCCTTCCATCGCGATCCCCAGGCCTTTTTGGATCTGGGCAGGCACCTGCTGGCCGGGGAAGTGGAAGGGGTGCCCGTGCGGCTCGGGACGTTGGACGCCCTGGCCGCCGAGGCCAGCTGGGTGGACTTGCCCCCCCAAGCGGAGGCCGCCTGCCGTCTGTCGCCCCCCCGCCAGACGCTCCTTCCCGCCGGCCGAGGCGATCGGCCCCTCACGGCCCGGCAGGAGCGGGAGCTGGAAGACACCCCAGTGGGCGCGCTGATCGAGCGGCTCTGGATGAGCACCTCCCTGGAGGAACAAGCGGAGGTGCTGGAACTGCTGGGACGCCGGTTGGGGCCGGGCGCTCGGCTTCAGGGCCCCCGTGATGGCACCTCCCTGCGCCTGATGACGCTCCTGGAGGAGGTGTACCGGAGGGGATTGGAGGAGGGCGCCTGGAATGTGGTGCGCCGCACCGCCGGGGTGATGGGTCTAGTGCACCCCCAATTGGAAGATGCCCTCACGGATCTGTTGGTGCGGCAAAAGCAGGTGGTGGTGGGCCGCAACTACACGGGACAGTCGCTGATCAGTCAGCCCCAGGGAAGCAGGGTGATCGCGACGATGATCCGCCGTTTCAGCGGCGAGGATGGCCGCGAATGGATGGTGCAGCAGGAGCTGCTGCTCGCCATCGACAGCCTGGCCCGACTGGAGCCCAACCTGCTCCGTGGCAGCCTCACGGTGCAGCTCGGGCAGTTGCTCTTGCTGCTCACGAGCGAGCTGGCCGCCGAAGCCAACCTCAGCCCCAGCGACGCCTTCGAGGAGCTGTGCGGGCTGCCCCCCCACGCCATTCGCCGGCGGTTGCGTGCCGTGTTGGCGGATGTGGAGCACGCCAAAACCTCCTTGCAACGTAAGGAGGAGCTGCATCTACGGGGCTTGCGCGTCCGCTGGGAGGTGCCCGACCCGCTGGAGGAACTGCCGCGGGGTGGCTGCTGGTTGCAACACCGCCTCCGACTGGGGGCACTGCAACGGGTGCCGCGAGACTTCTACCCCGGCATCTGGGATTTGCTCCACCATTGCCACGGCATTGTGATCGGCGACAAGCTGGAGCGTCGCAATCGGTTGGAAAGCGCGCCCTTGCTCAACGACCTCACCCCGGGGGAGCGCAATTTCGCCGCGCTGGTGGAGCACTTGCTGAGCAAGATCGAGGCGCCGGAATACCGCCAGCTCTGCACCGAGACGCTCCTCACCCTGATCGCCTTCGTGGCCGCCAATCCCCAGGTGCGCTTTGACGACGATTTGGCCCTGGATGTGGTGATCGGCCATGCCGTGCGTGTGGGCTGGCAACAGCGCCACCCCTTGGTGCGCGAGGAGGAGTATGGCCGCCACAAGGCCGAGGCCTGGGACGCCTTTTATCGCGCCTCCCCGGCCCAGTGCCGCCGCTGGCAGCTCCAGGCGCTGCAACAGCTCAGCCGCGCCAGCCAGGCCCCCGTCGCGCCGGTGCCTGAGATCCGGGCGGCCTAGGGAGGCTCCGAGTGTCGCGAGCCTTCCCGGCTGTCTACTCCTTGTAGCGCTCCTGATAGAAGCGCTCAATCTCACCAACGGCCTGCAGCACGGGAGAGGCGAGGGAATTGGCCGTGTCCGCCACCTGGCGGGCCAGGCCGAGGGTGAGCACACCCCCTGAGGGCTCCAGCTGGCCGGATTCGATCTTGCCTTTGAGGGATTGCAGCACAGCCACCAGCTTCTGTCCTCGGGAGGGGTCGAGGCCCCCGGAGGGCTGGCCGGCCGCGGCCACGGCCCGATCGATCAAACCGAGAAATTCAGTGTCGCGGGAATCCATGGCGGGTCTGGCGGGTCAGGGGCAGGCCGCGGATCACATCGGTATTGACGGCGAAGCGATCCGTGGTCAGATAACGGCCATAGCGATTGCTGTCGCTGCTGAAGTGGCGGTAGAAGGTTTGGGGCTGGGTGAGCACCTTCCTGGTGCATTTCGACTCCAGGAAGGTGATGGCCACATTGACCGGCAGGGGGCAGTTCGGAGCGAGCTGTGGCTCGGTCTGTTGGGCCGAGGCGGGGTGAAGCCCGCCGTGGGGGAGAGTCTCCGCCGTTACCAGAAGGGCACCGCTGAGGGCGCCGAGCACCAGGAATCTGGAGAACTTCCAGGCTGGTCGCCATCGACGGGGGACGTTGAGCACGGGTGAACGGGTGATCATGTCGTCGAGCGCGAATTTTAGTGAGGACGACATCCGCCGGCCTCCCCCTAGAGCAAGCATGCGGTAGCTCTCAGGAGGGCTCGGTGGTCGCCGGGGGGGCGTTCACGTCGCGCCCGGCGGAGGCGCTTCCGCTCCGCGATGGTTTCGCGAGCGCCTTCAGGAGTCCCTCCGCACCCATGGGGCGGAGGGGTCGGTCATCCAGGGCGCGGCGTCTTCGGTCCACCACCGAGGATTCCCAGCTGGAGTGCCGGTTGGGGGCGATCGTGTCGTGACGCGTCGGCACGCGCTCCCGCGAGTCCAGCGCCTGGATCGCGTCTCGCGTGCGGGGAAGATTGGCTCGATCGAGTGGTGTCCCCCCATCCCCCTTTGCCCATGAACCGCCGACTTGGCCCCAGGGCAAAGCCGGCCCCGTAGACAAGCCTTCCACCAGTGCGATCACCCCAGGCGCCTGTGGCTACGGTGCCCATCGAGACCCAGCGCTCGCCCCATGGCCATGGACCCCGACACTTACCTCAGTGAGCGTGTGGATGGCCAGCTGGCCTGGCTGGGATCCCAGAGCCGAATGAACAAGAGCGCCTTCATGCGCAATCGGCTGATCAGCATTCTTCTTGGGGCCCTGATCACCATCCTCTCGCCCTATGCCGGCCAGGAGGGTCCCATGAAAACTTGGATCCCCACCGCCCTCCAGCTCGCTGGAGCCGGCGTGGCGATCACGGGAGCGTTGCTGGCGCTCCACCGTCACCAGGAAAACTGGCTGCGGTACCGCACCCTTAAGGAAGCCTTGGAAAGGGAAAAGATGCTCTATCTCACTGGCAGCCTTCCCGCCTACACCGGCCCTGAGGCCTTCCATCAATTTGTTCGCAGAGTGGAAGAGCTCATGGCCGAGGAGCGCGTCAGCTGGGGCCGCCAGGCCAGTGACCAGGCCAGCCTGGCCCAGCCCTCTGGAAGCCTTCCGCACGGAGGGCCGGCGGGATCAGGTGTGCCGCCCGAAGGTGCGCCGCCGGAAGATCCGCCACTGGGGGGTCCGCCACCCTCCGCCAGCGAGTCCTAAATCGGCGCGTCGAGGGTCATGCAGAGGTTGGGCCGCTCCACGCATTGCTCGATCAGGTCGGCCAGCTGCAGGGCGCGGGAGGCCTGCAACCCATCCACCGCGGGGGTTTCCACGCCGCGGACGCACTGGAGGAAATGCTCCAGCTCGGCGTAGAGCGGCTCGATGGAGGTGGTGCTCACCTCTTCAATGAACCCGTCATTGCGATACACCAGCTCGCCATGCTCAGCGCTCACCGAGGTGTGGGGGCGGCGGTGGATGCGCAGGTTGTGCTTGAGGAAATCGGTTTCCATCAGGCTGCTGCGGCAGTGGGTGTAGAGCCGCCGCACCTTGCGGTGGGCCATCTTGCTGGCGGTGAGGCTGGCCACCACGCCATTGGCGAAGGCCAGGGTGGCGTTCACGTAATCGATCGGACCATCGGAGCTGCGACCGCCGGCGGCGGCAAGCCGCACCACCGGGGAGCCGGCCAGCTCCAGCACCAGATCGATGTCGTGGATCATCAGATCCAGCACCACCGACACCTCGTTGGCCCGGTCGGGGTTGGGGCTGTGGCGCCGGGCTTCGAGCACCACGATCTCCTCGCCGGCCACCACCTTGAGCAGTTCGCGAAAGGCCGGGTTGAAGCGCTCGATGTGGCCCACCTGCAACAGCCGGCCGGCGGTTTCGGCGGCCTGGATCAGGGCGGTGGCCTCCTCCTGGGTGGCGGCGATCGGCTTCTCGATCAGCACGTGCACGCCGGCCTGCAGGGCGGCCATGCCGACCCGGTGATGCAGCAGGGTGGGCACAGCGATGCAGACTGCTTCTACCTCTCCCAGCAGTTCGGTGTAGTCGGGGAACCAGCGGCAGCCGAACTGCGCCACGGCCAGGGCGCCCCGGCCGGCATCCGGATCCGCCACCCCCACCAGTTCCGCATCCCGCAGCAGGCTGAGCACGCGAGCGTGGTGCCAGCCCATGTTGCCGATGCCGATCACCCCGACACGCACAGGGTTCATGGCAAGGGAGCGCGAATGGGTCGATTATCGGTGATCAGGCTCCCTCACCGTTACTGGCCAGGATCTGGACCCGCTCGATGCGGGGGCCATCCATCATCAGCACGGTGAAGCGGTTTCCCTTCCAGCCCAGGGTTTCGCCGGGCATCGGAATGTGCTGGAACCGCTCCAGCAGAAAGCCGGCCAGGGTGTGATGCCCCTCGGCCTCGGGCAGCTGCAGGGCGAGCTGGCGGTTGAGTTCGAAGATCTCCAGATCCCCCGCCGCCGACCACCCCCCGTCCACCAGGGGCATCAGATCATGGGCGGCCTCGAGGGGATCCTCGTCGTCGCCCACGATTTCACTGGTGAGATCGGCCACGGTCACCAGCCCTTCGGTGCCGCCGTGTTCATCCACCACCACCAGCAGGGGCTGGCCGCTGCGGATCAGGGGCAGGAGATCGGCCAGGGAGGTGCTCTCCTGCACCTGGGCCACCGGCA
>JBKCPG010000414.1:0-3540 GCA_046309395.1 Cyanobacteriota bacterium | reverse complement strand
GCCGTGATCACCCCGGTGATCGATGTGGGTTTGCCCGTGGCCGGCGCCTTCGTGCGCGGCCGCTCCGCCTTGCCCGAGCTGCTGAGGCGCTTCGCTCCCGCCGCCGTGCTGGCGAGCACCACCGGCGGCGACGTGTGCTTCGGCGGGCTGATGGCCTCCTGGCTGCGGGTGGAGGGCAGCCCCGAGGACGCCGCCGCCGTGGTGGCCGCCCACTCCAGCCACTGCCGCTTCATCGATCCCGAGCCGGGGAAGCCCTACAGCCTGGTGGGCTCCAGCCCCTCACCCCACCCCGGCTAGCTTGAGGCGATCGCGGCCGCCCTCTTCGCCCATGGAAACAGCGACCTCCGCCAACCCCATCCTGGAGCGCATGCTGCGGCCTGGCCAGAAAAAAATCCTCGCCTGTGACGGGGGCGGCATCCGCGGCCTGATCAGCCTCGGCATCCTGGGCAAGCTGGAAGCGGATCTTCGCCATGTCTTCGGCAATCCAGATCTCCTCCTGGCCGACTACTTCGACTTCATCTGCGGCACCAGCACGGGGGGCATCATCGCCACTTGTCTCTCCTGCGGGATGCCGGTGTCGCGGGTGGTGGAGTTTTACCTCACCAATGGCTCCAGCATGTTTCAACGGGCCAAGTGGTATCTGCAGCTCCGTGAGAAATATGGCGCCGAGCCACTGGCTGAGCTGTTGCGACGGGTCTTGAGTTGTCAACTCAACGGACCTGGATACGTCTACAACGAGGCTGATCCGGTCATCGAGCTGGGCGATCAACGCCTCAAGGGGTTGCTGATGTTGGTGATGCGCAACCACACCACCGATTCCCCCTGGCCTGTCTGCAACAACCCCAGGGCCAAATACAACGAGCTCAGCCGGCCCGATTGCAACCTCCGTCTGCCCCTTTGGCAGCTGGTGCGCGCCAGCGCGGCCGCTCCCACCTTCTTCCCCCCGGAGGTGGTCACCTTCGCCGAAGGCACGGAGCACGAGTATCACTTTCTTTTTGTTGATGGTGGGGTGACCACGTACAACAATCCCGCCTATCTGGCCTTTCAGATGGCCACGGCCCAGCCCTACAACATCCAGTGGCCAACCGGGGTGGATCAGATGCTGATTGTTTCGGTGGGCACGGGCAACGCTCCCGCCCAGCGGCAAAACCTGCGCCCGGAAGATCTGTGGTTGTTGGATCACGCCAAATCCATCCCGTCCGCCCTGATGAACGCGGCGACCTCCGGATGGGACATGGTGTGTCGCCTGCTGGGTGAGTGTCGTTTTGGTGGGGAGATTGATGGAGAGTTTGGCGCCATGATGCTTCCCCCTGGAGGCTCCGCCACCGCGTCCAACTGGACAGGACCGAAGCAGTTTGCCTACGTCCGTTACGATCCCATCACCACCCAGCAACAGCTCAACGACCTTGATCTCTTCCAGATCAGCGAGGCATCCATGCAAAAGATGGATGATGTTTCCCTGATTGGCGAACTTTATCAGGTGGGCAAAACCTACGCGGATCGCTATGTCGACCTCGATCACCTCACGGGCTTCATCCCCCCGCCCTCCTCCCCCTTGCCGGCGGGGTGAACGCGGCCATCCTCCATGCGCAGGATCCGCTGGGTGCGTGCCGCGACGGAGCCATCGTGGGTGACCAGCACGATCGTCAACCCCTCGCCGTGCAGCTCGGCGAGCAGGTCCATCACCTCCCGGCCGGTGCGGGAATCCAGGGCGCCCGTGGGTTCATCGGCCAGCACCAGCTCCGGCTGGTTCACCAGGGCCCGGGCGATCGCCACCCGCTGCTGCTGACCGCCGGAGAGCTGGTTGGGCAGGAGGTCGAGCCGATCCCCCAGGCCCACGCCCTCCAGCATTTGGCGGGCCCGTTCCCGCCGCTCTCGCCGCGGATAGCCGGCGTACACCATCGGCAGCATCACGTTGTCCAGGGCGCTCAGGCGGCTGAGCAGATTGAACTGCTGAAACACAAAGCCGATGCGGAAGTTGCGCAGATCGGTGCGCGCGTCGTCGCTGAGGGTGGTGACATCGCGACCATCAAAGAAATAGCGCCCCTCGCTGGGGGCCTCCAGGCAGCCAAGGATGTTCATCAGGGTGGATTTCCCCGACCCTGACGCCCCCATGATGGCGGTGTAGTCGCCCCGGTGGATGGTGAGATTGATGTCGCTGAGGATCGTCACCGCCCGATCCCCGAGGGGATACGACTTGCCGATGTGCTCCAGCTGGATCATGGCCTACGTGGCGCGCAGGGCGGTGATCGGATCGAGGCGCGCCGCCTTGCGGGCCGGATAGGAGCCGAAAAACACGCCGATGGCCATGCAAAACAGCAGGGAGATCGCCACGGCGTCGAGGGAGAGGTTCCAGGGCCAGCCGAACGCCGCGTTGATCAGCGCCGAGGCCACCACCCCGAGGGTCACCCCCGCCAGGCCGCCGAGGCAGGAGAGCACCACCGATTCGATGAGAAACTGCCGCAGGATGTCGGAGCTTCGGGCGCCGATCGCCCGGCGGACGCCGATTTCCCGGGTGCGTTCGCTCACCGACACCAACATGATGTTCATGATGCCGATGCCGCCCACGATCAACGAGATGGCGGCCGAGCCCCCCAGCAGCGTTGTGAACACCTTCGCCACCGACGTGGAGGCGCTCACCAGGTCGGCCTGGCTGCGAATGATGAAGTCGTCTTGGCGAGGGGGCACGATGTGGTGGCGTCGACGCAACAGATTGCTGATCTGAAACTGGGCGGCGTCCATCTGTTCAGCCCGCTTGGCCGACACCGACACGCTGTCGAGGGCGATGCCGCTGATCGCGTTCACCCCCACGATCCGGCTGGCCATGGTGGTGAGAGGGATCAACACTTGATCGTCCATGTCGCGGAAGGCGCTCATCCCCTTGTATTCCAACGTGCCAATCACGGTGAAGGGTTCTCCCTGGATGCGCACGGTGCGCTGGAGGGCGCTTTCGGCGCTGAGTCCCAGGCTGTCCACCACGGTTTGCCCCAGCACGGCCACCCGGCTGGCGCGGTTGAGATCGTCTTGGTTGAAGAATCGCCCCGTGAGGGGGAGAAAATCGCGCACCGTCACAAACTCCGGCGTGGTGCCCACCACAAAGGTGCTGGTGTTGCGTTCGGCATACACCACCTGGGCTCGGCGGTTCAACACCGGCGCCACGGCGGCGACGGCGGAGCTGGAGCTGGCGATGGCTTTGGCGTCTTCCCAGGTGAGGGTGGTGGCGGATCCGGCCCCTTGGGAGACGGGGCTGCCGGTGCTGGCCACGCCGCTTTGGATGTACAGGAGGTTGGAGCCCAACGATTTGAGCTGGTTCACCGTCTGCGTCTGGGCGCCCCGACCGATGGTGACCATGGCGATCACCGCGGCGATGCCGATGATCACCCCCAGCATGGTGAGCAGGGAGCGCAGGCGATTGGCCGCCAGCGACTCCCAGGCCAGGGGCACCGCTTCGGCCAACTGGGCCAGTTTCCTGTTGCCGCGGGAGCGCGGGGGGGGGCCGAGGAACCGCCGCTTTGGCCCCGCGGAGGGGGAAGGGGGAAG
>JBKCPG010000413.1:0-18940 GCA_046309395.1 Cyanobacteriota bacterium | reverse complement strand
CCCGCTGCCTCCGCCTGATGGATCAGGTGCCACCCCCTTCGGGCTCCCTCCAGGCGAGGAGATTCATGGAAATGTTGTCTCTCCGATCCCCACCCCCTGGTCGGCCCTGGAGTGATCCTTCTCGACACCCATGTGTTTTCTCTGGCTGGATCGGGAGGACTTAGCCCTTGGGCTCACCAGCCGTTGGCTGATTCGCAAGGCGTGGCGGGAGGGGCGGTGGCGCTGTGCGCTTTCACGTTTTGGGAGGTGGCCATGTTGGCGCTCCGAGGCCGGATTGGCCTGCGGCAATCTCCCGAGAGTTGGCGGCTCGATGGTTTGCGAGCTGGTTGAAAAGGAGATGGCTTTGGAAGGAGGCCTGCCGCAGTGCCTCCCAAGGGTGATGGAGTACGCTGTCGACAGACTCGTGCTTCAGAGGGCGCTCCAGCCGACTGGGCTTGCCATCTGTTACGCTTTCATCAAAGCATGATTGATTGCCGAGCTTAAGATTTACTGTAAGGCGCAATCTTTGCGTTCGATGCGCTCACTATTCATTTCCATTTCCGCCTTGTTAGGTGTCAGCCTTTCTGTGGCCTTACCCGGCCACGCCGAGGTGATTTAATCTGATAACTTTAATGGTGAAAATCCTGGTCTTAACGTCGTTCCATCAGCTTGGACGAGCGGCAATTCTGGCACGGTTGATCTGATCGGCGTCTGCAATGGCAACCCTCCTTTTTACGATAACAAGCCCGGAAACTGATGGTACGTTGATTTGGACGGCTCAACTTCCTCTTCCGGTCTGCTGAAGAAGAATTTCACGCTGACTGGTGGAATTCCGTATTTCCTTGAATTTGATTTGGGATTCAGCGCGTCGAACACTGTCGATGTCACCTTTGGCTCCAGCATGGCTCAATATGCACTGATTGGGGTGCAAGCCTTTGCAACGCGAAGCCTCGTTTTCACACCTGCCAACACGGCAAGTTACGACATCTCATTTCTCAACCAGGGCGGTGACAATAATGGCGTCTATCTCGACAACGTGAAACTCACGCAAACACCTGGCCCCCAGCCGATCCTGGGTGCGGTTGCGGCCGCTCGAGCCAGCCGTCGTCCGCGGGCCCGTCTCCGCAAGGCTCAACCCTGACCAACATCGCTCTGCGGGGAGTCATGCGAAAGCCCCCGCCGCGGCGGGGGCTTGTCTGCTGGCAGACTCTCTCCCAGCGCGGGCGGGCGGGACCTACACCTTGCGGCTGTAAAACTCCACCACCAGCAGTTCGTTGATCTCCAGGGCC
Source organism: Cyanobacteriota bacterium (assembly GCA_046309395.1). Lineage (GTDB taxonomy): Bacteria > Cyanobacteriota > Cyanobacteriia > PCC-6307 > Cyanobiaceae > Cyanobium. Next base: position 17,672 of record JBKCPG010000413.1, on the reverse strand, counting down.
ACCCACTCCCGTTCGATCGGGCCAATCACCTTGGCGGTGAGTTTGGCTTTTTCAAACTCGAGATGGGGCGGTATGTTGGCCAGGCCGGGAAACTCCAGGTTGCCCTCCGCCAATTGCTTGCTCGCCTTGCGCTCGCGGATGGCCACCACATCCCCCGCCTTGCATTGATAGCTGGGAATGTCCACCACGCGGCCATTCACCGTGACATGGCCATGGTTGACCAGCTGGCGGGCACCCGGCACGGTGGGGCCGAACCCCAAGCGGAAGCAGACGTTGTCGAGGCGGTTTTCCAGCAGCTTCAGCAGGTTGGTGCCCGTGGAGCCCTCCTGGGCGCGGGCCTTCTTCACGTAGCGCACCAGCTGCCGCTCGGAAATTCCGTAGTTGAAGCGAAGCTTTTGTTTTTCTTCGAGACGGATCGCGTATTCGGAGCGCTTGCGACGGGCTTGGCCGTGCTGACCGGGGGGATAAGACCGCTTGGCGGACTTACGGGTGAGACCGGGAAGGTCTCCCAAGCGCCGCGTGATCCTCAATCGAGGGCCGCGGTAACGAGACATAAACAGTCAAAGCGAGAGAACAGAGAGCCGCGGCGGGCGTCCCCTGGCCAAGGCCGAGGGATCCCGCCGTCGGAGGGCACGGAGGAGGCAAGCTGGGTGAAGCCCTCAAGGGGCCCACCCATCGCCGCCCCATGGAGCGCCAACCACCCATCCTAGAGGCCTGGCTGTCAGCGGCCCTCTTAACCTTGATCGGTGTCTATCGCCGCTGGCTTTCCCCCTTGCTCGGACCCCGCTGCCGCTTCATCCCCAGCTGCAGTGCCTATGCCGCCGAAGCGATCCAGCGCCATGGTCCTTGGAAAGGGGGATGGCTGAGCGTGAAGCGCCTCAGCCGCTGCCATCCCCTCACGCCCTGCGGCTGTGATCCGGTGCCCGATTGATGCCCCCCCTCATCCTCTACACACGCCGAGGCTGTTGCCTTTGTGAGGGGTTGGAGGAGCGGCTGCGCGAATTCCTCCCGCCGGAGGCCCTTAGGCTGGTGGATGTGGATGGCGATCCCGCCCTCCAGGCCCGCTATGGCCTGTCCGTGCCGGTGTTGGCCCAAGCCGCCCGAGAGTTCCCTGAGGGAGGCGACGCGGGGATCCATCCCCTGCCCCCGGTCCCCCCCCGGTTGCGGGGGGAGAGGCTGCGGGCCTGGCTGGAGCGCCAAGGCTGTTGTTAAGGAAGCAAGCCAATGGAGGCGGTTTCACCCTGGGGATGGTGGGCCTTGAAGGGGCATGCCAGGGTGAGCGCCTTGGATCACTCGCGGCTCTCTCCGCCCCGCTCCTCCCATGACCCAACCGCTCCATTCCCTGCTCAACCAGGTGGGCCTCCCCATTCCCCCCACCCTGCGGAATGCGCGGCTTCAGAGCATCAGTTGCGATTCCAGGCGCGTCGGTGCCGGCACCCTCTTTCTGGGATTACCGGGTTCCCGGGTGGATGGGGGGGCGTTTTGGCGGCAGGTGCTGGCCGATGGGGCCGCGGCGGCCGTGATTGGCCAAGCGGTGGCGCTGGCCGACCCGCCGGGACCTGACGATCAGGTGGTGGTGGTGCCCGATCCGGTGGCCCTTTGGGCTGGAGAGCTGGCGGCGGCGTTCTGGAATCACCCCAGCCAACGCCTGCGCCTGATTGGCGTCACAGGCACCAACGGGAAAACCACCACCACCCACCTCATCGAACATCTCGCGGCCCAGACCGGGCATTCGGCCGCCCTGTTCGGCACCTTGGTCAACCGCTGGCCCGGTCACAGCGTCACCGCCCAGCACACCACGGCGTTTGCGGATCTCTTGCAAAGCCAGCTGGCGCAGGCGGTGGAGGCCGGTGCCTTGCTGGCGGCCATGGAAGTGAGCTCCCACGCCCTGGATCAGGGGCGGGTGGCTGGTTGCCGCTTCTCCGGAGCGGTGTTCACCAACCTCACCCAAGACCACCTCGATTACCACCCCTCCATGGAGGCTTATTTCGAGGCGAAGGCCCTGCTCTTCTCCTCTCCTCTGTTGGAGGGTGGCGCCGTGGTGAATGTGGATGATCCTTGGGGAGCCCGCTTGGCCGACCGACTCCTGGCGGAGGGCAAGGTGTGCTGGCGCGCCTCCCTCGCCGGGGGAGACGGAGAACTGGGCGTCAGCGATGTCCGCATGGAAGCGGATGGGGTGCGGGGTGTGGTGCACACCCCTGAGGGAAGCGGCCCGCTGCATTCCCCCCTGGTGGGTCGCTTCAACTTGATGAACCTGCTGCAGGCCGTGGGCATCCTGCAGCTGCAAGGCATTCCCTTGCCTCGCCTGCTGGAGGCCATCCCCGGATTCCGGGGAGTGCCTGGACGAATGGAGCGGGTGAAGGCCCCATCCATGGCCTGCACCCCCGCCGTGCTGGTCGACTATGCCCACACCCCCGATGGCCTGGAGAATGCCTTGGCCGCCTGCAGGCCCTTCACCAACGGCCGCCTCATCTGCGTGTTTGGCTGCGGTGGTGACAGGGACCGGGCCAAACGCCCCCAGATGGGGGAGATCGCGGCGCGATTGGCCGACTCGGTGGTGGTGACTTCCGACAACCCCCGCACGGAGGATCCGCTGCGGATTCTCGACGATGTGCTCGCCGGCATTCCCTCAGGCGCCGAGGTGGTGGTGGAGGAGGATCGGGCGCGAGCCATCGCCAGTGCCATCGCCACCGCCGGAGAAGACGATCTCGTGCTGATCGCCGGGAAGGGACATGAGGACTATCAAATCCTCGGCACGCGGAAAATTCACTTTGATGATCGCGAGGAAGCGGAGAAGGCTCTGCGTCTCCGTTGCCTGCCCACCGGACAGCCCTAGCCAGAAAAAACCACCGAATTCAGGATTGGACCCGAATCCGGTGGTTTGGTGGTTGGGGATGGGAGCGGGAGCCCTCAGCCGAGTTGAGGGCCCATCACCCCTCGGGATCAAACAAAGCGCACGACGTTGCGGTCGTAACGCACTTCCGCGTCCCGCACCCAGCCGCCATTGCTCACTTCGAGCCACTCGACGTTGGAGGAGTCGCGACGACGGACGCCAGTGAGTTGGAAGGTGTCGCCGTTCCGGATCTGGCGCAACACCCGGGAACCCAGGTCGGCGTGCTCCCGCACTTCCAGCAGGCCATCACGGGCGGCGGCTTCAGCGGCGTAGTACGTGCGGGCTCCGGTGGCGGCGCCAGTGGTGGTGGTGCCGGTGGTGGCGTAGGCGTGGCCAGTGGGTTCATCGCGGCCGCGGAGCCACAGCCAAGAGCCAAGGCCCAGGGCGAGCGGCAGGAGGAGCCACCAAGCTTTGCCCTGATTGACTGGCGTGCCGGGATCGGCCACGGGCTCCGCCGCCACGGGTGCGGCCGGTGCCTCAGCTTTGGGAGCGGCGAACACGCCGCCAACCCCTTGGGTGACGCTGTAAGGGCAGGTGAGGCGGGCGGTGTTGACACCATCTCTGGTCAGATCAAACACCACTTCCACCTTGTCGGCGTTGATGGCTTTGGTGGAGATCACTTTGGCCAGGTCGGTGCGCCAGCCTTGGGCTCCAGCGCTTTCTAAGCAGGCCGTTTCGGCAGTTTTGATGAGTTCCGCTGTGCTGGCCGCGAGGGCGTTACCGCCAACAGCGAAGATGCCGACCGAGGCGGCTGAGGCAATCAGCAGCCTGGGGAAGACTCGGGATGAGGGAGCAATCATGCCTCTAAACCGCTAGTGGGGGGGGAGGGTAGGGGGAGAGAATCTTGAACAAATGTTGATCAAACCAGTCGGATTCACCCGCTGGATGCCAACAAGATCACCCTATACAGAATCGACAAAATGGCAACAATGGGCCCGACCGCCCAGCCCGCAAAAAATGTAAATATATTTATCCTGGCGACAGAAAAGCTGGCGGGGAGGCGTTTTTGGGGAAGGCGCCCTAAAGATTAAATGTCTCTTAAGGCTGGCCGCGAATAAACAGCGAATCATTGGCGGCTATGCGTGCATCCCTGCGGAGGCAAGTCTGCCAATTGTCACATCCTCTTGCCAATTCTCAGGCTGCGGTCAATATTCGTTTGTCTTCCACAAACAACTTCCACTGAATGGCACTCGCTGTTCCGCTTTCCAAAAAGTTTCTGGCTGAGCTCTTCGGCACCTTCTGGCTCGTGCTTGGTGGTTGCGGCTCCGCCGTGCTCGCCGCCGTCTTCCCTTACGACAACACGGCCGCCAACCCCCTGGGTCTTGGCTTCCTGGGCGTCTCTCTGGCCTTCGGTCTCACCCTGCTGACCATGGTGTACACCATTGGTCACGTCTCTGGATGCCACATCAATCCCGCCGTCACCTTTGGCCTTTGGGCCGGTGGCAAGTTCCGCGGCTCTCAGGTGTTCCCCTACGTCGTCGCCCAGGTGCTCGGCGCCATCATCGCCGGGGGCGTGATCTGGATGGTGGCTGGAGGTCGGGAAGGGTTTGCCCTCTCCGGCGGAAATCCCCTCGCCACCAATGGTTGGGGCGCCCACTCCCCCGGTGGCTACGGCTTCTGGGCGGCCCTGGTGATCGAGCTGGTGCTCACCTTCTTCTTCTTGTTGGTGATTCTTGGTGCCACCGATCGTCTGGCTCCCACCGGGTTCGCCGGCTTGCCCATTGGTTTGGCCCTGACCCTGATCCACCTGATCAGCATCCCCGTCACCAACACCTCCGTGAACCCCGCGCGCAGCACGGGTGTGGCGGCTTGGGTTGGAGGCGACGCCATGGGGCAGCTCTGGCTGTTCTGGCTCGCCCCGATCGTTGGCGCCTTGCTGGCCGGCTGGGTGCATAGCTCGTTCCTGAGCACCGAAGCGGATTACTGATTCGGCGGGCCTCCTCGCCACACCGCAAGGGGCTCCAAGGAGCCCCTTTTTGTTGTGAAGATCTCTCGCCGTCCCCCTGCTGTTCGCCTCTCCTTGCTCCGGGGATCTGGGAGGGGCGGGGTCAGTCGTCTGGGCAGAGGGTGATGGTGGTGAGAGCCTCCAGCAGCCGCTCCACATCCGCCGCGCTGGTGGTGACATGCACGCAGGCACGCAGGCAATCGGGCTCGCTGAGGGCCCGCAGCCAAATTCCCCGCTCCCCCAACCGTTGGACGATTCCCTCGGGCTCGATCCGGGAGCCATCGTGGCGGTGGAGCTGAAAACTCACCAACCCGGCGGGCGGAGAGGTGGATAGCAGGGTGTGGCACCCCCGCACCGACCGCAGGCCTGTCCAAAGCGCCGCCGCATGGCGCTGAATCTCCTCCAGGCGTTTCGCTGGAGAACCCAGGCCATCGAGCAGCTCCAGGGAGGTTCGCAGTCCGCTCAGGAGGGGCGTGCAGGAGGTGGCCACCTCAAAACGCCGGCCATCGCGATGGAATCCCTCGCCGGCGTGTTGTTCCGATCGGAGGGTGCGCCAGCCGATGAGGGTGGGTCGGCTCTCTTGAAGCACCCTTTCGGAAAGGAGCACCCCCCCCAGTCCCTCCGGACCACAACACCATTTGTGACCCGTGAAGGCATAGATGTCGGCCCGGGGAGCCTCCGAGTCCAGCGGCAGGCCGCCAAAGCTCTGGGCACCGTCCACGAGCAGCCAGGGTTCGCTGGGGTGGCCCTCCAAACGCTCGGCCACGGCCCCGATGGGCATCCGTTGTCCGGTTTTCCAGAGCACATGGGAGAGCGCCACCAGGCGGGTGCGGTGGGTGAGGCAGGTCTCCAGCGCCTCCAGCACCGCTCCATCGCCTCGGTCAGGCCCGGTGTCCAAGCCATGCACCCCCAGGGTTGCCACCCTCAGATCGAAGCGGTGGGCCAACTCCCGGCAGGCCGCCACCACCCCGTCGTGCTCTCCATCGCTGATGAGAATCTCCTCCCCGGGCCGCCAGGGCAATCCCCACAGGGGAAGCACACAGCCCATGGTGACGTTTTCCGTGAGGGCCAGCCGATGGGGAGGCGCCCCGCACCACTGGGCGAGGTGTTGGCGAAGCCGGGAGGTTTCGGCCTCCAGCAGGGGCCAGACATCCGAGGTGAAGGGCCCCAGCTCCTGGATCGTCCTCCAGGTGGCCACGATCGCGTCGAGCGATGGGGTGGGCAGGGGGCCCTGACCGCCGTAGTTGAAGTAGGTCTTGTTGGCCAGGGCGGGACACAGATCCCGCAACTCCGACCCTTCGCGTGGGTTCGTCAGAGCACCTGGCCGACGGCGACGGCGGCGAACGCCGAAAACAGGGTGATGCCGAGGGCGGTGAGGGGGTTTTGACCCTGGGCCACGGCCAAGGTGGTGATCACCCCAGCGCCCAGGCTGGCCACCGCCAACTGACTGACAAGATCCCCTTGAAAACGAGGACCGGAAAAACGGGGACCAGGGCCGGAAAGCATGGCAACCACACATGGATGTCGCTGACGCTATGCGGGGTTTCCGGATCCAGCCGCCGTCACGAAGAAGTTGTTACGCAGCGTGGGTGTTCTTCATATAGCCGTTACATCTCGCCACCCACCTTGTGCCCGGAGGCGGTGCGGGCCCGGCCGCTGCTCGCCCACTGGCGCAGGGCTTCCAGCTGTTCCCGTGCCGTGCGGGAGAGGGGAACCACCTGGCTGGCGGCGGCGATCAGGTCGGGCTCTTGCAGATCCCGATTCTCGCCAAAAGCCAGGTGCATGGCTTCGATCACGGTTTGCTCCAGCTCCGCGCCGGAGAATCCCGCCGTGCGATCCACCAGCACCTCCAGGGGAAGGCGATGGGCGGGGCGCCGTCGCCTCAGCTGCAGATCCAAAATGGCACGGCGCTCTTCGGCATCCGGAAGTTCGAGGAGGAAAATCTCGTCGAAGCGGCCTTTGCGCAGGAGTTCGGCCGGCAGCCGTTCCACCGCGTTGGCCGTGGCCACCACAAAGACCGGGCTGGTTTTTTCCGCCATCCAGGTGAGCAGGCTGGCCAGCACCCGTTGGCTGGTGCCCCCATCGCTGCGCCCATCGGCAGCGGTGCCAAAGGAAAAGCCCTTGTCGATCTCATCAATCCAGAGCACGCAGGGAGCGAGGGCTTCCACCCACTGGATCATCTCCCTGGTGCGGGCCTCGCTGGCCCCCACCAGGCCCGAGAAGAGGCGCCCCACATCCAACCGCAGCAGGGGCATCGACCAGCTGTGGGCGATGGCTTTGGCCGTGAGGGATTTGCCCGTGCCCTGGGGACCCACCAGCAACACCCCCCTCGGCAGGGGGAGCCCGAAGCGGCGGGCTTCATCGCTGAAGGCTCGGTGCCGTTGCTCCAGCCAGTGTTTGAGCGCGTCCAAGCCACCGATGTCGGCGGGGGTGGCTTCGGTGGGGCAGTACTCGAGCAATTCGCTCTGGGCGATGGCCAGGCGCTTCTCCTCCAGCACCTCCGCCAGATCATCCGGGCCGAGCTGGCCGCGGCGCGCCAGGGCACGGGCCGCCAGCTGGCGCACCCGCTGCTCGCTCAAGCCATGGCAGGCGGCGGTGAGCTCGCTGAGCAGGTCGGCGGGCAGAGGGTGGCCACTGGCCTGGGCGATGGAGGCCAGAAGACGCTCAATCGCGGGCGCGTCGGGGAGGGGCAGTTCGAGGGTGGTGACGCTCTCCCGCAATTCCCAGGGCAGGTCCCAGCGGGGTGCGGTGATCACCAGGGTGTGGGGGCCCTGGCGGAGATGGAAGGCCAGGTTGCGGAGGCGCCGGCAGATGGCCGCGTCCTCCGTGAAGCGGTGGAAGTCTTTCAGCAGCAGGATCGCCCCCTGATCCGGGGGCAGGCTGGCGATCACGTCCAAGGCGCCAAGGGGATTGCGGGACGCCTCCCCTTCCCGCCCGGGCGCTCCCCGCAGCCCACTGATGAAATCCCAACCCCACAACGACCGACCGCCAAGCTTCTCGCACACCTGTCGCAGCAGGGTCTCCACCCGGTCTTCTTCGAGGGTGCGAATCCAGAGGATGGGGGTGCGCGACCGGATCAGCAGATCCAACTGCTCCACCACGGAGGGAGGGGTCATGACCCTGACTCAGGTTTGGGACTGGAACGAGGCCGGGGGGCTGAGGGCCTTGAGGGCGGCCCATCGGGGGTCGGTGGTGTCGGCCGGGGTGCCCCAGCGGGGGGGGCCGGGGCACTCCTCTCCGCAACGGTTGACCAGGGGGAGCCGCAGGCTCAGGTGCTCGAAGAGCCATCGCTCCGGATCAAAGCTTCCGGCGGGGTCCAAGCGGTCGTCCAGATCCCCTTCCAGCGGCCACCCCAAGGCTTCCTCGTGGGAGGGATCCTGGCCGCGACATTCGATCAGCTCGCGCACCTCGGCCCTGAGCGGATGGTTGAACCGCCGCAGGCAGCGGGCGCAGGTGAGGGTGAGGATGGTTTCCACCTCAGCGCTCACCTCCACCGCCGTGCCGTGATGGGTGGCCTGGAGGTGGCCGCGAACCGGGGTGAGACTGGGGAAATCAGCGATGGATTGATCGACCAGCCATTCCTTGCCCTCGGACAAATGGCGCAGTTCCCGCAAGGAGAGAGGTGTTAAGTGAGAGGGGCTCACTTTTTGGAATTGGGTTCGAAGGGCAAACGGCCCGAAGAGCCGGCGGTGGAGGCGACGGTGACCGCTCCTTTGGGCTGGGAGGCCAGCTGTTTGTCGAGAATTTGCTGCAAATTCTCGGGAAGGCTTTCACGGCTGAGCAAATAGGTTTGCAGACCCTGAAAGATGTTGGCCACCACCATATAAAGCAACACCCCGGCGGGCAAGGGGAAAAACAGGAACATCGCCGTGATCATCAAGGGGGTGATCCGGTTGGCGGTGGCCTGTTGGGGATTGGGGGGCATGCCCATCCCCGAGAGGATCTGGCTCACAAAGAGGGTGGCGCCAAAGGCGGCCACCAGGATGGCGATGTCCCAATTGATGGCCCCATCGGTGACAAAGCCCACCTGGCCCAGGGCCTTGATGAAGAGGAAGCCGCTTCGGGCGGCCAAGCCAGGCACTTTGCCTTCCACCACCGCGTCGCCCGGGCTGAGCGCGTGGATGGTGCCATCCGGATCCACGGTCACCACCCCCTCACCCTTGGTGACGCTCCAGGTGGGGCGGAAGGCTTCGCCATCCTCCACCTCAGCCAGAACGGAATCAAAGCTGGAGCCGTCTTTGGCGTGCAGGGCCACGGTGGCGCTGTCGCCCACCCCGAGTTTGGTGCCGTTGGCCAAGGTGCCGATCACGGGCACATGCTTGGTGGCGGTGACAAAAATGGAATGGCTTGGGGTGTTGAACGGCTTGGCTTCCACCGCCGCGATCTGTTCGGAGGGCAGCACCTTCACATTGAAGGTGTAGGGCACATCCGCGAAGGGTGAACCCCTCAGGGTGGCGAACAGGGCAAACAGGATCGGCATCTGCACCAGCAGGGGCAGACAGCCCGCCAGGGGGCTGCCGAACTCCTGCATCAACTTGCCGAGTTCCTCCTGTTGCTTCTGGGGGTTGTTGGCAAACTTGGTTTTGATCTCCGCCTGCCGTTGCTGCATGACGGGCTGGGCGATGCGCATGCGCCTGGCGCTGCGGATGGATCCGGCACTGAGCGGGAAGAGCGCCAGGCGAATCACCACCGTGAGGGCAATGATCGCCAGGCCATAGCTGGGCACCAACCCGTAGAAGAAATCCAGGATGGGCAGCAGCAGGTTGTCGGAGATGTAGCCGATCACGGCGGGGGATTAGGAGAAGATCCGTGGGTCAGTGTGCCTGATGGAGGACACGGACGGGTGGCGGGACGAAGAGGGAGATCCGTCGCGTCAGGAGGCGGCGGCGTCCGGGGTGACGAAACCGGTGGCCACCTTGCCAGGCTTGCTGGTGGGGGTGGCGGGGGCGTTGCGCCGCTCCTCGATGTAGGCCTCCACCTCGCGAAAGCGGGGCATGGAACGCATTTCGAGCTTGGAGCCGTCCTTGAGCACCAGCACCATGTCGCCCCAGGCGCCCAGGCCCCGGGGAGCGGAGCGCACCTCCCGGATCTGGCTGTACACCACCTGGGTGCGCTCGCGCCCCATCCAACCGCCGTTCACCTCGATGCGGCGGCTGGTGACGCGATAGCGCAACCAGAGGGCGCGCACCACGGCGGCCACCGCGAAGGGGATGCCAATGAGGGTGAGGCCGAAGAGCAGGTTGAAGATCAGGTCGCCCCGGGCCGGTCCCCCCTCGTAGAACACGCTTTCCTGAATGCTGGCTCCGGCGGGCACCGGAGGATCGAGCTGACTCATCCGCGCAAACCTGCCTTCCGCAACAACAGCAAGCATTCTCCCAGGAGGTGGGACTCTCCCGCGTCGAGACTGCCGGGCTTCAGGCTGAACACCAGCCAGCGGGGCTGGCCCGGGTCGGGCGGATGGCTCATCAAGAGCTGATGGATCAGGCGGCGCAGCCGGTTGCGGCGCACCGCGCGTTTGCTCACCTTGGTGCTCACAATGACCGCGCACCGCCAGGGACTGGAGGCGTGGCCCCGATCGCGGGGGGGGAGCAAGGTGGGGTATTCCGGAAGAACCCGCAGCGTGATCCACTGGCCATGGAACCGTTCCCCCTGGCGGTACAGGCGATCAAACACCCGGGTTCCCCTGAGACGATGCTTCTGGGGAAGGGCCACAGCGGGGAGGGCGGGTGATCTACACCGCCAAACGTGCCCGGCCCCGGCGGCGGCGGGTTCGGATCACCCGGCGACCGGTGTGACTGCGCATGCGTACGCGAAAACCAGAAACGCGCTTGCGCTTACGGCTGGTGCCTTCCAGGGTGCGCCTTGTCATGCCATCTTCATCTCAGCCGCCCACCCTACCAGGCAGTCGTTCCCCTACAGCGGCGGAGGGTTGGCCCCCCCCCGCTCCAGGATGGGGCCCCTAGTTGGAGGCGTTGGGGTCGATCTGGATCAGCCAGCTCCCCAAGTAGGTGGAGACGGGAATGTCGCCCGGGGCCTGGGCGAGAGCGTTGAATTGATACATCCCCACATTGAAGGGGTTGAAGATGCGCATGAACACGCCAATGGTTTGTTTGTCGGAAAGAGGCGTTTCCGGGAAGATTTCAATCGTGCCCGCTTTGGCGTTCACCTCAACGGTGGCGGGAATCTGTTTTTCGCAGCGCGTGCGCTTCAGCATGCCGCCCTCGCTCATCTTGCAGAGCTTCACCCGCTTGGGATCGATGGTGCTGTCGAAGCTTTTGGGGAGCGACACCGTGAGCTTGAGGATGGCTGTCTTGCGATCCTTGGGCCGCAGGATCAAGTAGTAGTCGGAGAGCTTGAGCCGCTGGGTGTCGGATTGAAAGAAATAGAGCTTGCGGTAGTCCTTGCTGTTGTCCCAGCGGAACTCCATCAAGCCAGGGGTGCCTTGGGCCTGGACGGGTTGGGGCGGGGTGACCGCGAAGCCCACCATCTGGGCGGCCAGCAGACCAAAGCCCACCCCAAGGAGGGCGGGCGGCTGGCCATGCGAAGAAAACGGGAATTTCAAGGAAAGTGTGGGGAGGAGGGCGGGGATCGCCCCGCGCGATAGCGAAATTCTCCTGAGGGGGCTGATCCGGCCTGGGGCCTAGTGGTCGGAGGGGGAGCTGTCTGGGGAGCCGGCGCGGTCGGGGCGAAGGCGGGAGGCCTCCCGCAGATAGGGGTGCACCAGGCTTTGGCCGGCCTCCAGCCAGGCGTGGGCCAGCAGGCGGATGCAGCGCGGCAGGTCGCCCGCCACCGCCATCTGCTGGCAATCCAGCAGCGCCACATCATCCCAACCCAGCCGGCGCCGGGCGATGGCCGCCGGGAAGCAGGCATCCAGATCCGCCGTGACGGAAAACGTGACGGAGAGCAGGCGGGAGCCCTCGAGATGGTTGGCCCGCATCAGGGCCTCGATCAGCTCGCTCACCGCTTCGTCGATGGCCTCGCAGGTGTTGGCCATCGCCGTGGTGGCCCCACGCAGGGCCCGCAATTCAAGGGCTGAGGTGGCCATGGGAATCGTTGCCGGTGTCAAGGGCGGTAAAGCCAGAGCGGTTGGCCGCTCAAGCCCATCTCCATGGTGATCAGTTGGCGGAGCTCGCGCAGCAGGGCCCGTCCTGGAATCAGGCCCGCAAAGCGTTTGGGGGGTTGGCCAAAGGTGACGGTTTTGGTGTGCAGGGGGTCGAGGCCCGCGAGTTGGGCGGCCAGCCGTCGGGCCGTTTCCTCATCCCCCAGCTCATCCACCAGGCCTAGCTCCTTGGCTTGGGCACCGGAAAAGACCCGGCCATCGGCGAAGCTCCGCACCTGGTCTTCCGTGAGGCCACGCCCCTCGGCGACAGCGGCCACGAACTGGCCGTAGCTGGCGTCGATCAGGTCTTGCAGGAGTTGCCGTTCGGCCTCGGTGAGGGCGCGATCGGGGGACAGGATGTCCTTATAGAGGCCGCTTTTGACGATTTCAAAGCGAACGCCCACCCGCTCCAGCAGCCGCGACAGATCATTGCCCCGCAGGATCACCCCGATCGAGCCGGTGATGGTGCCCGGGTTGGCCACCACCCGATCGGCCCCCATCGCCACATACACCCCGCCAGAGGCGGAGATGTTGCCGAAGCTCGCCACCACCTTGCGGCCCTTCTCCCGCAGGCGCCTCAAGGCGGCGTGAATTTCCTGGCTGTCGCCCACCGTGCCCCCCGGGCTGTCGATGCGCAGCAACAGGGCGGGGCATTCCCGCTCCTCCACCTCCCGCAGGGCCTTGAGCACTCGGGTGCGGGTGGCGGAGACGATCGGCCCTTCCAGGGCGATGCGGGCCACGGTTCGACGGGTCTTGCGGCGCCAGGGCCAGGGCATCAGGACGATCGGCAATGGGAGGATCCTAAAAAGACACCTCACCTGCCAGGCAGGACCCAGCGATGCCCCTGCCCGCCCCGCTGCGCTGGTTGTTGATGGTGTTGCCGTTTGCCCTGTGGGGCACGGCCATGGCGGCGATGGCTCCCCTGCTCGGCGGCACCGACCCGCTCACCCTGGCCTGTTTGCGTCTTCTGCCGGCGGGGCTGGCGCTGCTGCTGGTGGCCGCCTGGCTGAAGCGCCCCCTGGGGGTGGCGGCCCGGGATTGGCCCTGGCTCCTGCTGTTTGCCCTGGTGGATGGCACGGTGTTTCAGGGGTGCCTGGCTCAAGGGTTGGGGCAGACCGGGGCGGGGTTGGGCTCGGTGCTGATCGATTCCCAGCCCCTGTTGGTGGCGCTGTTGGCCCGGGGGCTGTTCAACGAGGAGATCAATCCCGTGGGCTGGCTGGGGCTGATGCTGGGATTGGTGGGGATCCTGTGCCTGGGGCTGCCGGGAGAGTCCCTGCGCCATTGGTGGTTGCAGGGGCCCGTGAGCCCGGGCAGCCATCCTTGGAGCCATGGGGAATTGTGGATGCTGGCGGCGGCGGCGGCCATGGCGGTGGGCACCGTGCTGTGCCGTTACGCCACCCGCCAGAGCGACCCGGTGGCGGTGACGGGATGGCACATGCTGATCGGCGCGGCGCCGCTGCTGTGCCTCAGCCTGGCCTCGGCCCTGAGCCAGGGGCACCTGCCATGGCCCGAGTGGACGCCGCGCCAGTGGGGCTGGATGGCCTATGCCTCCCTGCTCGGCAGCGCCCTGGCCTACGGGTTGTTTTTTGTCTTCGCGAGCACGGGGGATCTCACGGGATTCACGGCGCTGACGTTTCTCACCCCCGTGTTTGCCCTGCTCTGCGGGATCGTGTTTTTGGATGAGCACCTGCGGCCGATGCAATGGGCGGGCACGGCTTTGGCGCTGGTGTCGGTGGTGTTGATCAACCAGCGCATGGTGTTGTGGGCCTCACCAGGGGGAGAGATCCAGGGGCTGGGGGTGTCGGCGACCGAGGTGAGCAAAAGGTGACAAGGGTTGGTGGGAGCGTTTCAAAACTTCATAGCCCCCTTGGCGGTCGCCCCGCGTGGGCAAGCTGGAGGCGACGGCCCTGCCCCCCACGCGATGCAGGAGTGGCTGCCCCCACTCAACGACCACAACCTGCCGTGGATGGACACCATCCATCCGATCGTGGTGCATTTCGTGATCGCCATGGCCGTGATCAGCGTGGTGTTCGACCTGGCGGGGGTGGTGCTACGGAAGCCCAACCTGTTTGAGGTGAGCTTCTGGAATCTGCTGGTGGCCACCGTGGCGATCTTTGTGGCGATCATCTTTGGCCAAGTGGAAGCGGGGCTGGCCAATCCCTACGGGGCCGCCAGTGAGATCCTCAATCTTCACAGCGCGATTGGTTGGTCGCTGGCGGGGGTGCTTTCGGTGCTGAGCGGGTGGCGCTACGTGATTCGGGGGCGGGATCCGCGCCGGCTTCCCCTGCCGTTTCTGGCCGCGGGCGGGGTGTTGGTGGCGCTGGTGGTGGTGCAGGTGACCTTGGGCAACGCGCTGATCTGGACCTACGGCCTGCACACGGTTCCGGTGGTGGAAGCGACGCGGGAGGGTTTGGTGTGACGGCGCCTCTGGCCATGCTGGCGGGGCAATGGACCTCGTGGTTGGGGATCAATGATCTCCCCTACCCCCTGCCGATCCACCCCAATCTGGTGCATTTCACGATTGGCCTGTTTGTGATTGCCATTACCTTCGATGTGGCCGCGGCCCTCTATCCGTTGGAGCGTCGCGTGTTTCGCTTTTTGGCCCTGCCGGTCACCCGCGCTGGATTGCACGACGTGGGTTGGTACAACTTGCTGGTGTGCGCCGTGCTGACGTTTTTCACGGTGGCGGCGGGCTTTTTCGAGATGCTCCTGGCCGATCCCCTGCCGGAGGTGACGAGCAGCCTGGGGCTCGGCAGCGCCGCCACCATGCTCTGGCATGGGGTGGGCGGGGTGGCGCTGCTGCTGGTGATCGTGCTGATGACGATCTGGCGGGGGTATCAACGCTTTGTCTGGCGGCGCGACATGGGCCGGCAGGTGCAGTGGCTCTATCTGCTCACGGGACTGGCCCTGTTCCCGCTGTTGGGCTTGCACGGCACCCTGGGGGCCGAGCTGGCCGCGGAATTCGGCGTGCACATCAGCGCCGACCAGCTGCTGGCGGCGGGCGCCGATCTGCGGGAGGCCCTGCCTTGAAGCTGTGGCCGCTGATTGGGATGGGGTTGCTGGCTGATGGCGCCATCACGGCCTGGGTGGTGGGGCAGGTGCCCCGCTGGCTGCCGGTGCAGGCCTCCGCGGCGGCGCCCCATGTGGATGCCCTCTTCGCGTTGGAGACCGGCATCGGCACCTTTTTGTTTGTGGGGTGTGTGGCGGTGATCCTCAGCACGGCCCTGTTTCGGCGAGCGCCGAAGTACGACCTGGTGAACGGCGATCCGATCGAGGGCAACTTGCGATTGGAGATCACCTGGACCGTGATTCCCCTGATCGTGGTGATGCTGCTCACCTGGCAGGCGATCCGGGTGAACACCACCCTGGCCACCCTGGGCGGCAAGGCGAGGGTGGCCAGCGACGCCGAGGCGGTGCGGGTGGCGGCCGCCGGGACGATGGCCGATCCCCATCCCAATCCCTACGGACCGGTGCAGGTGATCGCCCGGCAGTGGTCGTGGGAGTTTGTGTATCCCGACGGGGTGCGCAGCGCCGAGCTGCACCTGCCGGTGAATCGCACGGCGCAGCTGGAGTTGGTGTCGATGGATGTGTTGCACGGGCTGTACATCCCCGCCTTTCGCCTCAAGCAAGATTTGATCCCCGGCAGCGTGATCAGCTATCGACTCACGCCCACCCGGGAGGGCCGCTACCGGTTGCGGGATTCGATGTTCAGCGGGGCCTATTTCGCCAGCAACCAAACCGATGTGGTGGTGCAGGACGGGAAGGGGTTTGAGGAGTGGTTGCGGGAGGCGGCCCGGCGCCCCCTGGCCCCCAGCTGGAACGCCGCCACCGAGCTCTATCAGAAGCGCAGGGCGCGTGGTGATCGCGGTTGGGCCACCGTGCCGCCGGCCCCGCCACCGCTGGTGAATGTGGGGCTGGATCCCACGGCCAAGCACGAGGCCTGACGTCGCGCCTGATTCCAAGCCCTTGCGCCTGATCCCTAGCCCTCTTCGCCATCGCCATGTCGACGTCTCCCGCCAGCTTTGATTCCAGGGTGCTGCGCGCACCCCACCCCGTGCCGGGTGCACCGGACAATTGGAAGCGGTTTTTCACCTTCAACACCGACGCCAAGGTGATCGGCATCCAGTACATCGCCCTGGCGTTGTTTTACCTGCTGGTGGGGGGGCTGCTGGCGATGATCATGCGCGGCGAATTGATCACGCCGCCGGCGGACCTGGTGGATCCAAGTGTGTATAACGGCCTGTACACGATGCATGGAACGGTGATGCTGTTCCTGTTTCTGTTCCCGATCCTCAATGGCTTCAACAATCTGTTGATTCCGCCGATGATCGGCGCTCCCGACATGGCGTTTCCCCGGCTGAACGCCCTGGCGTTTTGGTTGTTTCCGGTGTTTGGCACCATCTTGATGGTGAGTTTTTTGGTGCCCGGGGGGCCGTCGTCCTCAGGCTGGTGGGCCTACCCGCCGCTCAGCACCCAGAATCCGCTGGGGATTTTCTTCAACGGCCAGTTTCTCTGGATCTTGGCGGTGGCCCTCTCGGGAGTGTCCTCGATCATGGGGGCGGTGAATTTCGTGACGACGATCGTGCGGATGCGGGCCCCCGGGATGGGCTGGTTTCGTCTGCCGATCTTCTGCTGGACGGCGGCGGCGGCCCAGATCATCCAGCTGGTGGGGCTGCCGGTGCTCACCGGTGGCGCGCTGATGCTGCTGTTTGACCTGAGTTTCGGCACGAGTTTCTATCGGCCGGAGGGGGGTGGCGATCCGATGCTGTATCAGCACTTCTTTTGGTTTTATTCCCACCCGGCGGTGTATGTGATGGTGCTGCCGGTGTTCGGCATCTTCTCTGAGCTGTTTCCGGTGTATGCCCGCAAGCCGTTGTTTGGCTATGAGGTGGTGGCCGTGGCCTCGTTTGGCATCACGGCGCTGAGTTTGATTGTGTGGGTGCACCACATGTTTTACAGCGGCACACCCCAGTGGATGCGCAATGTGTTCATGGCCACCACGATGTTGATCGCGGTGCCCACGGGGATCAAGGTGTTTGCCTGGATCGCCACCCTCTGGCGGGGGCGGTTGCGGCTGACCACGGCGATGCTGTTTTGCTTGGGGGGGCTGATCAATTTCATTTTCGCTGGCATCACCGGCGTGATGCTGGCGACGGTGCCGGTGGACATTCATGTGGGCAACACCTACTTTGTGGTGGGCCATTTCCACTATGTGATTTTCAACACGATCACCTTCGGGGTGTTCGCGGCGATCTATCACTGGTTTCCGAAGTTCACCGGTCGGTTGATGTATGAGGGCCTGGGGAAGTTGCACTTCGTGCTCACGTTCATCGGCAGCGCCCTCAACTTTTTGCCGATGCATTGGGCGGGTTTGATGGGGATGCCGCGGCGGGTGGCGTCGTACGACCCGGAGTTTGCCCTGGCGAATGTGCTGGCGAGTTTGGGGGCGTTTCTGCTGGGGGTGGCCACGATTCCGTTTTTGCTGAATCTGGTGAGCTCCTGGGCGCGGGGGGACCGGGCCGGCCCGAATCCTTGGCAGGCGATCGGCCTGGAGTGGCTGCTACCCTCGCCGCCGCCCTTGGAAAACTTTGAGGAGGACGTGCCCACGGTGATCAGTCGCCCCTACGGCTATGGGTTGAACCGGCCGCTGGTGGAGCACGAGGAGCGCTACATCGCCCGTTCCCTGGAGGCTTGAAGATGACCACCTTTGCCCCGCCCCCCGAGCCACCCGCCCC
>JBKCPG010000412.1:0-2654 GCA_046309395.1 Cyanobacteriota bacterium | reverse complement strand
CAGCAGCACCCCCAGCAGCAGGGTCCGCAGCGCCCGGCCAAAGCTGGGCAGGCTTCCTCGCGCCACCTCAAAGGCCATCGCCTCCAGCGGCAGGATCCACGGCGCCACCACCATCGCCCCGATCACCACCGCCGCGCTGTTGGCCAGCAAGCCCAACGTGGCGATCAGGGAGGCCGCCAGGGTGAGCACCACAAACACCGCCCCGAAGTGGGCATCCCGCTCGAATTCCAGCCGCAGCGCCTCCAGGCCCCTCTCCCGCTCCAGGAGCTCCCCAGGCCCCTCCACCGGGGGGCTCCAGCGCCGGGCCGTTGGATCCATCTCCCTGTCATGGCATGCCAGCCAGGCTTCCGACAAGCGCGGCTTGGCCTTCCGCTGGCAGGCTGGAGCCATGATCACCGATTCCCAGCCGGGCTCTCCAGCCCCCAGCCCCCCCGACACCTCCCTGGCGGAGGCCGTCGCCAGCCGCCGCAATTTCGCCATCATTTCCCACCCTGACGCTGGCAAAACCACCCTCACCGAAAAGTTGCTCCTCTACGGGGGCGCCATTCAGCAGGCCGGCGCGGTGAAGGCCAAGGGCGAACAGCGCAAGGTCACCTCCGATTGGATGGAGATCGAGAAACAGCGCGGCATTTCCATCACCTCCACCGTGCTGCAGTTCGTCTACGGCGGCCGCACCCTCAACCTGCTCGACACCCCCGGCCACCAAGACTTCTCCGAAGACACCTATCGCACCCTCGCGGCGGCCGACAACGCCGTGATGCTCGAAGACGCGGCCAAGGGCCTGGAACCTCAAACCCGCAAGTTGTTTGAGGTGTGCCGCATGCGCCGCGTGCCGATCTTCACCTTCATCAACAAAATGGATCGTCCCGGCCGCGAGCCCCTCGATCTGCTGGATGAAATCGAGAAGGAGCTGGGGCTCGCCTGCTGGCCCGTCAACTGGCCCATCGGCGGCGGGGATCGCTTCCGGGGAGTGGTGGATCGCCGCACCCGGGAGGTGGTGCTCTTCGAGCGGGCCCAGCGGGGCAAGCAAAGCGCCGAACAACGGCTGCCGATCGATAGCCCCCAACTCGCCAGCCAGGTGGAGCCCGAGCTCCTGGCCCAGGCCCTGGAGGAACTTGAGCTGCTGGACGCGGCGGGCGAGGAACTGGATCTCGACCTGGTGCACGCCGGCGAACTCAGCCCCGTGTTTTTTGGCTCCGCCATGACCAACTTCGGCGTGCGGCCCTTCCTCGACGCCTTCCTGGAGCTGGCCCAGCCCCCCACCGCCCGGGGCTCCAGCGAGGGGGAGGTGGATCCCCTTCGTCCGGAATTCAGCGGCTTTGTGTTCAAACTCCAGGCCAACATGGATCCCCGCCACCGGGATCGGGTGGCCTTCGTGCGGGTGTGCTCGGGCAAGTTCGAGAAAGATCTCTCCGTGCGCCACGCCCGCACCGGCAAAACCATCCGGCTCTCCCGCCCGCAAAAGCTCTTTGGTCAAGACCGGGAGGTGGTGGAGGAGGCCTACCCCGGCGATGTGATCGGCCTCAACAATCCCGGCATGTTTGCCATCGGCGACACCCTCTATGTGGGGCCCAAGGTGGAATTCGAGGGCATTCCCTGCTTCACCCCGGAGCTGTTCGCCTGGTTGCGCAATCCCAATCCCTCCGCGTTCAAGAGTTTCCGCAAAGGGGTCAACGAACTGCGGGAGGAAGGGGCCGTACAGGTGCTCTACGACACTGATCTCAGCAAACGGGACCCCATCCTGGCCGCCGTGGGCCAGCTGCAGCTGGAGGTGGTGCAGTACCGGCTGGAAAATGAATATGGTGTCGCCACCCGCCTCGAGCCCCTCGACTTCACCGTGGCGCGCTGGGTGTGCGGGGGCTGGCCGGCCCTGGAGGCCATCGGCCGGGTGTTCAACTGCAAAACGGTGCGGGACGCCTGGGACCGGCCCGTGCTCCTCTTCCGCAACACCTGGAACCTCCAACAGCTGCGCGACGACCATCCCTCCCTGGAACTCAGCGCCGTGGCCCCCGTGGTGAGCGGCATCGACCCCATCAGCCTGTAGCCAGCTGATCCGCTGATCGGCCCCTTGGCGACGCGGTGGCTGGACGGATCCGCCACAATGGAATCACAAAATGTTAAGGGCAGAGGTCATCGCCATGTCCAACCCGTTCTGGCTCACCAGACCCCGCAGCGATGGGGGCTCAGATTTCGTCAAGTTCCTTCCCGGCCGCGATGGGGTCGAAATCCGCGAGGGCAGCCACCTGCCCCCCCAGATGCCCCTCCTCAAGCGTCGCTGGCGTCTCGCCCCGGCCGAGGCCGAGGCCTGCCGCCTCCAGCTCCTTCAAGAAGCTGGTTTTCACCGCTCCGATCCCCTTTTCTGACTAGGCCGCTTTAATGGTGCAGGCATGGCCACAGCGATGACCGAAGGACCCTCCGATCCGTACAGCTTGTTGGGCATTGCGCCGCAAAGCAGCTTTGAGGACGTGCAAGCCGCGCGACAAGCCAAGTTGGAGGCCGTGGGTGACGACCCACTGGCCCGCTCCCGGGTGGAAACCGCCTACGACGCCGTCCTGATGGACCGCCTCAAGGAACGGCAGCAGGGGCGAGTGAGCAGCGCGGCCCGCTCCGCTTCGCAGAAAGAAACTCTCCCGGTCCCCCGGCCCCCCCTGGCC
>JBKCPG010000411.1:0-17962 GCA_046309395.1 Cyanobacteriota bacterium | reverse complement strand
CCGCAAGCTGGGGGATGGGGATCGGGGTCGTCGCGACTTTGACCGGGCCCGGGGCCAACTCAACGACCGGATGGGAAGCCTGGATCGCGACCGGATCCGCCGCTCGGTGGATCGGGGCGACTGGAACCGGGCTCGCGATCAGCTGCGAGATGACGTGGGCAGGATCGACAGGGATCGGGTGCGCCGGGGCTTTGAGCGGGTGGATCAAAACTGGGATCGGGCGAGGGAAAACGTGCGTGATGAGTGGCGCGACAATGTGCGCGACTTCGACCACCGGGTCGATCGGGCCCTGGATCGGGGGGTGGATCGGCTGAGGCGATGGGACAACGACTGGCCGGGCTGGGCGCGGCCGGGCTGGCGGCTGGCGCGGCCCTGGCGCTATGGCTGGTACGGCAACTGGACCAATCCCCCCTGGGGTTGGTGGACGGCCCGATCGGTGGCGTGGGGCGTGGGCGGCTTGGCGACGGCCGCGATGGTCTCCAACGCCGTGGACCAGGCGCTTGCCGCGAGTCAGCCGACGATCGTGGTGCAAGACGGTGGCTACACGCTGTACTACAACAGCGTGGAACCCACGGGCGACCAGACGATTCGCTTCACCGCCGCCACGGGCGACACCCGCTTTGAGGCGACGGGAGATTGCGAGCGGGGGGACCTCAACGGCCGCGAACCCGCCAGCGCCGCGCAGGCCCAGCTGCTCAACGCGGCCTGTCAGGTGGCGTTTGGGAGTTGAGAAACAGCCGCACATCAAGGTGGAGTTGAGGGCGGGGCGAATCAATCAGCACATGGCCGCCGGCCTCCGGGGGCCGGTGAGCGGGTGGCTGGCGGCTTGCCCATGGCGAAGCGGAAGGGCGGGAATGGCCTGGCTGGCGAGGTCGGGCCGGGGGTTGGGCTGGGGTGTCAACTCAACGGCAAGGATTTCGTGGCGCGTCCCGACGAAATGCCATCGGCGGCTTGCGCCAGGGAAACGTGACCACCTACAGAATAAGTTTTGTTGACAAGATAGCTTCTGTTGACAAGATAGCTTTTGTTGACAAGAGCGTCGTCCTTATCTAGGATAAATAGATCCACCTTAAGACTACTTCTCCATGCCTACTCCCACCACACGGGCTGCCATTTGCCTATCAGGCCTGCTGACAGCATCGATGGCGGCTCTAGCGACCCAGCCCGCAAAAGCGGTGCTGATCTATAAGAACACCTTCTCCACGCCAACCTCCATCACCACGCCCGACTACTTGGCGCCCCTGGTCAGTCAGACCACCCCCCTGACCAATGGCGTGCTCCAAACAGCCGTCTCCAACCCCTCTTGGCCCTCCTGGACCGGCGGCTACTTTGCCAATCCCACCCTCAATTCAACCCAACTGGTGCTGGGCAATCTGACCGCCCACACCCACGTGGACATCCAGCTCACCCTCGGATTTTTGGGGTCTTGGGATTCCAGCGACGGCCACGGGCCTCCGGACTATCTCAAGATCCTGGTCGATGGCACACCCCTTCTGGCCAATCTCACCACGAACAACGCCAGCGGAACCATCCAGAATTATGGCGGGGGAACGGTGTTGGGACACATCGTGAACGCCACGACAAATTATCTTGGCTCTGACACGGTGGTGGACATGGCGACGGCCACGGCCCTCCTCTCCATTCCCCACACCTTGTCGTCCTTGACGCTGGAAATTCTGGGGTACGGAGGGGGTTACACGCCCAATGTGACCTGGCCCAGCGGACCTAACCTTCCCCCCCAGCCCGTCCCCCCGGAGATCTGGGATGAGGGTTGGGGAATCGACAGTTTGTCGATCACCGCCAGGGTCCCGGGCCCATTGCCTGTTTTGGGAGCGGCCTCAGCCTTCGGGTTCAGTCGCAAGCTGAGGAAGCGCATCAGCCAGAGCAAAGGCGCGAGGCTGACGCGAGAGGGAGCCATTTCCCAGGGCTGAATCGCGGCCACCGACAAGCCCTGAATCTCCTAGACAACCTCAGCCCGTCAAACCAGCCCCATGGGCTGGTTTTTTATTTTGGCCTGAGATGGGAGGAACCGCCTCACTCGCCAATCCAGAAGTTGATCTCCCGCAGTTGGGTGCCGCCTTCCTTGAGATAGCCCTTCTGCCAGACGTCCGTGTCCACAAGGCCTTGCCAGCGGGTGGCGCGGGGTTGGATCTGGCGGCGGAAGCGCCAGCGGTATTGGTTATACACCGACATGATGTTCGTGGCGTAGGCGGCGGCGACGCCGGGATGGCCCCGCAGGATGAGGAGGTTTTCGTCGTTGGTGCCACTGGCCTTGGGGCCCAGGTTGTGGGAGCCGGTCATCAGCACCGGCTCGGGGCCAAAGGGATCCACCAACACCACCTTGGAATGCACCATGGCGAAGGTGCCCGGCAGCTTCTTCATCTCGCGGCGAAACCATTCCGTGGCGACGTCCACCCCGGCGGGCAGGACCACCTCGAAGTCGGCCTTCTCAGCGTTGTCCGACTTGAACAGCTCCACCGGGTTGGCCGAGGTGCTCGGGTCTTGGTTGAGGACGCCACGGATGTAGAGGCGATTGGCCGCGGTGCCGGACCGGGCGGTTTCAATGATTTGGTTGAGCAGGGTGTCCTTTGGGCCCGGATTGAACATCAAAAACAGGATCGCCCGCTGGGCCCTGGCCACCAGCTCGCGGGCCTGCCTCAGATCCACCTGGCCCACCGTGGGGGTGAACCACACCCGGGTCGCGGTGGAGCCGACGGTGGCGTCACGGGGCTGGCTGTTGCTGGCTTTGAGAGTGGCTGGGGTGGCGTCACCGGCGGTTTTGAGCAACTCCCACTGCTTGTGATACTCCTGAGCCAGCGACGGATGGTCGATCAACAGGGAGTTGTTGGCCTGGGTGCACAGGCCGGTTTTGGTCCAGTTTTGGCTGCCCGTCCACACCCAGCGCGGCTTCTTTCGGGAGTCGCAGAGCACGAGGAATTTGTTGTGGCCCAACGCCCGCGGGGAGACCATGCGGTCGTGCAGGTCGATCTTGGCGCTCAGCCGTTGGCGGGCTTCGGCGTTTTGATCGTCCCCTTGGGTGGCCACACTGCCGTTGGCGAGCACCACATGGGCCCTCTTGCCGCACAACTCGAGGGCGGATTCCAGTTGCCCATCCTCCAACTCGTAGAGGGCGGCGAAGATCTCTCGCTTGCGCTTGGCGGCGTCAGCGAGCAAGGCCATCAGCCTGTCGCCAAGGGGGCCGTAGAGGTAGCCGCGGAAGGGGTTGCCCGGCGTCGCGATCACCTCCCGCAGCTCTTTGGACTGGAGATCCCCCTCCACGACGCCCAGGCGGCGGGAGACCCACTGGGCCGCCACGATGCCGCGGTTGAAATAGGCCTCGATCTTGGGCGAAACCTCGTGGCTGAGGTGGATCACCTCGGTCCAGTCGCTCGCGGTGGTGGTGTCCGTGCGGAGGTTGTCCTTGTCGGGACCCACCATGGGGATGACCCGGTATTGGAGCTTGTCTCCCGGATGGGCCATGTAATCCGTCCACTGGTACTTCTGGATGGGCCAGTTGGTGGAGGCGCGGCGCTCTCCTTCCTTGTGGTCTTGGCCGACAAAACCAACCCAGGTGCTGACCACCTCCTCCACCCCATTTCGGCGTCGGAGCAGGGCGAATCCCCGGCAACCGGGGATGAAGCCATGCTTCCAGGCGATGAACACATCGTCGCCGTTGTGGATGACGCGAACCTTCATGGCCAGAGAGAGGAGTTAGAACACCAACGTGCGCCCTTGCTCTTGCGCTTGAGCTTTGCTGTAACTCACGCTGTGAACCACTTTGCCATCACGGTTGAGCAGGCGAATCTCGCCACCTTTGTTGGACAGTTGGATCGAGTTTTTGGGAAGGGTGATGGCCGTGGTGGCGCCAGCGGCGAGGATAGAGGACTGGTCTGACAACACATAGCGGTTGTTCATGGCGTCCAAGAGAAACCAGCCTTCCAGGGAAACAGCCGCCGACTGGGTGTTGATCAAGGTGACCGTCTCTTTGCCGAGATCATCACCAAGGGGATTGACCAGAGCGGCGATGATCCTCACCGGGCTATCCACGGTGGGGGGGGCCACGGGTAGCACCACTGGGGTGGTGGTGCCGGTCGTCCCAGGGGTGGCAGGGGTGCCAGGGGTGCCAGTGGTGCCAACAGGAAGGACGGGAGGAACGGGGAGGGGGGCCTCGCCAGCGGGCCCGAGGTAGACCGGGTAAAAGGTGCGAATGTTTTGATTGTTTTCACTGCGGAAGACTTTGAGGTCGTAGCGAGCGCCATTGATCACGGCCTCTTTGGGGGCCCGTGCCCCCACGTGGGCTCGCACCGCGCCGATGGCCATGAGGCCCTCCACACTGCAACCGACGAAGAATCCACCAACAGGCTTGGTGAGGGGACGGGTGGCGCCACGGTCGTAATCCGGGGCGTCCCACTTGAAGGAGATCGTGACGGATTCAGGGAAATTTTCCTGACCATCGCCATATTGACCCCTCAGATAGACAATGCGGTCGTCCTTGAATCCGGGCAAGCGGGAGCGTTCGATGGTGGAGGCCAGGCCATCGTCGAGGTGATATTTGTACCAAAAGTGATACCCCTGAACCTTGGCTCCTTCCTGTTCACCGACAAAGACATGCTCAAACCCCGACAAGGCCGGATCCCCCCCCTGGGCAAAGCGCCGGAACCACAACTCCAGCAAGGTGGCGTACCAGCGCTCCGTTGAAACAACCGTGTTTGTGCTGGCTTCAACATAGCGCCGTGCGACTTGCATCGGCGGCGTGTCGATGATCGCCGACAACAAGTTATGCACTTCCTCCCGCTCTTGCGGGGTTTCATTTTCAGGATCTTTTTCATCCAGCGCGTAGTTGTCAAACAATGCGCGCACGAGGTTGTAGGTGCGCAGCTTGGATTCAGGGATCCGCACCTCCGGCATCACTTTGAAATCGGCGGCGCCGGTGGCCGAGGCGGCCACTTTGACGAAGCCTTTGTCTGGCTGGCCAACTTGATCATGAAGAATGGGCTGGACGCCGCTGCCAGCTTGGTCGGCATCCCAGATTTCTTGATAAATGTCCATGATTGAGCCGCCGTCACGAGACGTGGCGGGAATGGGTTTGCGACAAGCCTATCGGCGGCTTCAGGAGGTTCTCCCGCCAGCTCAAAGATGATTTACAGACAGCCACAGGAGTCATGGTCTTTGCACAAAATTGTTTGATCTGCGCCTAACGAATCTCGCCGGCTCAAGAGAGCGGCGCCATCCTCTTGGCGCCCATCGCCCCTGTGAAGCCACCCGCCTCAACGGGTGAGCGAAGGGGCGTCCGCGGGGGTCCGGTTGGCGCGGAAGGCATCGGGATACAGTTCAGATGACACCGCCCGGCGCGCCGAGGGCACCATGAACCCATTCGTGAACCCCGCCACGGTCTTCGGCCTCGCGGGCCCCGTTGATGTGCTCACCGGCCAGCCGCTGATGGTGTCAGCGGCGGCGGCCGACGACACCCTGGCCGGAGCCACGCCCCTGGGGGTGCTGATCGGCGCCGTCAGCCGCGCCGACACCGTCGGTGGCGGCGGCGATCCCAACGATTACATCCGCTTTGATCTGAACGTGGCCGCCACCTTGAGCCTCAGCCTTGGGGGCCTGAGCGCCAACGCGGATCTGGAGCTGCTCAGCGCGACCGGGGCCTTGCTGCGGCGCTCCGCCAAAACCGGCACCTCGGCCGAGGCGATCACCAGCGCTCTCGCCGCGGGCACCTATTTCGCCCGCGTCGCTGGCGGCAACGCCAGCACCCCCTACACGCTCACCCTGACCGCCGACACCGCCGGCAACACACGGACCACCGCCCGAGCCCTCGGCAACCTTCTCGGCACCCGGTCGCTCAAGGATTGGGTCGGCGGCGGCGATACCAACGACTATTACAGAATCGACTTGGCCCAGGCGGGCGCTTTCACGCTCAACCTGAATGGGATGGGCGCGAACGCCGACGCCCAACTGCTCAACAGTGGGGGCACGGTGCTGGCCACCTCCGCGCTGAATGGCACCGCCGCCGAATCGATCAGCCGCGCTCTCAGCGCGGGCACCTATTACGCGCGGGTGTATCCCCGGAGCGGCAACAACACCAACTACACCCTCGATCTCTCCCTCACCCCGGCCGACTCCGCCGGCGACAGCCTGAGTAGCGGGCGCAACCTCGGCGCCCTGGTGGGTGGCCAGAGCGTCAGCGACTGGGTGGGCGGCTTCGACAGCAACGACTACTACCGTTTCACCCTGGCGCAAACCAGCGCGGTGACCCTGAGCCTGTCGGGTCTGGCGGCAAACGCTGATTTGGAGCTGTTGGACGGGGCAGGCACGGTGCTGCGAAGCGCCACGGGGGCGGGCACGGCGGCTGAGGCGATCAGCGTCTCCCTGGCCGCGGGCGACTACGCCGTGCGGGTGTTCGCCAACGGTGGCGACACCGGCTACAACCTGAGCCTCGCGGCCACCCCGCCCCCCGCGCCGGGCCCCAACTACGCTGACGCCCTGAGCCGCTCGCTGCTGTTTTACGAGGCGCAGCGCTCCGGCCGCCTGCCGGCCAGCAACCGCGTGAGCTGGCGCCGCGATTCCGCCCTGGGGGACGCCACCGCCCGCCTCGACGCCAACAACAACGGGGTGCTGGAGGCGAGCGAGACAATCACTCGCGATCTCAGCGGCGGCTACTACGACGCCGGCGATCGGATGAAGTACGCCTACCCGATGGCCAGCGCCATGACGATGCTGAGCTGGGGAGTGAAGCAGTTTGAATCCGCCTACAGCCGGAGCGGGCAGCTGGAGGAGGCCCGGGCCGCCATCCGCTGGGGAACGGACTGGCTGCTCAAGGCCCACGAAACCAGCGGCGTCGGCGCCAGCCAGCAAACGGTGCGGTTCTGGGCCCAGGTGGGCCGCTCCAACACCGACCACAACACCTGGTCGGACGATTTGCATATCGCCAGCCCCCGGCCCGCCTACGCCCTGGATGCCACTCACCCGGGCTCCGACCTGGCCGCCTCGGCGGCGGCGGCGCTGGCCTCGGCCTCCATCGTGTTCCGGAGCACCGACAGCGCCTACGCCAACACTCTGCTGGACAACGCCCGCGCCCTCTACCGCTTCGCCTACACGGTGCCGGGGGTGTACTCCCAATCGATCCCCGACGCCGCCTCCGCCTACGGATCCAGCGGCGCCAACGACGATCTGGCCTGGGGGGCGATCTGGCTGCACCGGGCGGTGGGGGCCGCCGGCGGCAACACCCAAGAGACCCAGGGCTGGGCGGCCAACCAGACCTACCTGGGGATCGCCCGCGCCAAAAACCCCGGCCTCGGCACCTGGACCCAGAGCTGGGGCGACCAGGAGTACGGCACGGCGGTGCTGCTGGCCCAGGCCGACCCCACCTACAACCGGGCGGCGGTGGAGGGGTGGCTTGACCACTGGACGGTGAGGGGCGGCGGCGGCGTGCCTTACACCAGCGGGGGCCTGGCCTTCTTGAATGGCTGGGGCTCGCTCCGCTACGCCGCCAACACCGCTTTCCTGGCGGCGGTGTACGGCGACACAATCACCGACCACGGCGGGCGATATTCGGGATTCGCCAAGAGGCAGGCCGACTACATTCTCGGCGACAACCCGAGGGGGTCCAGCTACATGGTGGGCTTTGGCGCCGTCTCCTCGCGCAATCCCCACCACGCCCATGCCCATCTCAATGGCAATCCCGCCTACACGGGTAGCAACGGCTGGGATCTGTTCAACGCCAACACCCCCAGCCAAAATCTCCTGGTGGGGGCCCTGGTGGGCGGCCCAGGCAGCCGCGACGACTTCGACTACGTGGACACGATCAAGGACTACCAGCGCAACGAGGTGGCGCTCGACTACAACGCCGCCTTCACGGGCTTGCTCGCCTATCTGCAAGGGGCGTGAAACGCATCGTGCTGCTGGCGGGCTTCGAGGCGTTCAATGCCTCCCTCTACCGTCAGGCGGCCGAGCGGGCGATGGCCCAGTGCCCGGAGCTGGAGATCGCCGTGTTCAGCGATCGGGATTTGGCGGCGGCTCCTGACACGGTGGCCGCCGCCCTGGGGGGAGCGGACGCCTTCTTCGCCAGCCTGATCTTTGATTTTGACCAGGTGGAGTGGCTGCGCGAGCGCGTCGCCTCGATCCCGATTCGGCTGGTGTTTGAGTCGGCGATCGAGCTGATGACGCTCACCTGTTTTGGCCGCTTCACGATCGGCGGCGGCGGCGCGGGCATGCCCCGGCCGATCCAGGCGTTGCTGGCGAAGTTTGGCGGCGGACGGGAGGAAGACAAGCTGGCCGCCTACGTGGGCTTCCTCAAGGTGGGGCCGAAACTGTTGCGATTTCTGCCCTCCCGGAGGGCCCAGGATTTGCGCCACTGGTTGATTCTTTACGGCTACTGGAACGCCGGTGGCGGCGACAACCTCACCGCCCTGTTTCTGTATCTGGCCCGCCACGGCCTGGGCCTCAAGCCCGCCACCATCGCGCCGGTGCGGGAGTCGCCCAATCTGGGGCTGTGCCATCCCGACCACGACGGGTATGCGCTGACGCCTCGCGAGTATCTGGCCTGGTTTGTCCGCACCCGCCCCCAGAGCGCGGCGGGGCGGGAGAACTGGCCGGTGGTGGGGCTGCTGCTCTACCGCAAGCATGTGATCACGGGCCAGCCCTACATCCCCCAGCTCATCCGCGCCTTCGAGGCGGCCCGACTGGTGCCCCTGCCGGTGTTCATCAACGGCGTGGAGGGCCACATGGCCGTGCGCGACTGGATGACGAGCGCCAGCGAAAAAGCCAGCGGGGGCGGCGATCACCCCCAGGCGGTGGAGGTGGACGCGATCGTCTCCACGATCGGCTTTCCCCTGGTGGGGGGCCCGGCCGGCTCGATGGAGGCGGGCCGGCGGGAAGAGGTGGCCCAGCGCATCCTGCGGGCCAAGAACGTGCCCTATGTGGTGGCGGCGCCCCTGTTGATCCAAGACTTGCGCTCCTGGACCCGCCAGGGGATCGGCGGCCTGCAGAGC
Organism: Cyanobacteriota bacterium; assembly: GCA_046309395.1. Taxonomy (GTDB): domain Bacteria; phylum Cyanobacteriota; class Cyanobacteriia; order PCC-6307; family Cyanobiaceae; genus Cyanobium. The sequence goes on along the minus strand of JBKCPG010000411.1, from coordinate 8,969 downwards.
GTGGTGCTGTTCGCCCTGCCGGAGCTGGATGGCGCCATCGATCCGGTGCCCCTGGGAGGGTTGGTGGGCGATCGGATCTATCTGATTCCAGAGCGTCTCAAACGGCTCACCGGGCGCCTGAACGCCTGGATCGCCCTGCGCCGCAAACCACCCTCGGAGCGCCGGGTGGCGATCGTGTTGTATGGGTTTCCCCCCGGCTACGGCGCCACGGGCACGGCCGCCCTGCTCCATGTGCCCAACTCGTTGATGGCCCTGCTCCAGGCGATGGCCAAGGAGGGCTACCAGGTGGGGCCCCTGCCGGCCAGTGGCGAGGAGCTGATCCGCCAGGTGAAGGAAGCCGATGACACCTGGGTGGGTCGGATTCCGGAGGGAGAGCGGTTTGAGGACTGGAGCGGCGCCAGCGTGACGGTGGAGACCCTGCGGGAGTGGCTGGGGCCCCTGCACAGCGGACGCATTGAGAAGCAATGGGGACCACTGGGCGAGACCGGCATTCGCACCCTGGCGGGGAGATGTCTGCTGGGAGGAGTGCGCCTGGGCAACGTGTGGATCGGGGTGCAGCCGCCCCTGGGGGTGGCGGGGGATCCCATGCGGCTGATGTACGAGCGGGATCTCACCCCCCACCCTCAGTACGCGGCCTTCTATGGGTGGCTGCGGCACGGGTTTCAGGCCGATGTGGTGCTGCACTTCGGCATGCACGGCACGGTGGAGTGGCTGCCGGGCTCGCCCCTGGGCAACACGGGGTACTCCTGGCCCGATCTGCTGCTGGGCCATCTGCCCCATCTGTATGTGTACGCCGCCAACAATCCGTCGGAGTCGATGCTCGCCAAACGGCGCGGCTATGGGGTGATTGTTTCCCACAACGTGCCTCCCTATGGCCGGGCCGGCCTGTACCGGGAATTGATCGCCCTGCGGGATCTGATCGCCGAATACCGGGAGGATCCGGAGCGCAACGCCGGCCTGCGGGAGGGGATCCTCAAAACAGTGAGCGACAGCGGTCTGGATGTCGACTGTGGGGCGCCCGGGAACGCCGGCACCGACCGGGGGGCTTTTGACGCCTGGATCGGGCGACTGGCGGCCTACCTGCGACTGCTGGAGAGTCGGCTGTTTTCCAGCGGCCTGCACACCCTGGGCGAACCGCCGGATCCCGAGCGGCGCCTGGCCTACTTGAGGGCCTACGTGGGACCGGAGCTCCCGGAGGAGCTGCTGGAGGTTATCAGCCAGCTGACGCCCGCCAGCGAGGAGGAGGGCCTGCGGGCGCAAGCGGCGGAGCTGGAGCGGCTCCATCCGGGGGCGAGCGAGGGCGAGGCGGGAGCGGGCGAGGGGAACGGGGCGGAGCGCGGCCGGCGCCTGCTGGACGCTCTACGGGTGTGCCAGCTGCTGGAGCGCAACAGGGAGGAGATCGACCACCTGCTCGATGGCCTGGGGGGGGAATACATCCCACCGGCCCCCGGCGGCGACCTGCTGCGGGATGGTCCTGGCGTGCTGCCCACCGGCCGCAACATCCACGCCCTCGACCCCTACCGCATGCCATCGCCTGGCGCCCTGGCCCGGGGACGGGAGATCGCCCTGCGAATTCTGGACAAGCATCGGGCTGAGAACAGCGGCGCCTGGCCTGAAACCGTGGCCGTGATGCTCTGGGGCCTCGACGCGATCAAGACCCGGGGCGAATCGTTGGCGATTCTGCTGGAGCTGGTGGGGGCCGAGCCGGTGAAGGAAAGCACCGGCCGGATCGTGCGCTACGACCTGAAGCCCCTGGAAAGCCTGGGGCACCCCCGCGTCGACGTGCTGGTGAACTTGTCGGGGATTTTCCGCGACAGTTTCGTGAACATCGTCGAGCTGCTGGATGATCTGTTTCGCCGCGCCGCCGAGGCCGACGAACCGGAGGAGAACAACGCCATCCGCCGCCACGCGCGCCAGCTGGCCGCCGAAGGGGAGGAGAACCCCACCGCCCGGCTGTTTTCCAATCCCGCCGGCGACTTCGGCTCCCTGGTGAACGACCGGATCACCGACGCCAACTGGGAGACCGGCGAGGAATTGGCGGACACCTGGCGGGGGCGCAATGTGTTCAGCTATGGGCGGTCCGACAAGGGGCAGGCCCGGCCAGGGGTGCTGGCGGCCCTGCTGCGGGGCACCGACCGGGTGGTGCAGCAGATCGATTCGGTGGAATACGGCCTCACCGACATCCAGGAGTACTACGCCAACACCGGAGGGCTCAAGCGGGCGGCCGAGCTGGCCCAGAAGGACGTCAAGCCTGGAGGGCGGGTGGCGGCCAGTTTTGTGGAGTCGTGTTCGCGCGACACCACGCCGCGGGATCTGGAGGAGCTGCTGCGGTTGGAGTACCGCACCAAGTTGCTCAACCCCCGCTGGGCGCAAGCGATGGCGGCGATGGGGTCGGGCGGGGCCTATGAGATCTCCCAGCGGATGACGGCCCTGATCGGCTGGGGCGGCACCTCCGGCTTCCAGGATCCCTGGGTGTACGACCAGGCGGCCGACACCTACGCCTTGGATCCGGCGATGGCCCAGCGGCTGCGGGAGGCCAACCCGGAGGCCTTCCGCAACGTGGTGGGCCGGATGCTGGAGGCCCACAGCCGGGGGATGTGGAAGGCTCCAGCGGACAAGATCGACAAGTTGCGCAATCTCTACGACCTCACCGACGCCGAGCTGGAGGGCGTGACCGTGGCGACGGGGACGTAGTGGGCTCGCCACCCCAGGGGTTTCCCCTCAACGCCGTGGTGGGCCAGGGGGGGATTCGGCGGGCCCTGTCACTGCTGGCGGTGGATCCGGCCCTGGGGGGGATCGTGATCGCCGGGCGGCGGGGCACGGCCAAGTCGGTGCTGGCCCGGGCTTTGCACGCGTTGCTGCCGCCGATCCGGGTGATCCGCCGCTCCCGCTGCAACGCCGATCCCGCCGATCCCAGCGACTGGGACGACGCCACCTTGGCCCACCGGGCGACGATCAGCCGTACGCCCGTCAGTGTCTGGATCCCCGCGCCCTTCGTGCAGGTGCCGCTGGGGGTGAGCGAAGACCGGCTGCTGGGATCGGTGGATGTGACCGCCTCAATCCGGCGGGGGCTGCCGGTGTTTCAGCCGGGGCTGTTGGCGGAGGCGCACCGGGGCGTGCTGTACATCGATGAACTGAATTTGTTGGAGCCAGGCCTGGCCAATCTGTTGTTCACGGTGGTGGATGGGGGCGTGAACCGGGTGGAGCGGGAGGGAATCAGCTTTCACCACCCCTGCCGGCCCCTGCTGATCGCCACCTACAACCCGGTGGAGGGGGAGTTGCGGCCCCACCTGCTCGACCGGCTGGCGCTGGTGCTCTCGGCGGACACCCCATTGAGCCTGGAGGAGCGGGTGGAGGCGGTGGATCGGGTGCTGCGATGGGCCACCGACCCGGTGGCGTTCTGGGCCCGCCATGGCCCGGGCCTGGAGGCGTTGCGGGCGCGGATCGCCAAGGCCCGCCGCCTGCTGCCCCGGGTGCGGCTGACCCCGCCCCAGGCGCGCTATCTGGTGGAGGAAGCGATCCGAGCGGGGGTGGAGGGCCATCGGGCGGATCTGTTCGCCGTGCGGGTGGCCCGGGCCCAGGCGGCCCTGGAGGGTCGGAGGCACGTGGAGCCAGAGGATCTGCGGCTGGCCGTGGAGCTGGTGATCCTGCCCCGTTCCGCGGCGATGGCCCCGCCCCCGGAGGAGGAGCCGGCGCCGCCCGCCGAGCCCCAGGGGGAGCCAGAAGACAACAGGGAGCCCCGGGAGGAGCCAGCGGCGGAGGCCAGCCCCGATGAGCCCGCCAGCGAGGCCGTGCCCGAGACGTTTCTCTTCTCCCCGGAGGGAGTGGTGCTGGATCCGCGCCTGCTGGCCCAGGCCGCCCGGGGCCGGCGGAGGCACGGCAAGGCCGGCGGGGGCGGCCTGGTGCGCTCGCCCGATCGGGGCCGCTACGTGAAGCCCCTGCTCCCCCATGGCCCCATTCACCACGTGGCCATCGACGCCACCCTGCGGGCGGCGGCGCCCCATCAGCGGGCCCGTCGGCGGCGAGACCACGGGCGACCGGGACGAAAGCTGCTGCTGCGGGAGGAGGATTTGCGGGTGAAGCAGCTGGTGCGCAAGGCCGGCGCCCTGGTGATTTTCGTGGTGGACGCCTCCGGCTCGATGGCGCAAAACCGGATGCGGGCCGCGAAGGGGGCGGCGCTGCGGTTGCTGGCGGAGGCCTATCGGAGCCGCGACCAGGTGGCCCTGATCACCTTCGGTGGCCGGCGGGCTGAGGTGCGGTTGCCCCCCACCCGCTCGATCACCGCCGCCAGCCGCCGGCTGGCCCAACTCCCCTGCGGCGGCGGCTCGCCCCTGGCCCATGGCCTGGCGCTGGCGGTGCGGGTGGGCGTGAACGCGCGCCAGTCGAAGGAGGTGGGGGAGATCCTGATCGTGCTGATCAGCGACGGCAAGGCCAACGTGTCGCTGCACCACTCCCTGGCCAGCGTCGAGGCCGAGGCCTCGGAGAGGGCCGTGCTGGCGGAGATCCGGCGAGAGGCGCGGGGCATCGCCGAGGCGATCCGGCGGCTAGGGATGGAGCTGCTGGTGATCGACACCAGCGCCCGCCATGTGCCCTCCAGCCTGGCGGCCGAGCTGGCCCTCCACGGCGGCGGCCGCCTGCAACCCCTGCCCAGCGCCAGCCCGGGGGAGCTCGCCGCGACCACGCTACGTGGGTTGGGGCGGGGTGTGGGGAGGGAAAGGGCAGATTAAGAGTCAGTCTCAGGCAGCCTGGCCAACCATCTCCGCTTACGGTGTCCTTGGCGGGATTGCTGTGTCCCCTTGCCTGAATCCCCTACTGCCGCAACCGATCTTGACCTGATCAGCTTCTTGCGAGCCATCCCGGACATCTGAAGGCGACGTGGGATCCGCATCCCGGCTTGGATCGAGCCGCCGCGTCCGCCATCAGATTCGGCTTTCCGTTACTTCTTCCAGCAGATGGACGTCGCGATGCTTTGTGCGGCCATCCGTGATTGGACGATCGCCCAGATCCCTGGTGGCGCTGAGGAATTGGATCAACTCTGGCATGCAGAGCGTGATGTACGACATTGGGCAGCTGATGGCGATGGCGCGACGTCATGACCAGCTCTGCCGGCCGCTTTCCGTCTGATCCACCAAAGGTTTCCTGGTGCCCCATCGCTTCCAGCAGGAGGCTGAGCGGCAGACCCCCGACCACCAGAATTGCCATTGATTGGCCGTCCCGCTGAGACGGCCCAAACCAAAATCAAGGGGTTGTCGACGCCCAATTCAGACCCACCGCTGATAACTGACCGGCTCGTATTTGGCAAATGACAATCGCCACCCTCTCGTTACCAACGCCCGCAAACTGTTGAGAAAATCAGCCGTCTCAGCGCCGGATATCCAGTTGGCTTTGAGGAGGGGGAGCTGTTCACTCATCAGCTCCAACGGCAGCTCCACGATGAACAAGCTGTCGTCTCCCGCGGCGCGGTGATAAGCACCCTCATCACTCCGCTGCCACAAGCGCAGCATCAGCTCCAGTGCCAAGGTGTGTCCCACGTCTCCTGGATCAGGGGCAGCGACGGCATCCGCCGCCAGGGATTTCCCCGTGAGAGGCAACTCGCGCCGGCCATCGCGTTCCAACAAGGCCAAAGCAACCAGATAGGGAGCATCCGCCATCGAGATTTCGCGACTGACCATCCACCTTGCCTGAGTGGCGCGCCAAGCGCGACGCGAATCAGACGAATAAGTAGGTTTACCTAGAGCAACGGCGCTGTAGAGAAGCTCGTCAGGCGGGATGGCCTCCTGAGGGTTAAATTCGCCGGGCTTATCCCTCGCCGATCCGGCGTGCTGTCATGGCCAGCGTCGAAACTCAGCTCCAGACTTATCGTGCCGCCCTCGCCGAGGCTGAAGCCAAGGGAGATCAGGCCATCGCCCGCAAGCTGGAGCAACAGATCAAAGACTTGGAGGCGTATCAACAACGTCACCCCGAAGCGGTTGAGGCCCCGTCTCCGTTGGAAGTGTTCTGCGACCTCAACCCGTCCAACATCAACTGCCGTGTCTACGACGACTAGGAGTCCCCAAATGGGGGCATCCAGAAGGGGAGCCTCTGGCAGACCATACCTCTTGCCCAACTTGACGCACCATGGGTCAGGCCACCTTCACCTCGACGCTCACGATTGGCGAACTGGAAGCGAGCTACGGGCTGTATTGCAAAGCCCTGCGCATCCTGATTCGAGAAGGCAAGACCATCGAACAAATCCAGCGCAGCGTCTGCTGGCATCGCCTGTCCAAGTTGCACCATTCGCTGCCAAGGCAATACAAGGACCCTCAACAACTCTATTTCCTCATTAAGCGAGAAATCTCTCTGTGAAGCGTGTTTTAGCCATCATTCTTGGCGGTGGAGCGGGCACCAGGCTGCAACCCCTCACGCTCACCCGGGCCAAGCCCGCTGTGCCCCTGGGCGGCAAATACCGCCTGATCGACATCCCGGTGAGTAATTGCATCAATTCTGGAATTGACAAAATCTACGCCCTAACCCAATTCAATAGCCAGTCTCTCAACCGCCACCTCAGCCTTACCTACAATCTCTCCAGCGGCTTCAAGGGCGGTTTCGTGGAGGTGTTGGCCGCCCAGCAAACGCCCACAAGTCCAAGTTGGTTTCAGGGGACAGCCGACGCTGTTCGACAAAACCAAGAGCTTTTTGAGAGCTGGGATGTGGATCAGCTGCTGATCCTTTCGGGAGACCAGCTGTATCGAATGGACTACGAGGCCTTTGTGGAGGCCCACAGGAGCAGCGGCGCGGCCCTCAGTGTGGCCGCCTTGCCCGTAGATGAGGAGGCGGCGCGGGGATTTGGACTGATGCGGGCTGACCCGGATGGGCGCATCCGGGAGTTTCGGGAAAAACCCAAGGGGCAAGAGCTCGAGGCTATGCGGGTGGACACCCAATCCCTTGGACTTTCGGCGCGGGAGGCGGCGCGACGCCCCTTCTTGGCCTCCATGGGCATTTATGTCTTCGACCGGGAGGTGTTGTTTGGCCTGCTCGCCAAGCACCCCGAAGCCACCGACTTCGGGAAGGAGATCATTCCCGCCGCCCTTGCCAGCGGCCAGAAATTGCAGAGTTATCTCTTCGACGACTACTGGGAGGACATCGGCACGATCAAGGCCTTCTACGACGCCAACCTTGCCCTTACCGAAGATCAGCCTCCCTTCAGTTTCTTTGATGAACAAGCCCCGATCTACACAAGGCCACGCTATCTGCCACCTAGTCAGGTTCGTGACTCACACCTGACTCGCACCGTGCTCAGTGAAGGATGCCTGCTTGATCGTTGTGTGATTGAGCACTGTGTGCTGGGGCTCCGTCTGAGGGTTGAGGAGGGGGCCGTGCTTCGGGACACGTTGGTGATGGGAGCCGACAGCTATGAATCGGAGGCTGACCGCAAGCTGGTTCGCTCCCGAGGAGGAATCCCCCTTGGCATCGGGGCCCATTCGGTGATCAATCAGGCCATTCTTGATAAAAACGTCCGCATCGGCTCCCATGTGCAAGTGATCAACAAGGATCGAATCCAGGAGGCTGATCGGGGCGAACTTGGCTTCACCATTCGCGACGGAATCATCGTGATTGAGAAAAATGCCACCTTGCCTGATGGCAGCATCATCTGAACACAACCACCGCGCCAACTCCTCCCCAAATGGGGACTGGGCATCCGGGGCCAGAAGAGGGCAGGGTAAGCGGGTCTTCTTCCAGCCGCCATGGCCACCTACAAGGTCACTCTCACCAATGCCAATGAGGGGATCAACAGCACCATCGAGTGCCTTGACGATCAGTCGATCTTCGATGCGGCGGCGGAGCACAACATTGATTTGCCGGTGTCCTGCAGGGCAGGCTCCTGCTCATCCTGCGCCGGGAAGTTGATCAGTGGCAGCGTGAACCAGGAGGACCAAGCCTTTCTGGATGAGGATCAGATCGCTGCTGGATTCGTACTCACCTGTGTCGCCATCCCCACATCGGATTGCGTCATCGAAACTCACGCGGAAGAAGCGTTGTATTGACCCAGGTGGCCTATTGCACATGCCATTGCGCCATGGCTCGGCTTGTTTCCGCTCCAAGCCGCCCTCACAGCCGGGGGTGCACCGCGAATGCCTCACAGACGGCTCCTCCTCGGCCCCGGGCGGCGGTTGATGGGGGCAGGTCTCCAAGGGCCGGGGAGGGGGCATGGGAGGCCTCAGGAGCCGCGGCGGGGATGGAGATCCCACCCCTGAGGGACATCCTGGCCGTCAGCCTCGCCAGGGAGTCCACAGCCGCCGCCGGGGTGGTGCACCACCGTGCCGCTCTCTCCCCGCGGCTCCACACCTTCTTCACCTGACACCCCCTCAGCATTCAGCGCCACGGCGGCTACGCCAGAGCAACGAGCGTTTGCCGTGAGCCACCTCGGCCTGGCCCATCAGCAGGCGCGCCGATTCGCCATTCGCCATGGCCTTGCCTACGACGACGTGCTTGGCGCTGCCTACGAGGGGCTCTGCAAGGCGGCCCTGGGCTTTGATCCCTCCCTCGGCCACCGGCCCTCCAGCTACGTGGTACCCAAGGTGAAGGGGGAACTCCTCCATCACCTGCGCGATACAGGCTTTGCACTGCGCATCTGCCATCGCTATCGGGAGTTGTGGATCAAGGCGCGGCGGCTGGTGGCGCGGGGGTTGGAGGATCAGGAGATTGCGGCGACGCTCCGGGTGCCGGTGGGGGTGTGGGTGGATGTGCGGATGGCTTGTGGGGTGCCGCCGGTGCCCCTGAGCCAGTTGCATTCTCAAGGGATGGGGGAGAAGGTGGCGGCAGTGGGGTGTCTTTCCTGGTGAGAGCGCTGGTATGTGTTCAGAGGCCGGGACGGCTCAAGGCGAACTTCAGCCCTGCTGAACCCTTGACGGCAGATTGATTCCCGCTTGCATCCCAATCAGAGACTGCGTGTCATGGTCGCCCCTCCGGCCGGGATTCCAGAAGCGGAT
>JBKCPG010000410.1:0-2623 GCA_046309395.1 Cyanobacteriota bacterium | reverse complement strand
GTTGGCAAGCTGGATCGCCAGGGAGCCCCCCCCGCCCGCCCCCCCCAAGATCAGCAGGGCGCGACCGTGGTCCCCGCCCCGCGCATCCCGCCCCCGGCGCAAAAACAGCGACTCCCAGGCGGTGAGACCCGTCAGGGGCAGGGCCGCGGCCTCGGCAAAGGAGAGATTGGCCGGCTTGCGACCCGCCAGCCGGGCATCCACGAGCACGCTCTGGGCTTGGCACCCGGGGCGTTGGATCGCCCCGGCGAACATCACGGCATCGCCCACTTGAAAGCGCTCCACCGCTTGGCCCACCGCCTCCACCACCCCGGCGGCATCCCAGCCCAGCACCCGGCCCGGCCCGTCGGCGGGCAGGCTGGCGCGCACTTTCAGATCCACTGGGTTGACGGCCACCGCCTCCACCCGCACCCGCAGGTCGTGGGGGCCGGGCAGGGGCGGAAAGGGTGTGGAGGTGTCGAGCAACATCCCATCCGGGTGCTCCGGGCTGGGTCCGAGGGCGGTGATCGCTTTCATCCACGCGGGTCCACTGCCCCCAGTCTCGACCAGCGGCGATCAGGCGAGCCTGCCCGCCTCTGCCGCCTCACGCAGGGCCCGGATCCGGACCTCGATGGGCGGGTGGCTGGCGAAGAGGCGCAGGAATCCGGGGGGTTCGTTGATCTTCAGGGTGGCCAGGGCGGGTTCATCCCGGGGATCCTGGAGATTTTCCATCCGCCCTAACCGGGCCAGGGCGCCGGCCATGGCATTGGGGCTGGTGAGGCGGGCCGAGCCCGCGTCGGCCCGAAATTCCCGGTGCCTGGAAAACCAGGCGGTGACCAGGGAACCCAGCACCCCAAGGAGCACCTCCAAGGGCCACACCAGCAACATGGTGGGCGGTGGGCCATAGCCCCGCTCCTCGCTCTGGCGGTTGGGCAGGGCCAGAGCCACGGCCCGGGCCAGGAACATCACAAAGGCGTTGATCACCCCCTGCAGCAGGGTCATGGTCACCATGTCGCCGTTGCCCACGTGGCTCATCTCGTGGCCGAGCACCGCCTCAAGCTCCTCTTCCGGCATCCCCTCAAGGATGCCCGTGGAGACCGCCACCAGGGCCCTCTGGGGGGACGGGCCTGTGGCGAAGGCATTCCATTCCGGTGAGCCATACACGCCCACCTCGGGCATGGGCAACCCGGCCTTGTCCGCCAGCCGGGCCACGGTGCCATGGAGCCAGCGCTCCGTCGGGCCGCCACCGCCGCTCACCAGCTGGATCCCCATCATCCGCTTGGCCGATTCGGCGGAGAACTGAAGGGAGATCCAGGCGCCCAACACCCCCCAAACGAAGCAGCTGAGCAGGAGGGGAAGCAGGGGCAGGTCGGGCGGCAGCAGCCCCATGGACGTCAGCAGGCCCAGGATCAGAGAGATCGTGAGCACCACCGCCAAGTTGGTGATGAGAAAAAGAAGCGTGCGCAGAGCCATGGAGGGAAACGAAACGCGACCGGCTGGGCTGGTCGAAACCTAGCCAAGTCGTCTGGATCTGTCCTTCTGTCTTTCTTCGCCGCGCCTGAGCCCCCGCCTTGCCCCGCGTAGCCTCGTGCCGCGCTGTTTCCCCCCCATGCCCGTCCAAAACCGCTGGTCGGAGGCCGCTGCCCGCGAGGCGATCGAGCGCTACGGCGGCCAGGGGGTTTCTGAGCCGTTGGCCCTGCGCACCTACAGCGCCCGGTTGCTGGGGGCCGATCCCGATCTGGTGCTCCACGGGGGCGGCAACACCTCGGTGAAAACAACCGTCACCGGCCTGCTCGGGGAGACCATCCCCGTGCTTCGCGTGAAGGGCAGTGGTTGGGACCTGGCCACGATCGAGCCCCCGGGCCATCCCGCCGTGCGTCTCCAACCCCTCCAAGCCCTGCGTTCCCTGGAGGCTCTGAGCGATGAGGACATGGTGGCCGCCCAGCGGCAAAACCTGATCGATCCAGCGGCTCCCAACCCCTCGGTGGAGGCCTTGCTCCACGCGTTTTTGCCCCACACCTTCGTGGATCACACCCACTCCACGGCCCTGCTGGCCCTGGCGGATCAGCCCGACGCCGCCGAGGTGTGTCGCCAGGTGTACGGCGATCGGGTGCTGCTCGTGCCCTACGTGATGCCCGGCTTCGCCCTGGCGAAGGCCTGCGCGGCGGCTTGGGAGGAGGCCATCGCCCATCGGCCGGCGGAGGAGATCGAGGGCATGGTGCTGCTGCGGCACGGTCTGTTTTCCTTTGGAGCCACCGCGGAGCGGAGCTACTCGCGCATGATCGAGCTGGTGCGCCTGGCCGAGGAGCGACTGAGCCAGGGCACCCGTTCCCTCCACAGCGTGGCGCTCCCCGAGCGGCCGGCCGCGGCGGCGATCCTGCTCCCCGTGGTGCGGGGAGCCCTGGCCCGCGCCGCCCAGGCCGCGGGATGTCCCCAGCGCTGGGTGCTTCAGCCCCGTTCCACGCCCCTGGCCCGCGCCGTGGTGGACGATGGGCGCCTCGCCGAGTGGGCTCGCCGCGGCGTGGCCACCCCCGACCATGTGATCCGCACCAAGGCCCAGCCCCTGGTGCTGCCCGTCCCCCCCGCGGCCGCAACCCTCGACGGCGCTCCAAAAGGCGCCGACCTGGAGGCTTGGCGGGTGGAGGTG
>JBKCPG010000409.1:0-3678 GCA_046309395.1 Cyanobacteriota bacterium | reverse complement strand
CCCCCGCCCCCTCACCCTTGCCAGCGGATGAAGGCTCCTGGTCGAAGGCTGAGCCAGGGACAGGCCAGGGTGGCGGCCTGATGCAGTTCAGAGAGGGGGCGGCGCTCCGGCTCCAGCAGGGCGGAGGGGTGGCTACTGCGGGGGCCATCCGGCGCCAGCAACAGGGAGACCGCGGTGGTTTGGGGCCACCCCGCCAGCAGGGTTAAGGCCTCGGCCAAATCGACGGGTCGTAGCTGCTGCCCCGGTTGAGCCATCAGCAGGGCCGCCAGGGAGGGGCGCTCCAGGAGGGCCAGCAAGCGGGGGTGATCCTCTGGCACGAGTCGCAGCTGGCGGCCCTCCGCCCACCGATGCAGCCGCTGGTGGTGGCTGAGATCCCGCTGGGGGTCGGTGCCTTCGGTTCGCCAGGCCACCACGGCGGTGGGCCCGGCGCCGTCCCCCCAGGGCTCCGGTCCACCCCGCTCGGAGCGGGGCTCCATCAGATGGCCCAATTTCAATCGTTTGGCCGTGAGGTAGGCCGCGTTGTGGGCTCCGGCGTCGATCACCAGGGGCACCCGGTCATCCACCCGCAAGCCATAGCCATCGAGGCCAGCGATTTTGCGGGGATTGTTGGTGATGAGCCGCAGGTGCCGCACCCCGAGGTCGCTGAGAATCTGGGCTCCCACGCCGTAGTTGCGCAGATCCGCGGGAAATCCCAGCCGCTCGTTGGCCTCCACCGTGTCCAGCCCCCCGTCCTGCAAGCTGTAGGCCCGTAATTTGTTGATCAGGCCAATGCCGCGCCCCTCTTGGCGCAGGTACACCACCACCCCCTCTCCAGCCGCCTCGATCATCCGCAGCGCGGCCTCCAGTTGGGGCCGGCAGTCGCATCGCAGCGATCCGAAGGCGTCACCGGTGAGGCATTCGCTGTGCACCCTCACCAGCACGGGCGCGGTGGCCTTCTCGGGCTTCCCTTTGACGAGGGCCACATGTTCGCTGCCATCGAGTTCATTGCGGTAGCCGATCGCTCGGAAATCCCCGAAGGCGCTGGGCAGCAGGGCTTCAGCCTGCCGCCGCACGAAACGCTCCGTGGCCAGGCGGTAGCGAATCAAATCGGCGATGGAAATCAACCTGAGGCCGTGCTGACGGGCGTAGCGCAGGAGTTCGGGCAGCCGGGCCATGGAGCCATCGGCGTTTTGAATTTCACAAATCACCCCGGCGGGATAGAGGCCCGCCAATCGCGCCAGATCCACCGCCGCCTCCGTGTGGCCCGCCCGCTTGAGCACCCCGCCAGTGCGGGCCCGCAGGGGAAACACATGGCCAGGCCGTCTCAAGTCGGCGGGACGGCTTTGCGGATGGAGGGCCACTTGGATCGTGCGGGCCCGATCCTCCGCGGAGATGCCCGTTCCCACTCCATGCTCCGGACCAGCATCCACACTCACGGTGAACGCGGTTTGGTTGCAATCGGTGTTGTGATCCACCATCAGGGGAAGATCCAGCTCATCGAGCCGGTCACCTTCCATCGCCAGGCAGATGAGCCCCCGGGCCTCGGTGGCCATGAAATTGATCTGTTGCGGGGTGGCGAACTGGGCGGCGCAGATCAGATCACCTTCGTTTTCGCGATTTTCGTCGTCCACCACCACAATCGCTTCGCCGTTGCGAATCGCCGCCAAGGCGTCAGCGATGCAGTCGAAGTGAATGGCTGGGGCCATGTCACTGGTCTGGCGCTCTGGAGTGACGGTCAAGGACTGCGGAGAACGCAAGAAATCTCTCCGATTTATAAATCCCTGCCGACCCCCGCGGAGAGGGAGGCCAAGGCCAGGACGGGTCCGCCGGCTCAGGCGCGGTGGAAAGTGTCGCCCATTAAGATTTCGCGTTTGCGAGCCAGGGATGACGGCTGGGCGGGTCGCGGTGATCGGGGCAAGCGGTTACGGCGGGCTCCAGACCCTGCGTCTGCTGAGGGACCATCCCCAGTTGTCGGTGACGTTCCTGGGGGGCGATCGCAGCGGCGGCAAACGGTGGAGCGAGTTGGTGCCCTTTCTTCCCTTGCCCGGGGATCCCGTCGTGCGCGCCTGTGATCCAGACGCCATCGCGGCGGCGGCCGACTTCGCGGTGTTGAGCCTGCCGAACGGTCTGGCGTCCCAACTCGTTCCTCCCTTGCTGGAGCGGGGGGTGAGGGTGGTGGATCTCTCCGCCGACTATCGCTATCGCTCCTTGAGCCAGTGGAAGGAGGTCTACAGCGGCGAGGCGCGCAACCACCCGCGCCAGGACGCCGACCTCTGCGAGGAGGCCGTGTATGGCTTGGTGGAATGGGACGCCCAGCGCATCTCCCAGGCTCGCCTGATCGCCGCGCCCGGCTGTTTCCCCACGGCCAGCCTGTTGGCGCTCATGCCCTTTTTGAGCCAGGGCCTGATTGAGCTCAATGGAATCGTGATTGACGCCAAGACCGGCACCTCCGGAGGTGGACGGGCCGCCAAGGAAAACCTGTTGCTCGCGGAGGCCGGGGAAGCCGTGGCCCCCTATGGCGTGATCGGCCACCGTCACACCAGTGAGATTGAGCAGCAGTGCGCCCAGGCGTGCGGGCATCCCCTGCTCGTGCAGTTCACTCCCCATCTGATTCCCATGGTGCGGGGGTTGCTGGCCACGGTCTATGCCCGTCTGAGGGATCCGGGCCTCACCGCCGACGATTGCTCCACCTTGGTGAGGGCCGCCTATCGGCAGAGTCCTGGGGTTGAGGTGTTGCCCGTGGGCACCTATCCCGCCACGAAGTGGGTGCGGGGCACCAATCGCTGCCTGCTTTCTGTGCAGGTCGACCAACGGACGGGCCAGCTGATTGTGATGAGCGCGATTGACAATCTGATCAAGGGCCAAGCGGGCCAGGGCGTCCAATGCCTCAACCTGATGGCCGGTCTGCCTCAGGACATGGGCTTGCCCCTGTTGCCCTTTTATCCCTGAGCCCCGTCTCGCCCCATCGCCGCCGGTTCCCCCGCGGAGAGAGCGAGCCGTTGGGCCGCCAGGGCCACCGCCAATGGAAGGATGCGGTGCTCCTGTCTGTGGATCCGGGCGGCCAGGGTGTGGGCGTCGTCCTCGGCGTGGACGGGGACCGCCGCTTGGGCCAGGATCGGGCCGCTGTCCACCTCTGGCCGCACCAAGTGCACGGTGCAGCCACTGATGCGAACCCCGGAGGCCAGGGCCTGACCCACGGCGTCCAGCCCCCGGAAACTGGGCAGAAGGGAGGGGTGGATGTTGAGCAGACGATCGGGAAAGGCGTCCACCAGGCGCGGGGTGACAATGCGCATCCAACCGGCCATCACCACAAGCTCCACTTGGGCTTCCCGGAAGGCCTCAATGAGCGCCTGATCCAAGTCTTCCCGGGTGGGGTAAGCGCGATGGTCGATCCAGCGGCAGGGCACCCCCAGACGCTGGGCACGCCCGCTGGCGCCACAGGTCTCCCGGTTCACCACCAACAGCTCCACGCTGGCCTGGAGCGGTCCGCCGCGGGTGGCCTCCACCAGGGCCTCGAAATTGCTCCCTTCCCCCGAGGCCATCACCCCCAGGCGCAGGGGGGTGCGGTGGAGCGGCCAAGGCTGTGGCATTGGCCACTGGAGACTTTCGCCAACATCGCTAGGGTTTAAGCCATTCATCGGATCGTCTTGGGAGGCTTGGCCTTCCCCCAGCTTCCACCCTCGCCCGAGCCCTCCGCCC
>JBKCPG010000408.1:0-3450 GCA_046309395.1 Cyanobacteriota bacterium | reverse complement strand
CTTCTGGACGGGTGGAGGTGGTGGCCCGTCGCGGTGGGGAGCCCCTGGAGATGGGCGTGCAGGAGGCCTCCCTCTGGCTGGAGGAACGGGTGGGCGCGGAGCGCGCGGGGAATTCTGGAGAGGGCTGAGGGAGGAGCCCCGTAGGATTTCCGGGTTGCCTCCTTGTCATGGCCGCAGTCTCGCGCCCCATTTTTGGCATGGCCCGCCAGGCCATCCTCCCCCTCGCTCGGCTGGTTCAACGCCTCAGGCCCGTTGTGATCGCTCTGGCGTTGGCCCTTTGCCTCGGCCTCACCGCCTGCGGCGGTGGCGGCTTGCTGAGCGGCAACTACGTGGCCGACACCGCCACCGTGACCCAGACCTTGTTGACCACCATCGCCCTGTCACCCGAGGATCCGGGGGCTCGGGAGTCGGTCACACAGGCCCGTGCCCTGATCAACGACTACATGGCGCGCTACCGGCCCCGGCCCGCGGTGAATGGCCTCTCTTCGTTCACCACGATGCAAACGGCCCTCAATTCCCTGGCCAGCCATTACGCGAGCTATGCCAACCGCCCCCTGCCCGACGCCCTTCGCGGCCGGGTGCGCAAGGAGTTGGAGCAGGCCGCGGCGAACGCCAGCAGGGGGGCTTGAGGGAAGTTCCCCGTTCTTGTGACAAAAGGCGGCGATGTTTTGACGGAAGTCCCCCCTCTCTGAAAACCTCGTTGTTTGTGCTCGAAAGCGGCTCAAGGCCGCGATGTCCTTGGCTAACGTTGTCGTCATCGGTGCACAGTGGGGGGATGAGGGCAAGGGCAAAATCACTGATCTGCTGAGCCGATCCGCTGACGTTGTCGTTCGCTATCAGGGGGGTGTCAATGCCGGCCACACGATTGTTGTCGACGATCGTGTCCTGAAACTCCATCTCATTCCCTCTGGCATTCTTTATCCCGACACCGTGTGCTTGATCGGTTCGGGCACCGTGGTTGATCCCCGCGTGATGCTGGGAGAACTCGACATGCTCATGTCCTATGGCATCAGCCCCTCTGGGCTGAAGCTCGCCTCGACCGCCCATGTCACCATGCCGTACCACCGGCTCCTGGATCAGGCCCTGGAGCAGCGTCGTGGAGACCGACGGATCGGGACCACAGGTCGGGGAATTGGTCCCACCTACGCCGACAAGTCGGAGCGAAACGGCATTCGGGTCATCGATCTACTCAACGCCGAGCGTTTGCGGGACCGCCTGCTGGGTCCCCTCGCCGAGAAAAACCACCTCCTGGAAAAGGTGTACGGCCTGGAGCCCCTGGATCCGGAGGCGGTGATCGAGGAATATGCCGCCTATGGCCAGAGATTGGCCCCCTATGTGGTCGACTGCACGCGGGTGATCCATCAGGCGGCAAGGGCCAGGAAAAACATCCTGTTTGAGGGGGCTCAGGGCACCTTGCTCGATCTCGACCACGGCACCTACCCCTATGTCACCTCCTCCAACCCCGTCTCAGGAGGGGCCTGCATCGGCGCCGGGGTGGGCCCCACCCTGATTGACCGGGTGATCGGTGTGGCCAAGGCTTACACCACCCGGGTCGGGGAGGGCCCCTTCCCAACGGAGTTGGAGGGAAGTTTGAACGACCACCTCTGTGATCGAGGAGGGGAGTTTGGCACCACCACTGGGCGTCGCCGCCGTTGTGGTTGGTTTGACGGCGTGATCGGCCGCTACGCGGTTCAGGTGAACGGCCTGGATTGTCTGGCCATCACCAAACTCGATGTGCTCGATGAACTGGATGAGATTCAGGTCTGTGTGGCCTACGAGCTGGATGGGGAGCGCATCGAGTATTTCCCCAGCAGCGCCGAAGATTTCGCCCGCTGTCGCCCCGCGTTTGTCTCCCTCCCTGGCTGGCAATGTTCCACGGCGCAATGCAGGCGTTTGGAGGATCTCCCCGACGCCGCCATGGCGTACTTGCGTTTCCTGGCCGAGCTGATGGAGGTGCCCATCGCCATTGTGTCCCTGGGGGCCCAGCGGGATCAAACCATCGTGGTGGAGGATCCCATCCATGGACCCAAACGGGCCCTGCTCAATGTCTAGGGGTCAGCGCCTTGCCCCCCTCGCCCTCTCCGTTGTTTCTCCCTGATTCCCATGCCCTCCCCAACCACCAAGCCCTTCGATGTGGTGGGAATCGGCAACGCCATCGTGGATGTTCTCGTCCAAACCAACGAGTCGTTTTTGGAGGATCACGGGCTCACGAAGGGCACCATGGCCTTGGTCGACCAGTCCCAAGCGGAACGCCTGTACGCCAGCTTGGGGCCAGGTATGGAAACCTCCGGGGGCTCGGCGGCCAACACCTTGGCGGGCCTCGCCCAGCTGGGGGGCAAGGCTGGCTTCATCGGTCGGGTGCGTGACGACCAGCTGGGGGGCATCTTTGCCCACGACATCCGCGCCGTGGGAGCCCATTTTGAGACTCCAGCCGCCACTTCCGGTCCGTCCACGGCCCGCTGCTTGATCCTGGTCACCCCGGATGCCCAGCGCACGATGTGCACCTATCTCGGGGCTTCGGTGAATCTTCACCCCGCCGATCTGGATCTGGATCTGGTGCGTCAAGCCAAGGTGCTCTACCTCGAGGGCTACCTCTGGGACAGTGACGAGGCCAAGGAGGCCTTCATCGCCGCCGCTGAGGTGACGCGAGCGAGCGGCGGGGAGGTGGCCCTTTCGCTTTCGGATGCCTTCTGCGTCGACCGCCACAGGGAGAGCTTCCAGGAGCTGGTGGATGGTCATGTCGACCTGTTGTTCGCCAACGAGATGGAGATCACCTCCCTGTACAAGGCCAACAGCTTCGAGGAGGCGGCGGATCAGATTCGCGGCCGCTGCCGGGTGGCGGCCCTCACCCGCGGCGCCCTGGGGTCCCTGGTGTTGAGCGAGGAGCGGAGCTTGCCCATCGCCCCGTTCCACCTGGGCGACCTCGTGGACACCACGGGAGCCGGTGATCTCTACGCGGCGGGGTTCCTCTATGGCTACACCCGTGGCGAGAGCCTGGAGCGCTGTGGCCGTCTCGGGTCGCTCTGCGCCGGCCAGGTGGTCACCCAGCTGGGCCCTCGCCCGTTGTGCTCCCTCCCGGAGCTGGTGGCCCACCATCTCCCTTGAGGTCAGGGTTGGCGAGCTGCTCGGCGCACCACAGACCGTAGGGCCCGCGGGTGTGCCCCTCCAGGACGATCCATTCCGGGGTGTCGTAGCTGTGCAGCTCCATCACCGCTTGATAGAGCGCCTCCAGGCAGGGCCGGTGGGTTTTGAGCAGCAGCTGCGCTTCCTCCGACCGGGTGGCACGGCCTTGCCACCGGTAGCGCGAGATCACCGGCGCCAGGGAGACGCAGGCCACGAGCCCCCGCGCGAGCAGGGCCTCGGCGAGGCCTTCGGCCCGCTCCAGGTTGGCTTCAGTGGTGAGCACCAGCACAAGGGCTTCCGCCCTCCCTTCCTCCCCCTCAGCCACCC
>JBKCPG010000407.1:0-15689 GCA_046309395.1 Cyanobacteriota bacterium | reverse complement strand
CCTTGGCGCAGCTGACACACCAGACGCTGGCGGCTGGCGGCGCTCAACTGGTCGTAGCGGCTGAAGCCCTGGCGCAGGGTTTCCAGCCGCCGCTGATCCTCGCTGTTCAAGCCCTCAGGGGGCTGGCTGAGGGTGCGGCACACAAAGCCACTGAAGGTGTCAGCCCGCCCCTGGAGATCGCCGAAGCCCCGATCCGCCTCCAGCCGGGCCGCCCTGTGCAGGGGATCGCACCAAGCCCGCAAGCCTGGCGGCGTGGGGCTCAGATTCCCTCGGGAGGGTTCAGCTGGCTGTCGTGACGCCACAGGCGTTCGGCGTGGTGGGCCTGGAGTCGACGCTGCAGGCGATGGGAACTCTCGGCCATTTTGAGGATCTCCTGGCGGTGGCGGAGCAGGCGGCGGCGGCAGGTGCGAAGGCGGGGTTGCTCCATCTCCAGGTCCACCGTGCGCAGAAGCACCCCCATGGGGGCCTGGTGGGGGAAGGCTTTGTCCGCGGGAAGGAAGGGCAAGCGCAGGAGGTTGGCCGGGGCCCCCTGGGGTTCGATCTGTCCGTTGAGCACCGCGTCCAGCACGGGCACGGGAAGCAAGCCGGCCGTCAGGCCGGCCCTGAGCAGCTCCACGTTGACACTGTGGGAGAGGTTGCGCAGCCGGCGGCCGAGGGCGACATCCAGGCACTCCAGGCAGTGAATCAACAGCACCGGATCGCGGGGCAGTTGGCCATCCGACCAGGGGGTCTCCAGATCCTCAGAGGCGTCATCCAGCGCGGCGATCAATTCCGGTGGCAGGCCATCGGAGGCGGAATCCGCCTCAACCTCCTCCTCCCCCGCGGGGCTGGCTCCAGCCGGAGAGACGGGACCATGCAGGGGGAAGGGGAAGGAAAAAGCTGGTCCCGTCAGCGGCGGAGAGAGGTTGAGCTGAATGGACCCGGATGGCAGGGCCCCGCCACCCGAGGGAGTCCGCGCTCCCCCCTCCTCGGCTGGGGGGGTGCCCATCTCCTCTTCGAGACGGCGGAGGAGGTTGGCCTGCTCCCTGAGGGCCAGCCGTTGGCGCTCCCGGGTGATTTGGCTGGCCAGGCTGAGCAGTTGTTCCACGGTGAGGAACGAGCAACACAGGCGCAACAGGGTTTTCAACCGCCGGTGGAGCTGGCGGCGGGCCAGCGGACGCATGCGGTTGTAACGCCGCGGATAGACCTGGGTGGCCAAGTGGGAACAGGCCTGATCGAGGCTCATGGGGAGCACCTCGCGCAGCACCTGCAGGTAGAGGGCAAGATCCCGGTAGAGATGGGGAATTTGCTGATCCAGCCTGGCCTGGAGGGCCCCCAGGGGATGGGTGCCGTAACCCCCAGGCTCGCCCACCTCAGGCCGCCTTGCCCATCGCGGCGACTTCAGAGGCGAAGTCGGCCCGCTCCACCTCAATCCCCTCACCGAGGGTGTAGCGCGTGAAGCGGCGAACGCGGATGTTTTCTCCTGTTTTCGCAGCGGTTTGCTTCACCAGCTCGCCCAACGTGAGGGAGCCGTCGCGGATGTAGGGCTGGTCGAGCAGGGCCAGCTCTTTGAGCCGTTTGCCGATGCGGCCCTCCACGATCTTGGCCTTCATCTCATCTTTCTTGCCCGCCAGATCGTCGCGCCCCATTTCGATCGACTTCTCACGCTCCACCACCTCGGGCGGAATCTCCTCGGTGCTGACGTATTCCACGTTTGGACAGGCGGCGACCTGCATGGCCACGTTGCGCACCAGCTCTTGAAACAGGTCTCCCCGGGCCACAAAGTCTGTCTCACAGTTCACCTCCACCAGCACGCCCACCCGGCCCCCGGTGTGGATGTAGCTGCCCACGATGCCCTCGGCGGCGGTGCGGCCGGATTTTTTCTCCGCGCTGGCGATGCCTTTTTGCCGCAGCCACTCCACGGCTTTGGTGGGATCGCCAGCGGATTCCTGCAGAGCTTTCTTGCAATCCATCATGCCTGCGCCGGTTTTGTCGCGCAGGTCTTTGACGAGCTTGGCGCTGATCTCAGCCATGGGAGGGGTGGAAGGGAGCAAACAACAGTCGGGAAGCGAGGGAGGTGGAGGAAGGGGCCTCAGCCCTCTTCCTCACCGCGGTCTTGGGAGCCGTGGCGGCCCTCATTGATGGCATCCGCCAGACGCCCGAGCACCAGCTGCACCGAACGGACGGCGTCATCGTTGCAGGGGATGGGGACGTCGCAGAGATCGGGATCGCAGTTGGTATCCAACATCGACACCAAGGGAATGTCGAGCTTGCGGCACTCCAGTACCGCGTTGGTTTCCCGCCGTTGATCCACCAACACCACCACATCGGGCAGCCGACGCATCGATTTCAAGCCGCCCAGGTACTTCTGCAGACGATCCAGCTCGCGGCGCAACACGGCGGCTTCCTTTTTGGGCCGCATGGCGATGGCCCCGGAAGCCTCCATCCGCTCCAGATCCTTCAGACGATCGATGCGGGCGCGCATGGTGCTCCAGTTGGTGAGCATGCCCCCCAGCCAACGCTGGTTGACATAGGCGGCGCCACAACGGGTGGCCTCTTGGGCAATCACCTCGGAGGCCTGCTTCTTGGTGCCAACAAAGAGGAAACGCTTGCCACTGCGCGAGGCGTTGCGCATCCACTTGTAGGCGTTGTTCATGCAGACGGCGGTCTGCACAAGATCAATAATGTGAACACCATTGCGCGCGCAATAGATGTAGCGCGACATCTTGGGGTTCCAACGACGGGTCTGGTGGCCGAAATGGGCACCAGCCTCCATCATCTCGGCGAGCGTGACGACAGCCATGGGTTTGGGTTTCGGGTTGGCCTCCACCTGCCAGGGATGCCGCCCAAATGGCGATCATCACCCGAAACATGCAGGTGTGCGGATGGGATGTACCTAACCAACTTACCAAACGGTCAGCTGAAGCCCTGGCGGCGTGCCTCGCTGAAGAGCTCCCGCACGCCCAGGCGGTTCAGGGGCAAGCGCAGCAGCTCCATCGCCCATCGTGCTTGACCCTGGCGCAGCAGCCAGGCCAGGAGGGGTTTCAGGCTGCGTTCGTTCAGGAGCCCGCCCAGGGTGAGCAGCTCCCAGAGGAGACGGTGGAGCCAGGTGAATTGGATGATGGCGCGCACTCGGCGGGTGGGGTGTTTGCGGAAAAACACCAGGGCCATCCTGGCCCGCTCCCGCTCCACCCGGATCAGGTCCGGGATTTGCTCCAGGGTGAGGGCCGGATGCCAGTGGTAGCCCACCGCCTCGGGAGCCCGCACGAGCACCACCCCCATCTGGCGCAGGCGCTCTCCCAGCTCCAGATCCTCCCAGCCGTAAAGATGGAAGGTGGTGTCAAACAACCCCGCCCGTTCCAACAGCTGGCGATCGATGGCCACGTTGCCCGTGGCGAAGTAGGCCCACGACAAATCCGTGAGTTTGTGGGGCTCGCTGGTGGGCTGATCGAAATTGGCCGTGTTGATCACGGCCCCGTAGGTGAAGCAGAGCCGATCCCCCCGTTTCCGCCACGCGGCCTCCAATTCCTGGGCATGGCGGGCCAGAAAGCTGGGCGTCACCACCAGGTCGGAGTCGATGAACACGATCACCTCTCCGCGGGCCTCCTCCACCCCCCGGTTGCGGCCTTGGGCCGGCCCGCCATGTTCCTGGCTGAACAGGCGCACATGGGGGAAGGCCTCGCGATGGGCCTGAAGCCAGGGCACGGTGTCATCGCTGGAACCATCGTCCACCACAACCACCTCGTAGCGCTTCACCGGCGGTTCGAGCACTTGCTCTTCCAGGGCGCGCAGGCACTTCTGGAGGATGGGCAGGCGGTTGTAGGTGGGGATGACGACGCTGAGAAACATGGCTGGGGCCTGCACGGAAAAGGGGGGATCCCCGGGATCCCCCCCGCCAAAAGCTCCCGGGGGAGCGGCAACGGACAGGCGGATCAGTCGGCGGCCCCGCCGTTGCTGGCGGTGCCGGTCACGCCATTGCCGGCCCCTTCGCCACGGCCGTCGTTACGGAGCTTGCGCTTCTTGAATTTGCGGGCGTAGGCGCGATTGCGCTCCTGTTTTTCTTTCTTGAGATTCCGGCGTTTGGCCATGCGCGAGGTGCGTCTGAACGAGAAACAACAAGCCTACCCAATGAACCCGCGGCCCTAGGTCGGGGATCTGGCCCGCCTCAGCCCACCAGGGCCTCCTCACCATTCCAGAGCCGTCCGTCTTCCATGTGCACCAGGCGATCGGCCACATCCAGGATGCGGGGGTCGTGGGTGACCATCAGCACCGCGCAGCCCTGCTCCCGGGCCAGGGTTTGCAGCAGCTGCACCACATCCCGCCCGCTGCGACGATCCAAGGCGGCGGTGGGTTCGTCCGCCAAGAGCAGGCGGGGCTGGGCCGCCAGGGCGCGGGCGATGGCCACCCGCTGTTTCTGCCCGCCGGAGAGGTCGTGGGGAAGCTTGCCCATGTGGTCCTCCAATCCCACCGACCGCAACCACTGGCGGGCCCGATCACGGCGGGCGCGATAGGAGAGGCCTGGCAGGAGATCCGAGCCCATCTGCACGTTTTGTTCCGCCGTGAGGCAGCGCAGAAGGTTGTGGCCCTGGAAGATCATGCCGATGCTCCGTCGGAGGCGCTGCCGCTCGCCCCGGGGGCACCCTCCCAGCTCCTGACCCAGCACCCGCACCGATCCCTCCATCACTTGGCGCAGGGCTCCCACCAAGGTGAGAAGGGTGGTTTTGCCGCAGCCGGACGGGCCCGTGAGCAACACCACCTCACCCGGTTGGATCTCCAGATCGACGCCCTGGAGCACCTGGCGGCGGGTGGTCCCCCGGCCAAACCAATGGTTCAGGCCCCGCACCTCCACTGAGGGGAAGGGATCCGTCAAGGTTCCGGCCGTTGGGGTGGGGGAGACCGCCATGGCTTAAAAGATTTCGGCCGGATCGGCATCGGCCAGCTTCCGCATCGCCAGGAGCGCCGAGGCCATGCACATCGTGAAAATCATGGCCAGCACCACCAGCGACCTTCCCGTGTCCATGTACACGGGAAGGTTGGTGCCTTTGCGCACGAGCACATAGAGCCCCTGACCCGCCAGCCAGGCCGGCACAAACCCGAGCACCGACAGGAGAAACCCCTCACGGGCCACCACGGCCAGCAGATCGGTGAGGGGATAGCCCATGGCCATGAGCGTGGCGTATTCGGGCAGATGATCGCTGACGTCGGAGTAAAGAATCTGATAGACGATGACGCAGCCCACCACAAAACCCATCGCGGCTCCCAAGGTGAAGATGAAGCCGATGGCCGTGCTGCCGCGCCAATAATTTTTTTCAAACTCCTGAAATCCCGCCTTGCTGTAAATCACCACATCCTTGGGCAACTGGCGGCGCAAACGCTCCGCCACCTCAGCGGCATCCGCTCCTGGCACCAGGCGAATCAACCCGAGCTCGATGCTCCCGGGGGGAGTATTCGGCATCAGCTGGAGGAATGTTTCACCGCTGGTGAGCATGTTGCCGTCCGCCCCGAAGGAGGCCCCCAACGACACCAAGCCCGCCACCCGCACCCGTTTGCCCGCCACTTCCGTCTCCACCACGCGCCCCTCCCGCAACCAGCGGGCGATGGGCCCGTATTCCGGGCGGGATCGCTCATCAAAGAGCACCCGGCCCCGCAGGGTGAGCAATTTGGCCTCTTCCCCCAGGGCGCTGGGCACAAACAACGGATCATCCGGCTCGAATCCCAGGGTGAGGATCGAGCGGGTGGCACGGGTTTGGGGATTGCGCCAGAGGAGTTGGTTCCAGTGCACGGGCGTCGTGCCGGCCACGGCGGGATCGGCCATGGCTTGCACCAGACGCCGCCGGGGAAAGCCCGCCATCGACACCGAACTGATGCTGCGGGGACTCAACACCACCAAATCGGCGTCAAATAACTTGTGGAGGGTGATGCTGGCATCGAAAAGTCCATCGCGAAAGCCCAGCTGCATGAACATCAAAATGCCCGCGAAACAAATCCCGGCCAGGGCCACCGCCAACCGGGCCGGCTGGCGGGTGAGGAGCAACCAGGCCAGGGGGATGCGCCAACCCCGCCACGGCATGGGCAGGCTCATGGCTGAAGGCGGGCGATCACTTTGAGGCCCGTCAGGGCGCGCACCCGCCAGGCATCCTCTGGAGCCAGCCCCACACTCACCTCGACAATGCGGGCGTCCACATCACCACTGGGATCGGTGGAGAGCACCTCCCGCTGCCGCACCTGGGGGCTGATCCGAAGGACGTTGCCCTTGAGCGTGCCCTCAAACCCTCCGTTTTCACTGGTGAGCAGCACCGACTGGCCCGGGCGCACCCGATCGATATCGCTTTCGTACACCTCCAGCAGGGCCTCCATTCGCTCGCTGGCGCCCAACTCCAGGATTCCCTTGTCGCCGGGGCGTTCCCCCACCCGGGCCACCACCCGCAGCACGGTGCCATCCATGGGGGCGCGCAACTCGGTGTTGGCCAGATCGGCCCCCACCCGCTCCAGCTCAGCCCTGGCCACCTGCCACTCGCCGAGGAGTTGGAGGTATTGCTGCTCGCGCCGATCGAGTTCATCGGCGCTGAGGGCGCCGGCGGTGGTGAGCTGCCGATAGCGGTTGAGTTCCCGCTGCTGCACGCGCAAGCGTCGGGCCAGATTGGCCAGGCGGGCGCCGATCAGGCGTCGCTCGGCTTCCAGGGTGGGGCCGGTGTCAAAACGCGCCAGCAACTGGCCCTCCCGCACCCGGTCCCCCTCATTCACCAGCAGGTGGGTGAGCCGAGGGCTGCCGCCCACTCCGGCGATGGGGGCCGCCAGCACACGGATGTCTCCCGCCGGCCGCAGGCGCCCAAGGGCGGCGACCGCCTCGGCTGTTCGCTGGGGTTGGGGCTTGGCCGGGGGTGCCGTCGTCTTTGGAGGGGATCGATGGGGGAGCGCCAGCTGGCGGGTGGCCACCAGGCTCCCCAGGGTGAGGACCGATCCGGCCAGGGCGGCCGCCAGGGCCACGGTCCAGGCCCCCCCGGGCCAGCCTCCCGAACGACTCGCCGAGGTGGGCCCTAGATCTCCGTCGATGGGCCCGGGCGGAGGGGGTCGTCGAAGAGAAGGGTCTCGATGTAAGTGTTCGCCCACTCCGGGTTGAAGGCTTTCTCCAGCACCCGGCGGGTCTTGTCGTTTTGTTTCTGCTGCTGGCAATAGCGGAGCTGCCCTTCCCAGCGTGCCACCGTAGCCGGATCCTCCCAGGACTGAGGCTGGGTGCGGCCACTCACCGCGGCCAGCAGCTCCAGTGCGCTGGCCACCTCCTCAATGAACCAGCCCTCCTCCTCGGCGGAATGGGGGCGCACGAAGAGCACATGGGGGGAAAAGATCGAGCCCCAGGGCGGCAGGTCCCGGATCTCACGAAAGGGGGGGCGTGGACGCTCGGCCAGAGCGCTGGCGAAGGCGTCGGGGAGCTTGGCGCTCACGGGCGAGAGATCCACGATGGCCGCCGACACCACGCCGCGGCCCGCCACGATGTCGGCGCCGAAAATCGGCAGGTCGTAGCGGGGGTCGGGGAAGAACACACAGTGAAGAATCCGCAGACCCGCCCCCAGCCGGGCGGTCTCCAGATGCAGCTTGCGCAGGCCCTGACTCCGATGGAGCTCATTGCGGATGAACAGACGCTCGCCGTCGAGGCTGCCGCTGATGGCCTCCAACGCGGGATCGAGGGCTAGGGGTTGGAGGCCGGGGAGCCCCTCTCGCGCGAGGCGAATGCGTGCGGCTAGGGCGTCCACCAGGGGATGGACGCCTTCGGTGGGGGCCTCGGGGGCGGAGACCTGGCTCATCGGCGGGGACCAGGGGCCAGCAGAATGGCGATCCTGCCATGCGCCGATGAGTCAAAACGGAGGATGTTGCGTCACGTTGCTGCCGGCCCTGGCTGAGCCCAGCTCCCTTCGCCTGGCCAACATGGCGCGGCTGGTGAGCCTCGCCATTCCCGACGCCCCGTTGGTGTGTCTCGACTTTTGGTGTCGAGCCGGAAGTGTCTTCGAGGGCCCCTCGGAGAGCGGCATGGCCCATTTCCTGGAGCACATGGTGTTCAAGGGGAGCGACCAACTCGCGCCGGGGGAGTTCGACCTGCGGATTGAGGCTCTGGGCGGCAGCAGCAACGCCGCCACCGGTTTCGATGATGTGCATTACCACGTGCTGATCCATCCCGACGCCGCGCCCCAGGCCCTCGATCTTCTGCTGGAGCTCGTGCTCACTCCCCAGATCGAGCCCCAGGCCTTCGCCATGGAACGGCAAGTGGTGCTGGAGGAACTCGCCCAGAGTGAGGATCAGCCCGAGGAGATGGCCCTTCAACGCCTGCTGGAGCTGGCCTGTCCCGGCCATCCCTACAGCCTCCCGATCCTCGGCAAACGCCAAGACCTTCTCGCCCATCAGCCCGAGGCGATGGCGGCCTTTCACGGCCGGCTCTATGGCGGCGGGCGGTGTGTGCTGGCCCTCTCCGGAGCCGTGGATCCGTCCCTGCTGACCCATGCCAGCCAGGGCCCTTTGGCCGCCCTCGCGCCCTGTCCCGATCCCCCTTCCCTTCCCCCCCTTCGGGTGCGACCGGGGGAGCATCAGCTGGCCTTGCCCAGGCTGGAGGCGGCCCGGCTGCTCATGGCTTGGTGGCAACCCCCCGCCCACGACCTGGAGGCCGTGATGGGAGCGGATCTGGCCACCACGGTGCTGGCGGAGGGCCGGCGGTCCCGCCTCGTGGAGCGGCTGCGGGAGGAATTGCGGGTGGTGGAGAGCATCGATCTCGATCTCCACGCCATGGAGTGCGGCAGCTTGGCCCTGCTGGAGGCGGTGTGCGGGAAGGAGGATCTGGCCAAGGTGCGGGAGGGGATTCGCGCGGTGTGGGGCGAGGTGATGGAGGAGCCCATCGGGCGGGAGGAATGGGACCGGGCCCAGCGGCTGGTGGCCAACAGCTATCGCTTTGGCCTTGAGGCCCCTTCCGGCGTGGCGGGCCTGATTGGCAGCTCCCGCCTCTGGGGTCGCGATCTCTCCTTGGCCGCTCCCCTGGAGATGCTGGGCCTCTGGACGCCAGAACGGCTGCGGCTTGAGTCGCTGGCCTCCCTGGATCCCCAGCGGGCTTGCGTGCTGGAGGCGGTGCCGGCATGAGCCCCTCTCTGTCGATGGATCTGGAGCCTGTCTTCCTGGAGGGTGGCCTGCCCCTGGTGCTGGTGCGCCGGCCCGGGCCCCGGGTGCTGGCCGCCAGGCTGGTGATTCGCGGGGGGAGCGGCGCCGATCCGCTCCACCAGCGGGGCGCCCACCAATTGTTGGCCGGTTTGATGACCCGCGGCTGCGGCGAGCTGGATGCCGAAGCCCTGGCCGATCGGGTGGAGGGGGCTGGAGCCGCCCTGCGGGCCGAGGCCACGGAAGACGCTCTCACCCTCGCCCTTCACTGCGGCGCGGAGGACGGGGACGAGCTGCTTCCCCTGCTGCTCTCGATGGCGCGCGAGCCCTCGATGCGGACGGATCAGGTCGACCTGGAGCGTCAACTCAACCTGCAGACCCTGCAACGCCAGCGGGAGGATCCCTTTCAGCTGGCCCACGACCAGCTGCGCCACCAGCTTTTTGGCGAGGGTCCCTACGGACACGATCCCCTCGGCGTTGAATCCGACCTGGCCCGCCTGGAGCGATCCCACCTGGCGCCCCTGGTGGAGCGGCTCGGTGGCCAGGGGGCGGTGATGGTGCTTTGTGGCGACACGCCCGAGGGGGTGGTGGAGCTCCTCAACCAATCGCTGCGGCGGGTGCCTTGGAACGTCAACTCCCCGGCTCAGGAGGCTCCCCCCTGGCCCGCCCCGGCCCCGAGGGGGATCGCCTGGGTGCCTGAGGAGACCGAACAGTTGGTCTTGCTTCTGGGGGCCGCCACCGTGCCCTTCGGCCATCCCGACGCTTTGGCCCTGCGGCTGCTGCAGGCCCATCTCGGCGCGGGCATGTCGAGTCGGCTGTTTCTGGCCCTGCGGGAGGAGCGGGGCCTGGCCTACGACGTGGGGGCGCACCTGCCGGCCCGGTTCGGACCCTCCCCTTTTGTGGTGCACCTCTCCACCTCCTCGGATCGGGCGGCGGAAGCCACCTCCTGCCTGTTGGATGAATGGCGAGGGCTCCTGGAGCGCCCCATCCCCCCTGAAGCCTTGGGGCTCGCCCTGGCGAAATATCGGGGACAGGACGCCATGGGGCGCCAAACCTGCGCCCAGCTCGCGGAGCGCCTGGCCCTGGTGCTGAGCCATGGCTTGCCGGCGGATCACATCGACCACCAACTGGCCCGGGCGGCGCACCTCAGCCCCGCCGATCTCCAGGCGGCGGCGGGGCGTTGGTTAGGCCATCCCAGCCTCAGCCTGGTGGGCCCCCCTGAGGCCCTGGAGGCGGCGCGGCGGGCCTGGAGCGACCATCCCCTCAGCGCTCGGGAGCCTCGGGATTGACCACCACCTCCACCTGTGAGAGCGAGAGAAGAAAGGTGCCACGGCGAAAACGCACCGCCAGCTGATCGCGAGCCCTCCGCTCCAGCACCACGCCGATCTCCTCGGAATCCACCAGATCCGGGGGGCGCAGCATCGGCATGGGATCGGCTGTTTTCAGGTAGGGCACCGGGCCATGGAGCCGCACCGAGGCGCCCAGGTCAGGAGTCGGCGGAGTTGGGCTTGGCGTGGACATGGGGCTCCCGGCTCGGGACAGGTGTTCCCCACTTTGCAGGGGGAGCGCCCTGCTGCAGGATGGGCCGGTTTCCATTCATCAGCGTGTTAAGGGCCCTTGCCACCTGGACCGGCGCCATCGCCGGCCTGTTGCTGATCCTGGCGGGGGGGCTGGTGTCCGCGGCGGTCCCCTTCCCGGAGGCGGCTGGCTGGAGCCTGCGTCCCCTGGGGGTGACGCTGCAGGTGCCCGCCCTGCTGCTCACCGCCCTGGTGGGTGGCCATCGCACCGCCGTGATCGCCGCGGTGGCCTACCTCTCCATGGGGCTGTTCCAGATGCCGGTGTTCCATGAGGGTGGGGGCCTGGGCTATCTGCTGGATCCCGGGTTCGGATACCTGGCGGGCTTTGTGCCGGCCGCCTGGCTGAGCGGCAAGCTGGCGCGTCAAAGCGGCATGGATGGGCCCTTGGCCCTCACCGGGGCGGCTGTGCTGGGATTGCTGGTGATGCAGCTGTGCGGCCTGGCCAATCTGCTGTTAGGGAGCCTGGCGGGCCGCTGGGGAGGCAACACCCTCGCCTTGGTGGTGGGCTACAGCCTGGCGATCCTTCCCCAGATCCTCCTCTGTTGCGCCGTTGGGCTGTTGGCCTGGGTGCTCCGGCGCCTTCTGCTGGTCTCCACGTGAAGAGCGTCGCCCCGAAGAGTCGTCCCTCGATCTGGAACCGGTTGGCCCTGGTGGTGGCCCTCGCGGTGGTGGCCCTCGATCAGCTCAGCAAGGGCTGGGCGCTCCAGAGCCTGCCACCAGACCAGCCCCGGGAGTTTTGGCCAGGTGTGCTCAACCTGCGGCTGGTTTACAACACCGGCGCGGCGTTCAGCTTGTTCACCGGATCGCCGCGGTGGCTGGCCCTGGTGAGCCTGGTGGTGAGCGCGGCCGTGTTGGTGTGGATCCTCCGCCAACCCCTCCGGGGACTGGCGGAGGGCCTGGGCTTCGGCTTCCTGCTGGGGGGAGCCCTGGGCAATGGTCTGGATCGCTGGCGCCTCGGAGCCGTGGTGGATTTCCTGGCGCTTGTGCCCATCCAGTTCCCCGTGTTCAACCTGGCGGACGTGGCGATCAATCTCGCCGTGCTCTGTTTCCTCGCGCGCCTGAGCCGCTCGAAGGGCTCCGATGGCCAGACCCATGGCTGAGAGCTGGGGCTGGGGCTGGCTCAGGCGCTGGGCCCCTGGCGGCCACGGTCCCTCGGCACCGGCCCATGTGGAGCTCCATGTGCCAGGCCAGCCCCGCCGCTCGGTGGTGCTCCATGGCTCCCTCTACCTGATCGGTCGCGACGGGAGTTCCGACCTGCCGGTGGACCATCCCGCCGTCAGCCGGCACCACGCCCTGCTGGAGCGCCATGGCGACCACTGGCTGCTCAGTGATCGCGGATCCACCAATGGCCTCTGGTGGCGAGGACGCCGGATTCAGCGGTTGGTGCTTCGGCACGGCGATCTGGTGCGGTTTGGCCCTGAGGAGGAGGGGGGCTTGCCGGAGCTGGGCTTTGAGCGTCTGACCCATCCCGGGGTTCAGCGCCTTCTGGGGCGCGCCGGAGGCGCCGTGGCGGCCCTCACGGGGGTGGCGCTGGCGGTGCTGGCCCTCTCCGCCCTGCGCACGCCCATCCATGGCTCCCTGGCGGGGGTGCGGGGTCCCCTGGTGCTCTACGACCGGACGGGGCGCCCGATGGCCTCCGCGGAGGACCAACGGCACCGGGAATTGGGGCGGCTACGGGATTACCCGCCCGTGCTGGTGGATGCCTTGCTGGCCAGCGAGGACAATCGCTTTTGGTGGCACCCCGGAGTGGATCCCATCGGCACGGGGCGGGCGCTGCTCACCAACCTTCTCGGTGGACGGGTGCTGGAGGGGGGCAGCACCATCACCCAGCAGCTGGCCCGGAGCCTCTACCCCGATCTGGTGGGCCAGGGGGAGACGCTGGAGCGCAAATGGCGGGAACTCTTGGTGGCCCTGCAGTTGGAGGCCCGATTCAGCAAGCGCGATTTGCTGCTCAGCTACCTCAATCGCGTCTACCTCGGGGCCGGGTGGGGATTTGAGGACGCCTCCCGTCGTCTGTTTGAGAAGCCCGCCGCCCGGCTGGAGGCGGACGAGGCCGCCCTCCTGGTGGGCCTGCTTCCCTCCCCCAATGGGAACGACCCCTGCGTCGACCCCGCGGCGGCCCTGACCGCCCGCAACGGAGTGCTCAACAAAATGGTCGCCTCCGGTCGGCTGGCCGCCGATGAGGCCCGCGCGGTCCGGAGACGGCCGATCCGTTTGGCCAGCGGCGCCTGCCGAGGAAGCCAACGCCAGGCGGCACCCTTCTACAGCGACCAGGTGCGCCGCGATTTGGAGAACCTGGTGGGCCGGGACGTGGCCGCTGAGGGCAACTTTCTCATCGACACCCACCTCGATCCCGATCTCCAGACCGCAGTGGAACGGTTGCTGCGGCAACGGCTTGACGCCAGCCGCTCCCTTGGGGTGCGGGAGGGGGCGGTGGTGGTGCTCGATCAAAAAACCGGGGGCATCTTGGCCATCGCCGGAGGCCGCGATTACCGGCAAAGCCAGTTCAACCGGGCCACGCTGGCGCTGCGTCAGCCCGGAAGCGCCTTCAAGCTGATCCCCTACGTGGTGGCGATTGAACGGGGCGCGCGGCCCAGCGATGGCATCGCCTGCGGCCCCCTGCGCTGGCGGGGGCAGTTGTTTGACAGTGGCTGCGGGGGCACGATCAGCCTGCGCCAGGCCCTGGCCACCAGCAGCAACACCGCCGCCCTGCGCCTGGGCCGTCAGGTGGGCCTGGAGTCGGTGGTGGGGAAGGCGAGGGAGATGGGCATCACCAGTCCGCTGCAAGCGGTTCCAGGGCTGGTGCTGGGTCAAAGTGAGCTCACCTTGCTGGAACTCACCGCGGCCTACCTCGCCGTGGCGAATGACGGGCTCTGGCAGGCGCCTAGCACCATCCGCAAGCTCACCGACGGGGAGCAGTGCCCCGCCTCGGGGGAGGAGAGCCGCTGCCGCGGAACGCTCACCAAGGACAAATCGGCCCCATCGCCTGGACGGCGGGTGATGTCGGCCGCCACGGCCCGCACCGTTCAAGACATGCTGCGCTCCGTGGTGAGCGGCGGCACCGGCACCGCCGCCTACGTCCATGCCGGTGTCGGGGGGAAAACCGGCACCACCAACGACGGGCGCGATGTGGTGTTTGTGGGCTTCGATCCGCGACGCCAATGGGTGATGGGCATTTGGATGGGCAACGATGACAACACCCCCAGCCGAGCCACCAGCGCCTTGGCCGCCACGCTCTGGAGCGAGATCATCCAGGCCACGGCCCCGTCTTCCCGTTGACCACCCCGTCCCTCGGCCCCTGATGCCTCGCCCGCGCCTCTGGCTCTGGATCGCCCTCGCCCTGGTGGTGCTGCTGGTGGTGGGTGTGGTGCTCCAGGGTGTCAACCAGTTGCTTTGGCAGTTGAGTTACTGGCTCCCGGGATGGCTGGTGGGCCCCCTGTTGCTGGTGGTGGTGGCCGCGGTGGCGCTGGCCCTGGGGCAACTCGCCTGGCCCTGGATCCAGGCCCTGGGCCGGCCGTCGAAAACCCGCGCCCCGGCGATCCCGGAGCGGGCGCGCACGCGCCGGGAGGCGGCCAGCCGCAACTTGGAGGCCATCGATCAAACCCTCGAACAGGTGCGTGACGAGGTGGAACGCCAGGCCCTGCGGCAAGAACGGGAGCGCATGACGGCGGAGCTGGAGCGGGGCGATGTGGTGATCGCCGTGTTTGGCACCGGCTCAACGGGCAAAACCTCCTTGATTCGCGCCCTGCTGCGGGAGGTAGTGGGCTCGGTGGGGGCGCCCATGGGGTCGACCCGGGAGGTCACCCGCTATCGGCTCCGTTTGGCGGGCCTCCCCCGGGCCGTGATTTTGGAGGACACCCCGGGAATCCTGGAAGCGGGCCAGGAGGGTCGGGAACGGGAGCGGACCGCCCGCCAGCGGGCCGCCCGGGCCGATCTTCTGCTGCTGGTGGTGGATGGGGATTTGCGGGCCGCGGAGTGGGAGGTGTTCGAGACGCTGGCCAGCGTGGGCAAGCGGTTGCTGTTGGTGCTCAACAAGTGCGATCTCCGCGGCGAGCGGGAGGAGCGGCGCCTCTTGGGTTTGCTCCGGCGGCGAACCGCCGGCCGGATCCACAACGACGATGTGGTGGCGGTCAGCTCGGCCCCCCAGAGCGTGCCCATGCCGGGCGGACGGCCCCATCAGCCCGATCCGGAGGTGGAGGCGCTGGTGCGTCGCGTCGCGGAGGTGCTCCACGCGGAGGGGGAGGAGCTCATCGCCGACAACCTCCTGATGCAGTGCCGTGACTTGGGGGAGGCCAGCCGGCGGCTCCTGGATCGGCAACGGCGGCGGGACGCGGAACGGATCGTGGATCGCCACATGTGGATCGGTGCCGGGGTGCTCATGGTGACCCCCCTCCCCGGGGTGGACCTCCTGGGCACGGCGGCCGTCAACGCCCAGATGGTGATGGAGATCGGCAAGGTGTACGGCGTGGGGCTCAGCCGGGCCTCCGCCCAGGATTTGGCCCTCTCCGTGGGACGCACCCTGGCGGGGCTGGGCCTGATCAAAGGCGGCGTCGGTCTCCTGACCAGCGCCCTCACCCTCCAACTACCGGTGGTGCTGGTGAGCCGCGCCATTCAGGCCGTCACCGCGGCCTGGCTCACCCGGGTGGCGGGCCTCAGCTTCATCACCTACTTCCAGCAAAACCAAGACTGGGGCGATGGGGGGGTGCAGGAGGTGCTCCAGCGGCAGTTCGACCTCAACCGGCGGGAAGGGGCCCTGCGCCACTTCCTGGAGACCGCCCTGCGGCGGGTGGTCGAGCCGCTGCGGCGGAACGACCCTCAGCTTCCACCCCGACCGGAGACCCCCCGATCCCGTAAGCCTCCGGCGGTGGGGGACGCAGGGGACCGGAACGGTCCAAAAGGATCACCATCAGCAAATAGAGCAGGCCGATCAGGACCGACACCGCCCCGGTGATCAAGGCCACCCAGCGGGGGCGGGGAGAGGAGGGGGACATGGGGATC
>JBKCPG010000406.1:0-3133 GCA_046309395.1 Cyanobacteriota bacterium | reverse complement strand
CATCCCCCCCCGAGCCCCCGGGAGGGATGCTGAGAAGTTGGACGGGGTGGCGGGGATCCCAGCGGAGTAAGGAGCCTGCGCCGGGATTTGTTTGGCGATTCCATGGCTAAGAGGGCTGGAATCGCCTGGTGCGAAGGAGTGTCGGAGGCGGGGATTAGGGGCTGGGAGGATTTCCCTCACCTGTGCGTTCATTTGCGGGGTTGACCAATTTGCCACCGTCAAAGCTTCGTTGCGAGCGCCCCGGGGAACCCACACCATGTCCACCTCTCGGTTCCAAGCCAGGATTCACCACTGTGCCGAAGCGGTCAGTCCGCAAACGCGGAACTGGATCTCCTGTGACGTCATCGGGGCGTCCCAGCACCCCAGGCTTTTGGCGGTGGTAGCTCAGGAGCAGAGGACGGCCGCAGTCTGGGTTGGCGATCGCGCACACGGGTGGATAGGAACTGCGCCCAATGCCATCAGGGTCAACATTGCGGCGGAAATCTCGCGGGATGGGGTTTACATCCCTCCCCCGAGCGAGCGGGGACCAGGTGCTGCCGGAATCGGTTGTTTCGTAAGCCTTGTACTCGAAAAGTCCGCTAGCTCCATCGCGGTGCGACATAAACAGCCATTCGTGTTGTGGATCGTAAGGATCGATCATGGCCATGGATACACTTGTTGAGCCATCTTCTCTGACAACCGTGACAATGAGAGTGCTCCCACCACGGGAATCAGAGCGTGTTTCAACAATTTTCGTTTGACCATTTGCCGAGGTCACCCGTGTCACGCCACCTTCGGTGTTGGGGACACTGACGTCGGTACCCTCTTTTTTATTGGGCTGGGCGTTGTTTCCAGGCAGATTGCCTCCCAGGGACGACCATGAGCGATTGCTTGGGATGGTCCTGGAGTTTGATCTGAGGGTGTCGCTGATGTCACCCGCTGAGCCGCTGACACGGTTGCTTTTGGGAAGCACGCCCTCCCCTGGCGGCATTTCATGCTCACGGTGGCCCCTTGGACCAAACTGACTTGGGTCTGCCGATCGCCGTCCCGCGGTGTCCATTCCGCCGAGAATCTGTCCCGCCAGGTCGCCCCGGATAGCCTCCGTGACGGTTCCCGAAGCCCCGCGCAGGGCGGGTGCCAGCTCCAGCAACTCTCGACTCGCCAGGAGTTGGTCCCACTGTCCCGGGGTGATCGCCATGCGGAAGCCTTCCAAGGTTTTGAGGTGATGAGGGGCGCACAAGCCCCGCACAGAGACGCACAAATCGGCTGCGCCTGATTGCCCCATCGCTGGGATCGACTTCAAGAAGATGCCCGCGACAACTCCGCTCAAGAGCATGGCGAACCAGGGAGCTTTCAGGCGCTTGGAGCCATGCCAGCTTGGGATCGGACGTATCGTTGCTTTGGTGTTAGGCGGGGCAAGGTTGAATTCGGGGTTCTCGACCGGCATCGGCATGGCGCCAACCCATTTAAGATATTTGCATTAGTTGTCTAAGCGAAAAATTCAGATGGAGCTACAAGCCGATCTCTATCGTTATTATAATTTAAGGCTTCATTACCACCCATGTTCTTGAGTGCTGGGTCGGTTGGGGAGATTGGCTGTTGGCAAGCCCCACAGCCCTCAAGCCACAATCGCCTCGTAGCGCATTGAAATGTCCAGCCAACTGGAGCGGGTGATCGGTGCGCTGGTGGAGATCAGATCGACCCCAGAGGCGGCATAGGCCCGCAGGGCGTCGGGCGCCACCCCGGAGGCCTCCAGCACCGCCCCCGGCCTCACCTGCCGCAGGCGCGGCACCAGATCGGCCAGTGCGACAGGGGTGAAGCCATCCAGCAGCACCCCATCGGCTCCCGCCCTCAGGGCTTGCAGGGCCTCCCCCTCCGTTTCCGCCTCCACGATCACCCTGGCGGGCCAAGGCGCCGCGGCCCGCACCGCCGCTACCGCCGGCCCGATGCCCCCCGCCCAGGCCAGATGGTTTTCCTTCAGCATGGCGGCGTCATCCAGCCCGAAGCGGTGGTTGGTGCCGCCGCCGCACCGCACGGCGTACTTCTCGAGCACCCGGAGCCCCGGGGTGGTTTTGCGCGTGTCCACCAGCCGAACCCCCGTGCCCTCCAGCTCCGCCACCAGGGCGGCGGTGGCCGTGGCCACGCCCGAGAGCCGCATGGCCAGGTTGAGCGCCGTGCGCTCCCCCGCCACCAACGCCGCCGCGTTTCCCGCCAGGCTCAGCAGCCGCTGCCCGGCCTTCACCCGCGCGCCCTCCTCCACGAGCCCCTCCACCCGCGCCTGGCCATCCAGCAGGCGAAACAGGGGCTCCACCAGCACGCCGCCGCAAAACACCCCGTCTCGCTGGGCCACCCATTGGGCCCTGCCCTCCCGATGGATCACCGCCACGCTGGTGAGGTCACCCCGGCCCAGATCTTCCGCCAGCCAGGCCTGGAGTTGCTGGAGCAGCTCGGGCCGCGGGGGGGGGAAGAGGAGTGACATGGGCGCGCGCGATCGTCCCCATGATCCAACCCCCTCCAGCCGCCCTCACCTGACACCCTCGCCACACCGCTGGTCTCCCACCGTCCTCAGATCGCCGTCAGCGCCGCCACCCACCCCAGCTTGCAGAGCAGATGAAGGATTTGGTCGGTGGTGAAGCTGATCCGCCCCCGGCATTTGTTGTGGTCGATCAACACGTGCAGGCCCATTTCCGCCGCGCCGAGAAGCGGCACCCCCGTCAGCAATCCCACCGCCAGGCCGTGGATCGCCCCGTGGGCTGTCAACCACCAGCCCCAGGGCAGGGTTTGATCACAGCCCTGACATTTCTCCTTGGCCATCTTGTCGTTCTGCAGCCCGAAGTCGCACAGGAAATGGGCCATGCACAGCAGCGTGAGCACCGAAACGGGGCCGGAGGGACTGGGCACGCGCGGGGTTCGCTCTCGGTCCAGTCTCCTCCCTCACGCCCAGCCCTTGACGATTCGCGGCGGTTCCTTGGCGGAACAGTCCCTCAGCCGGCACAGTGGTCGGATCCATTGGTTTCTAGCCCGCCCATGGCCCTTCCCGACCTGGCGGCCCCCATGGCCACCATCGGTGTGCCAACCGAAATCAAGCGCGATGAACAACGGGTGGCCATCACTCCCGACGGGGTGAGGGAGCTTGTGGCCCATGGCATGGAGG